>CAJTOM010000019.1 GCA_910577915.1 uncultured Oscillospiraceae bacterium
GGCCGGCAGGACCCGTCGGGCCCACCGCACCCGCAGCGCCGGCGGGGCCAGCAGGACCCGTCGGGCCCACCGCACCCGCAGCGCCGGCGGGGCCGGCAGGACCCGTCGGGCCCACCGCACCCGCAGCGCCGGCGGGGCCAACAGGACCCGTCGGGCCCACCGCACCCGCAGCGCCGGCGGGGCCCATTGCTCCTGTCGCGCCTGTCGCGCCCGTCGCACCAGCGGGACCCACCGGGCCCGTGGGACCCATCGGTCCCATCGCACCCGCCGTACCCGCAGGACCCGTGGCGCCCGTCATCCCCGCGGGGCCCATGGGCCCCATGGGCCCTATGGGTCCCATCGGCCCCATAGGACCGGCGGGACCGGGCAGTCCGCGGGGCCCTCTGGGCCCCTGGGGGCCGGGCACACAGCAGACGCCGGCGCTTCCGCAGGAGCCCTCGCAGGAGCTCCCGCAGCCGCAGGGATCATGCTCGTAACAGTTGTATCTCATAGGGAAAACATCCTCCCTGTATCGCACTCCCGCAGCCCTCATGCCGCGGGGGATCGGGCGCGCAGGCCGCCGTCTGCGGAACCTCGCGCCCGATCTATCCTATGCGCCGGGAGGTCCCGGGGTGCTTGCTTTACCACAGCATTCTCCTCTGCGCCAGCTCCCGCAGCTCCTCCCGCACGGTGGCGGGCGGCAGGACAGCCTCCCTCCCTGTCTCCGCTCTTTTCTTCCTCCGAACAAGCCGCTTTTTCATACCGCAGCCTCCTTTCCCTCTTTGCCTATAGAACGCTCTGCGGACCTAAAGTGTCCATATATATGAAAACTTTTTTCATTTCTCCCCCATTTGGTTTGACGGCCCCACCATCCCCATGGTATGATAGACAAAAATCACCGGAGGGGAGGGAAAGCCTGTGACGCGTCCCAGAATCCACGTAGGTCTGCGCACGGTCAAGACCGCCGCCGCCATCATCACCGCCATGGTCATTGTGGACCTGTACGGGGCCACCAGCTCCCGGCTGATCTTCGCCATGCTGGGGGCCATGGCGGCGGTACAGCCCACCTTCAAGGAGTCCGTGGAGACCTGCCTCTTCCAGATCATCGGGGTGGCCATGGGGGCCCTGGCGGGGGTGGTGCTGCTGGCCCTGCCCATCAGCCATCTGACGGCGGTGGGCGTGGGGGTGGTGGGGCTCATCGTCCTCTACAACATGCTCCACATCACCGCCTCCCCCTCCCTGCCCTGCTTCATCCTGGTGATGCTCTGCACCGACGCGGAGATGGCCCCCATCGGCTACGCCCTGGGCCGCATCTGGGACACCGCCATCGGCCTGGGGGTGGGGATGCTCATCAACATGCTGGTCTTCCCCTACGACAACAGCCGGAAGATCCGCGCCACGGTGGCCGGCCTGGACCGGGACCTGCTCCTCTTTTTGGAGGACATGTTCGACGGGGACAGCCACCTGCCGGACGCCGACGGCATGCTCCGGACCATCGCCGGCCTGGAGCAGCAGCTGGCCCTCTTCGCCAACCAGCGCCTGATCCTCCACCTGCGCCGGCAGAAGCGGCAGCTGGAGCAGTACCGCCTCTGCGAGCGCAGGGCCCGGGAGCTGGTAAGCCATCTGGAGGTCCTCTCCCAGCTGGAGACCCCCGGACGGCTCAGCCCGGAGAACCGGAAGCGGCTGACGGGCTGCGGCGCGTCCATTCTGGACCAGCGGGAACTGGACTCCGTCATGGAGCTGGACGTGGTGACCAACTACCACGTCTCCCGGATTCTCTCCCTCCGCCGCGAGCTGCTGGAGGTGCTGGAGGAGAGCTGAACCTCCGCCGGGATTTTGGAGGGGGCCCCGGCCGGGGCCCCCTCTCCGTCCCTCTCACCGCCCGCTTGCGCCTCCCCATCTCCCACTGGGGCAAACCGCCTTGCAATCTCCCGCCCCTCTGCTACAATGGTCCTGAAAGGAGGGACGTCATGAAGATCACACTCAACCAGGACCCGTCCTTCTCCGAGACGGAGGTCATCATCAACTGCCCCCAGCCGGACGAGGACATTCTGCGCCTGGTGGCCATGCTCCGGATCCACCAAAAGAAGCTGGTGGGCATCCTGGACGGGGAGCGCCGCCTGCTGGACGTAAAGGACATCCTTTACATCGACACCGCCGACAAGCGGACCTTCCTCTACACCGGCAAGGCCGTCTACGAGTCCGCCCTGCGGCTCTACGAGCTGGAGGACAGCCTCCGGGAGCTGGACTTTCTCCGGGCAGGCCGGTCCGTCATCGTCAACTTCCGGCGGATCCAGGCCATCCGCCCGGAGCTGGGGGGCCGGCTTCTGGTCACCATGGACAACGGAGAGCAGGTGTACGTCTCCCGCCAGTACGCCGGCGACATGAAGGAAAAGCTGCGGGAATTGGAAAGGAGTATCTTACGATGAAACAGTTCTTAAACGGCGTAGTCCAGTGGAAGACCTCCACGTGCCTCATCTTCACCGCCTCCATGTTCATCTACCTGACGATGAGCCTGCTGTTTGACAACAGCCAGGTCTCCACCGCCCTGCTGTGGACCCTGTTCTGGGTCTGTGCGGCGGCGGCGCTGCTCCAGGGGGTGTGCTTCTCCACCTGGATTTTCAAGAAAATGCGGTACACCTGGCGCAGCCTGCTGTTTGTGGCCCTTTTCCTGCCGGCGCTGACCCTGGCGGCCTGGAAGGGCAGGTGGTTCCCCGTGGAGAAGGCGGAGGCCTGGATCACGTTTGTGGGCATCTTCTTCCTGATCTTCATCGCCATGACCATCGGCTTTGACGTCTACTTCCGCATCACCGGCCGCAAGTACGACGGCCTCATGGGCCAGTACCGGAAGCAGACGGAGGACAGAGAATCCCCCTGACCCACCGGCCGCAGCGGCATACGCCGCTGCGGCTTTTCCTCTTTTGCGCGCCGCCGCAAATTTGCCTGTTCCCATCCCCGCAGATCTGTGGTACAATCACAGCGTACTATTTTTAAATGTAAAGGAGGCGCTGCCATGCTGCGTCCCAAGGAAGTCGTCCAGCTGTGGGTGGCCGCGTTCAACGCCGGCGACGCGGACGCCATCGCCGCTCTCTACCATGCCGACGCGGTCAATCACCAGGTGTCCAACGCCCCGGTAACCGGCAGAGCTGCCATCCGGCAGATGTTCACAGAGGAGTTTTCCTCCGCGAAGATGGTCTGTATCACGGAAAATCTCTTCGAGGACGGCCAGTGGGCCATCCTGGAGTGGCGCGACCCTCTGGGTCTGCGCGGGTGCGGCTTCTTCCAAGTGGTGAACGAAAAAATCCTCTTCCAGCGGGGCTATTGGGACAAGCTGTCCTTCCTGAAACAGCACGGCCTCCCCATCGAATAGCTCCTCCGCCCCCCTCTTCGCCGCCGGAAATTGTCCGGCGGCGAAACCATGACTTGACAACTGGGAACGATGCCCTTATTATAAGAGGAACCGGAGAACACCACCCGCGGGCACTTCGCCCGCCCCAGAGGAGGCCCCCATGGCAGAACGCATCACCAGCCGCGCCAACCCCCTGTGCGCCCATTTCCGCAAGCTGGCCTCCTCCCGCGCCTACCGCCAGGAGGCCGGGGAGTTCCTGTGCGACAGCCCCAAGCTCCTCCGGGAGGCCTGCCTGTGGGGCGCGCCCGTCCGCACGGTGCTGCACACCCCCGGCGTCCCCCTGCCGGACCTGAACGGCGCGGACGTGCGGGAGGTCAGCGAGAGCGTCATGGCCGCCGTCAGCCCCATGGAGACCCCCCAGGGGGTGGTCTTCACCTGCGCCATGACCCCGCCCCCCCTGCCCACCCGCCTGGAGCCGGGCCGCTACCTGGTGCTGGACGGCATTCAGGACCCCGGCAACGCGGGGACCATTCTGCGCACGGCGGACGCCTTTGACTGCCGGGCCGTGTTTCTCCTCCCCGGCTGCGCCGACCTCTACAGCCCCAAGACGCTGCGCTCCGCCATGGGCGCCCACTTCCGGTCGGCCCAGTGGTCCTGCACTCTGGAGGACGCCGCCGCCCTTTTCCGCGCAGCGGGCGTCCCCCTCTACGCCGCCGCCCTGGGGCCGGACACGGCGGACGTGCGCCGCGCGGACCTGACAAGCGCCGCCCTCGTCATCGGCAGCGAGGGGCGGGGGGTCTCCCCCCAGGCCCTGGCCGCCTGCCAGGGGACGCTGCAAATTCCCATGTCTGGCCGCTGCGAGTCCCTCAACGCCGCCGTAGCCGCCGCCGTCCTCCTGTGGGAGGGCTGGCGGCAGATATAGGCGGCCGTACCGCCCACCCCCGCGGAGAAAGGAGGCCCCATGGCGTCGTTAAAGTACTGGCTCTGGCTGACGGGACGCAAGCTCAGCGGCCCCTTGAAGCTGGCCCTGCTGGATCGTTTTGGCGAGCCGGACCGGATTTACTACGGAGAAAAAGAGGAATACTCCCTCATAGAGGGCATCACCCGCGCCGCCGTGGCCTCCCTGGAGGACAAATCCATGGACGAGGCCAACCGGATTCTGGGGGACTGCCAGCGCCTGGGCCTGCGCATTCTCACCCTCCGGGACGCGGAATACCCCGAGCGCCTGCGCACCGTCTACAATCCGCCCCTGCTGCTGTACGTCCAGGGACGGCTGCCCCTCTTCGACGAGGAGGTGGCCGTGGCCATGGTGGGCAGCCGGAAGGCCTCGCCCTACGCCCTGGAGATGGGGGAGAAGCTGGCCTTCCAGATGGCGGGCCTGGGGGCGGTGATCGTCTCCGGCCTGGCTGCGGGAGGGGACGCCGCCGCCCACCGGGGCGCTCTCCGGGCCGGGGGCTTCACTGCCGCAGTCATCGGCGGCGGCCACGACATCCTCTACCCCCGGGAGAACCGCCGGCTCTACGAGGACATCGGCGCCCGGGGCGTCATCCTCTCCGAGTACCCGCCGGGCACGGAGCACATGGGCCGCCACTTCCCCGTCCGCAACCGGATCATCAGCGGCCTGAGCCTGGGTGTGGTGGTCACCGAGGCCCCGGAGCAGAGCGGCGCCCTCATCACCGCCAGCCGCGCCCTGGACCAGGGGCGGGACGTGTTCGTCCTGCCGGGCCAGGCCGGGGACTGGCACTGCGCGGGCAGCAACCGGCTCCTCCGGGACGGCGCGGGCCCCGCCATGGACGCCTGGGACGTGCTGGGCCACTATGTGGAGCGCTTTCCCCACAAGCTGCGGCAGCTGCGGGTGGAGGAACCCCGGCGCTTTGGCGGCGCGCCGGCCCAGCCGCCCCAAAAGGAGCGCCCCGCCGCCGAACCCCCTGCGCCCGCCCTGCCGGTGCTGCGCCTGGACGATGACCACGGCCTCACGGACGACCAGCTGCGCATCGTCAAGGCCCTCCGGGGCCGGACGGTCCAGGTGGACGACCTCATTGATGAGACCCAGATTCCCGCGCGGCGGGTCCTCTCCGCCCTGACCATGCTCACCTTGGATAAAATCGTGACCCAGGAGAGCGGCAAGCGCTTCTCCCTGGCGGTCACGCTGCAATAGATCCCATCTGCGACCGGGGGTCTCCCCCCGTCCCGCATTCATTCTAAAACGTTGGGGACCGCCCGCCCTCTCGGGGGGCCCGGTCCCGGCGGCGCGCGCGCCGCCCAGGAGGAAACCATGGCAAAATCGAGCCTCGTGATCGTTGAGTCTCCCGCCAAAGCGAAAACTATTGGCAAGTATCTGGGTCCCGGCTACCAGGTGAAGGCCTGCATGGGCCACCTGCGGGACCTGCCCAAGAGCACTCTGGGCGTGGACCTGGAGCACGACTTTGAACCAAACTACCGCCCCATCAAGGGCAAAGAGGACATCATCAGCGACCTGAAAAAATCCGCCAAGGCCTCGGAGCTGGTCTACCTGGCCACCGACCCGGACCGGGAGGGGGAGGCCATCAGCTGGCACCTGAAGGAGCTCCTGGGCCTGAGCGATGAGAAGGCCCGGCGGGTCACCTTCAACGAGATCACCAAGCGGGTGGTCAGCGAGTCCATCGCCGCCCCCCGGGAGATCGACCAGGGACTGGTGGACGCCCAGCAGGCCCGGCGGATCCTGGACCGGATCGTGGGCTACCAGCTCTCCCCCCTGCTGTGGAAGAAGATCCGCCGGGGCCTGTCCGCCGGCCGGGTCCAGTCCGTGGCCACCCGGATGGTCTGCGAGCGGGAGCACGAGATCGCCGCCTTCCAGCCCCAGGAGTACTGGTCCCTGGACGCCCGCCTGACCACCGACGGCACGGAGAAAAACACCTTCCTGGCCCGGTACCACGGGGAGAACGGGAAGAAGCGGGAGCTCCACTCCGCCCAGGAGGTGGAGGCGGTGGTGGAGGCGGTGAAAAACGCCGTCTTCACCGTCAAGACCGTCAAGCGCCAGGACAAGCAGCGCTCCCCCTCCCCCCCCTTCACCACCTCCACCCTCCAGCAGGAGGCCAGCCGGAAGCTGTCCATGACCCCCCGGCGGACCATGGCCATCGCCCAGCAGCTCTACGAGGGCGTGGACGTCTCCGGGGAGGGCGCCGTGGGCCTGATCACCTATATGCGTACCGACTCCCTGCGCCTGAGCGACGAAGCCCTGTCCGCTGTGCGGGGTTTCATCCAGGGGCGCTACGGCCAGGGCTACTGCCCCGGCAGCCCCCGGATCTACAAGACCAAGGCCGGGGCCCAGGACGCCCATGAGGCCATCCGCCCCAGCGATGTGAACCTCACCCCCGAGCGGGTGAAGGGCGATCTGACCCAGGAGCAGTACCGCCTCTACCGCCTCATCTGGAGCCGGTTTGTGGCCTGCCAGATGACCAACGCGGTCTTTGACAGCGTCTCCATCGAGGCCGAGGCCGCCGGCCACGGCTTCCGGGCCTCCGCCAGCAATCTGAAGTTCTCCGGCTTTACCGCCGTATACGAGGAGGGCAGGGACGACGACCGGGAGAAGGAGGACAAGGACTCCAGCCTCCCCCCCCTGACGGAGGGCCAGCAGCTGGAGAACCGGGGCTTCGCGCCGGACCAGCACTTCACCCAGCCCCCGCCCCGGTACACCGACGCCTCCCTCATCCGGGCCATGGAGGAAAACGGCATCGGCCGCCCCTCCACCTACGCCCCCACGGTCAGCACCATCCTGGACCGGGAATACGTGGTCAAGGACGGCAAGTATCTGCGCACCACCCCCCTGGGGGAGGTGGTCAACGGCCTCATGGAGGACAAATTCGGCGACATCGTGGACGCCAGTTTCACCGCCCACATGGAGGAGGAGCTGGACAGCGTGGAGGGCGGCGGCAAGGCCTGGCGGGACCTGCTTCACGAGTTCTACGCCCCCTTCAAGGCGGAGCTGGAGAAGGCGGAGCACGACCTGGAGGGCGTGCGCCTGAAGGTGCCCGCCGAAGAGAGCGACGAGGTCTGCGAGCTCTGCGGCCGGCAGCTGGTCATAAAAAGCGGCCGTTTCGGCCGGTTTCTGGCCTGTCCGGGGTACCCGGAGTGCACCTTCACCATGCCCCTTGTGGTGGCCATGCCCGGCCGCTGCCCCAAGTGCGGGGACCGGATTATGAAGCGCACGGGCACCAGCAAGCGCACCAACAAGCAGTACACCTACTACTGCTGCGAGCACATGAACAGCCGGGATGAGAGCGCCCGGTGCGATTTTATGACCTGGGACGTGCCGGTGGAGAACGACTGCCCCGAGTGCGGTCAGACCATGTTCAAGAAGTCCGGCAAGGGCTTCCGTCGGCCCTTCTGCATCAACGAGACCTGCAAGAACTTCACCCCCGAGGAGAAGCGGGGCGGCTGGCGGCCCAAGCCCGCGGAGCCCGGCGCCGAGCCCCCGGCGGAGGAAACGCCGGCGGAGCCTGCGGCCAAGAAGAGCGCCGCCAAAAAGAGCGCCCCGGCCAAGAAGCCCGCCGCGAAAAAAGCGGCGTCTCCCGCCAGGAAAGCGCCCGCCAGGAAGCCCGCCGCGAAAAAAGCCCCCGCCAAAAAGGCGGCGGAGTAGTCCCGCTACACCCGCGACAGCTCCAGCCCCACCGACAGCCCGGCCTGAAACATGGCCTCCAGCTCCATGGACTGCAGGAGCTGGGCATCCCTCTGAAAGTCCTCCCAGGCCTGCAGCCCGTCCGGCCGCAGCAGGGCGGCGACCCGCTCCCTCTGCCGGTCCAGGAGCCCGCAAAGCTCCTCGTACTCCCCTCCTGTCAGGAGGGCGGGCGCGCGGGTCTTCTGGGCGTGTTCGCAGAGCGTTTGAAGCAGCGTTGTCATAAAAATCACCCCTTTTAAATTTTACCAGATGGAACAATTCGAGTTATGATTGTTCCATTTGGTATTGTCAAAACCTTTGGAGAAAATATGTCAAATTTACCAGAGAGAATGCTGTCCCTGCGGAAGAGCCGCGGCTTAAAGCAGGAAAATGCTGCGGAGCTGTGCGGCCTCAGCTATATGTCCTACCGCCGCTACGAGACCGGCGAACGGGAACCAACCGTATCATCTTTATGGAAAATTGCGGATTTCTACGGGGTTTCTGTAGATTATTTGATTGGACGGTCTGATATACGATGAATGTAACAGTAATCGGCGCCGGCCTGGCCGGCTGTGAGGCGGCCTGGCAGCTGGCCCAACGGGGCATCGACGTGACCCTCTGCGAGATGAAACCCCGGAAAATGACCCCCGCCCACCACTCCCCCGACTTCGCGGAGCTGGTCTGCTCCAACTCCCTGCGGGGCGCGGGGCTGGAGAACGCGCCGGGCCTCCTCAAGGAGGAGCTGCGCCGCCTGGGGAGCCTCATTCTCCAGGCGGCGGACGCCACCCGCGTGGAGGCCGGCGGGGCCCTGGCGGTGGACCGCTCCCGGTTCGCCGGATACGTAACGGCGGCCGTCCGCGCCCACCGGCGCATCACCGTCGCGGAGGGGGAGGTCACGGAGCTCCCGGCGGGGGAGGTGCTGGCAGCCACCGGCCCGCTCACCAGCGAGGCCCTGGCGGAGCGCCTGGCCGCCCTCACCGGCGAGGCGGCCGGCTCCCTCTACTTCTACGACGCCGCCGCCCCCCTGGTGAGCTTTGAGAGCGTCGACATGACCAAGGCCTGGTTTGCCTCCCGGTACGACAAGGGCACGGCGGATTACATCAACTGCGCTATGACCGTGGAGGAGTACCGCGCCTTCTGGCGGGAGCTGTGCGCCGCCCAGGAGGCGGAGGTCCACGGCTTTGAGGACAAAAACGTCTTTGAGGGCTGCATGCCCGTGGAGGTCATGGCCCGGCGGGGGGAGGACACCCTGCGCTACGGCCCCCTGAAGCCCAAGGGCCTTTTGGACCCCGCCACCGGCCGGGAGCCCTACGCCGTGGTCCAGCTGCGCCGGGACAACCTCGAGGGCTCCGTCTACAACCTGGTGGGCTTCC
This sequence comes from uncultured Oscillospiraceae bacterium, assembly GCA_910577915.1. GTDB lineage: Bacteria > Bacillota > Clostridia > Oscillospirales > Oscillospiraceae > Pelethomonas. The sequence continues at coordinate 9,338 of CAJTOM010000019.1, forward strand.
AGACCCACCTGAAGTTCGCCGAGCAGAAGCGGGTCTTCTCCCTGATCCCCGCCCTGGCCCGCGCGGAGTACCTCCGCTACGGGGTGATGCACCGCAACACCTATCTGGACTCCCCCCGGCTTCTGAACCGGTACTACCAGCTCAAAAGCGACCCCCGCCTCACCTTCGCCGGCCAGATGACCGGGGTGGAGGGCTACGTGGAGAGCACCGCCTCCGGCTTTCTGGCGGGGGTGGAGCTGGCCCGGCGGCTGGAGGGCCTGCCCCCCGTGGACTTCCCCCGGGAGACGGCCCTGGGGGCCCTGGCGCTGTACGTGTCCGACGGGAGCGTCGCCCGGTTCCAGCCCATGAACATCAATTTCGGCATCATCACCCCCCTGGGACAGCGGGTGCGGGGCAAGCGGGCCAAGAACCTGGCCCTCTCCCAGCGGTCCCTGGAGATCATCGACGGACTGCGTGAGGCGGTCCTGTCCGACACGCAGCCCGCCGGGGAAGGCGGAGAGAGGAGGGCGCAGATTTGAAGATCATTGTAGACGCCATGGGCGGGGACAACGCCCCCCTGGAGATTGTCCGCGGGGCCCTCCGGGCGGCCCAGGCCCGTCCGGAGCTGGAGCTTGTCCTGACAGGCCGGGAGCCGGAGGTCCGCGCCGCGGCGGAGCAGTGCGGCGGCCTGGGCCCCCGCGTGACCGTGGTCCACGCCTCCCAGGTCATCGACATGCACGACGACCCCGCCACCGCCTTTAAAGTAAAAAAGGATTCCTCCATGACCGTAGGCCTCACCCTGCTGCGGGACGGCCAGGGGGACGCCTTCGTCTCCGCCGGCAGCACCGGGGCCCTGCTCAGCGCCGGCACCCTGATCGTCAAGCGCATCCGGGGCATCCGCCGGGCGGCCATGGCCCCCCTGGTCCCCACCGCCGGCCAGGGCCTGGTGCTGGTGGACTGCGGGGCCAACGCCGAGTGCACGCCGGAGTATCTGGTGCAGTTCGCCTACCTGGGCAGCTTCTACGCCGCCAGGGTCCTGGGCCGGGAGCGGCCCCGCGTTGGCCTTCTGAACATCGGCAGCGAGGCCTCCAAGGGCGACCGGCTGCGTCTGGAGACCTACCCCCTGCTCCAGGCCGCCGGCGAGGCGGGCCGCCTCCACTTTATCGGCAACATCGAGGCCAAGGAGGCGGTAAAGGGCGGCTGCGACGTGGTGGTGGCCGACGGCTTCTCAGGCAACGTGATGCTCAAGAGCATCGAGGGTACCGGCTCCTTCCTGGGGAAGGAGCTCAAGGGCATGTTTCTGAAGAATCTGGGGACCAAAGTGGCGGCCCTGCTGGTCAAAAGCGGCCTGGACGCCTTCAGGGACCGCCTCAACCCGGACACCGTGGGGGGCACCCCCTTCCTGGGCCTTCAGAAGACGGTGATCAAGGCCCACGGCTCCAGCGGGGCCCGGGCCATTGAGAACGCCATTTACCAGGCCGTTCGGGCCGTGGAGGCAGATCTCCCCGGAGAGATCCAGCGAAACATCCAGTGGATGCGGGTGGAACTGTGAAAAACCGTAAGAAATCCCGTTCAGCCTATTGACAGGCCGGTCGAAAAGTTTTATCATAAAATCCGCGATTCCCTTGGGAAAGGAGGAGGATAGTACATGCAGGATATTTTCGAGCGTATGCAGAAGATCATTGCCGACCAGTTCTCTGTGGAGCAGGACGAAATTACCACGGAAACGGCCTTTGAAGAGGATCTGGGCGCCGATTCCGTGGACCTGGTTGAGCTGGTCATGAGTATGGAAGAGGAGTTCGACATCGGCGAGGTGCAGGAGGAGGAGCTGACAAATCTGTCCACTGTCGGCGACTGCGTTAATTTCCTGACAAATAAGCTGGACCTCTGAGCAAATACGACGATGCATGTGAGGAGGGTCTCGCCATGTGGGCGCGCGGCGTCCGGCAGGTGGGGCCCTCCCTTTTGAGAGGAGGGAGCGAATGGAAACTCTGGAAAAAAAATTGGGATACGCCTTTGAAAACCGCCAGCTGCTGGAGGAGGCGCTCAACCACAGCTCCTACGCCAACGAGCACCGGGGCGGCCTGGGCAGCAACGAGCGCCTGGAGTTCCTGGGGGACAGCGTGTTGGGCTTTGTGGCGGCGGAGTTCCTGTTCAAGCGGTACGCCGGCCTGCCGGAGGGGGATCTGACCCGGATGCGGGCGGGTCTGGTGTGCGAGCAGAGCCTGTACGAGGTGGCCAAGGAGTTGGATCTGGGCAGCTACCTGAAGCTGGGCCGGGGCGAGGAGGCCGGGGGCGGCCGGGAGCGGCAGTCCATCCTGGCGGACGCGGTGGAGGCGGTTTTCGCCGCCGTGTACCTGGACGGGGGCATCGAGCGGGCCCGGTCCCTCATTGAGCGCGTTTTGCTCAGCCAGGCCCCCGCCGCCGAGGAGCGCCGGGACTACAAGACCACCCTGCAGGAGGTGGTCCAGCGCAGGAGCGGCCAGGTGCTGACCTACCACATGGTCTCCCAGAGCGGACCGGACCACAACAAGACCTTCCACTTTGAGGTCCGCCTCAACGACGTCCCCGTAGGCCGGGGCGGCGGCCACAGCAAGAAGGAGGCGGAGCAGGCCGCGGCCAAGGACGCCCTGGCGGGCATGTCCCAGTAGGGCCAGTTATGTCATTCTGAACGGAGCGGAGGAGCCGGCATCCTGTGCTGCGTTCAGGATGGCAGTTTTTATTTGGATAAAACCGGCAAAAAACTGTGGAAAAACGCAAACAGCCGTGCTATAATAGAGCAGCCCTGCTTCCCTATTCCATGCGCGGCGTTGTTCCTGCGCGGCAATCCGGGAACAGCTTCTTGTCAGAAAAAACAAAATTTTGTAAGGAGGCGGCGACGTGACCCTGTTGAATGCGCTCATACTCGGTCTGATCCAGGGGGTGGCGGAATTTCTGCCCATCTCCAGCTCCGGCCACCTGTCCATTGCCCAGAACCTGCTGGGCCTGGGGGTGGAGGGGACGGATGACGTGTTTTTTGACGTTCTGCTCCACCTGGGCACCCTGGCGGCGGTCTTCGCCGCCTACTGGGGGGACGTGAAGGAGATGGTGCTGGAGTTCTTCCGCCTGCTGCGCGACATCGCGGGGGGCAGGACGCCGGAGCACATCCCCTCCGCCCGGCGGCTGATCCTGCTGATCGTGGCGGGCACCCTTCCCCTGTTCCTTATCCTGCCCGTCAAGGACGCGGTGGAGGGGCTGTACGCCAACACCTTTTTTGTGGGCCTTGCCCTGCTGGTGACGGGGCTGCTGCTCTACCTCTGCGACCGCGTCCGCAAGGGCCGGAAGAACGAGCGCACCGCCACCCTGGCCGACGCGGCCATTGTGGGCCTGGGCCAGGCCATCGCCACCTGCCCCGGCATCTCCCGGTCCGGCATGACCATCTGCGCCGGCTGCTTCCGGGGCTTTGAGCGGCGCTTCGCCGTGCGCTTCGCCTTTCTGCTGTCCATCCCGGCGGTGCTGGGAGCCAATATTTTGCAGATCAAGGACGTGGTGGAGGCCGGCGGCGTCGATCTGGCGCTGCTCCCCGCCTACCTGCTGGGCGTGGCCGTGGCGGCGGTGAGCGGGTATCTCTCCATCCGGCTGGTGCGCATGGTGGCGGACAAGGGAAAATTCGGCGCCTTTGCCTACTACTGCTGGGCCGCCGGCGGCGTCACCGTGGCGCTGAGCCTGCTGAAGGCCTTTAATCTGCTGCCCTGGCTGCGCTGACAGGCATCCGGGCTGCATAGGAGGAGAAAACCATGGAACTTTGGGACGCCTACGACCGCGAGGGGAACGCGCTGGGGTTCGACCTGGTGCGGGGCGAACCGGCGGATGAGGGCGTGTATCATCTGGTAGCGGAGATCTTTTCCGTCACCACCGACGGCCGGGTGCTGGTGACAAAGCGCCACCCGGACAAGAGCTGGGGCGGGTACTGGGAGTACACCGGCGGCTCCGTGGTGAAGGGCGAGACCCCCTTGCAGGGCGCGCTCCGGGAGCTGCGGGAGGAGACGGGGATCACCGCAGCGGCGGAGGACCTGCACCCGGTGTACGTGGAGGCCCGGCCGGGCATCGACGGGTATAACACCATCTACCACAGCTTTCTGGCGGTCTTCGACCCGGAGGCGCAGACCATCCGCCTCCAGGAGGGCGAGACTGTGGACTACCGCCTGCTGCCCTACGGGGATTTTTTGCAGTTCATCCTGACGGGCCAGTGTGCCACACCCATCTGCAGCCGTTTTCTGGACCACCAGGCCGCCTTTGAGCAGCTGATGGCGGAATATCTACATCAGTAAGAGGGAAAACCCATGGCAACAACACGAAAGAAAACCACATCCGGCGCCCGCAGCGGGACCAAAACCGGCGGCGCCCGCTCCGGGACCGCCTCCAGATCCCGCGCCTCCGCCAAGAGCGCCAAGCGCCCCGTCCGCCGGGAGGTGGGGGGCGTTGCGATGCTGCTGCTGGCGCTCATTGTGCTGGTCAGCTACTTCACCGGGGACGGCTGGCTTATTAACCTGATCCCCAAGGCCTGCAAGGGCCTGTTCGGCGTGGGGTACTACATCGCGGTTCCCGCCCTGCTGGCGGCGGCCTGGGTGCTGCTGACCCACCGTGGGCGGCCCGTGGCCCTGCGCACCGCCTGCGCCCTGCTGACGCCCTACCTCTTCGGCGGGGTGTGGCACCTGCTGTTCTGCCGGCTGGACCTCTCCGACGCGGCGGGGCTGTTCCCCACCCTGTGGGAGACGGGGCACGAACTGACCTCCGGCGGCGTGCTCTCCGGGGCCTCCGCCCACGGCTTTGTGGCCGTGCTGGGGAAGCCGGCCTCGGTCATTGTCTTCGTCGTACTGCTGGCCATCCTGCTGATGGTGACCTTCCAGGTGACCCCCGCCCTGCTGCTGGAGATGTGGCGGGAGCGCCGGGACTACGACGAGGACGACTACGAGGACCCGCCGCCCCCTCCGGCGAAGCGGCCCGCCCCCCAGCGTCCCAAAAAGCAGGCCGCCAAGGCCCGCTCTGTCATCGACATCCCCCTGGACGGGGCCCCCCTGGGCGCGCCGCCCCCCACCGCCATGACCGCGCAGCCGGAGGAGCGCCCCGGCTTCTTCCGCCCCCGGGAGAAGGAGCAGCTCACCCCCGCCGACGTGCTGGCCCCGGCGGAACCGGAGCCGCCGCTCCCGGAGCCGGAGATTCCCCCTGTCCCCGCCCCGCTTCCGGACCCCCTTCCGGAGGCGTCCCCCCTGCCGGAGCCCCTTTCGGAGCCCGCGCCGGAGCCCCTTCCCATCCCGGAGCCCGCGCCGGAGCCTGTCCCTGTTCCCCCGCCCCCGGCGGAGGAGCGGCGGAAGAAGCGCAGCAGCGCCGAGGAGGCCCAGGAGGCCGCCGCCCAGATGGCAGCGGAGATCGCCAGCGGCATGGCCGCCTCCAGGGACAACTACGACTTCCCCCCTGTGAGCCTTCTGGACCCCAACAGCCAGGACAACTACGTGGAGGCCGGGGCGGAGCTGCGCCTCAACGCCCAGCGCCTCTCGGACACCCTGCGCTCCTTCGGCGTGGACGCCGCCGCCGGCGACGTAATCCGGGGCCCGGCCATTACCCGCTACGAATTCGTGCTGGCCCAGGGGGTGAAGCTCAGCAAGGTGACCAACCTGGCCGACGACATCGCCCTGGCCCTGGGGGCCAGCGGCGTGCGCATCGCCCCCATTCCCGACAAGATCTCTGTGGTGGGCATCGAGGTGCCCAACCGGACGGTGAGCCCGGTGCTCATCCGGGACGTGATCGAGTCCCGCGCCTTTGCGGGGCACCGGTCCCCCGTGGCCTTCGCCGTGGGCCGGGACATCGGCAACAAGGAGATTGTGGGGGACATCGCCAAGCTGCCCCACGTGCTCATCGCCGGCACCACCGGCTCCGGCAAGTCGGTGTGTACCAACTCCCTGATCATCAGCCTGCTCTACAAGTCCAGCCCCGAGGACGTGCGCTTCATCATGGTGGACCCGAAGATGGTGGAGCTGGCCCCCTACAATGGCATCCCCCACCTGCTCATCCCCGTGGTCACCGACGCCAAGAAGGCCGCCGGCGCTCTGCAGTGGGCGGTGTTTGAGATGATGAAGCGCTACAAGACCTTTTCCGAGCTGGGCGTGAAGAAGCTGGAGGAGTACAACGCCATTGCCGCCGGCCGCGAGGACCTGCCCCACATGCCCTCGGTGGTGGTGGTCATCGACGAGCTGGCGGATCTGATGGTGGTGGCGGCCAAGGAGGTGGAGGAGTCCATCTGCCGGGTGGCCCAGATGGGCCGCGCCGCCGGCATGCACCTGGTCATCGCCACCCAGCGCCCCTCCGCCGACGTGATCACGGGCCTGATGAAGGCCAACATCCCCAGCCGCATCGCCTTCGCCGTGGACTCGGCCATCAACTCCCGGATCATCCTGGACAACCCCGGCGCGGAGAAGCTGGTGGGCCGGGGCGACATGCTCTACGCCCCCCTGGGCATCGGCAAGCCCACCCGCGTCCAGGGCTGCTACATCACCCCCGAGGAAATCGAGCGGGTGGTGGGCTTCGTCAAGTCCACCGGGGAGGCCCAGTACTCCGACGAGGTCATGCGTAAGATCGAGGAATCCGTTTTGGAGAAGGAGAAGAAGGGCGGCGGCGCCCCCGCCGCCGAAGCGCCCGACGAGGACGACAGCGACGAGCTCCTCCCCGCCGCCGTGGAGGTCATTCTGGAGACCGGCCAGGCCTCCGTCTCCATGCTCCAGCGCCGTCTGAAGCTGGGCTACTCCCGCGCCGCCCGCCTGGTGGACCAGATGGAGCAGAAGGGCTACGTCGGCCCCTTCGAGGGCTCCAAGCCCCGGCAGCTGCTGATTACCAAGGCCCAGTGGCAGGAGATGCAGATGGGGAGCGCCGCCGGTGACGGCGAGGAGGTCCCCTGGGAGGAGTAAGCGCCGCGCCGCCTGACGGCGCGGCGCGCCCTCTCTGTCACCGGGGGCCGCCGGCCCCCAACGCCGCAGGCTGCTGCGCAGCCCCCTCGCGCCGGCCGGGCGCGAAGAAAGGAGCCCCCCATGTCATTTGCCCACCTCCACGTCCACACCGAGTACAGCCTCCTCGACGGCTTCTGCCGCATCGACGGCCTGGCAAAGCGCGTCAAAGAACTGGGCCAAACCGCCGTGGCAGTCACCGACCACGGCGTCATGTACGGGGTGATCGATTTCTACAGGGCCTGCAAGCGGGAGGGCGTCAAGCCCATCATCGGCTGCGAGGTCTACGTGGCCCCGGCGGGGCGGACGCGGTTTGACAAGGTCCACGAATTTGACTCCGAGAGCCGCCATCTGGTGCTGCTGTGCCGGAACGAGGAGGGCTACCGCAATCTAAGCTACATGGTCAGCATGGGCTTCACCGAGGGCTTCTATATCAAGCCCCGCATCGACATGGACCTGCTGCGGGCCCACAGCGGCGGCCTCTTCGCCCTGTCCGCCTGTCTGGCCGGGGAGATTCCCAAGCTTCTGGTCAACGGCAGCTACGAAAAAGCCAAAAGCTGCGCCCTGGAGATGCGGGACATCTTCGGCCCCGACGGGTTCTACCTGGAGCTCCAGGACCACGGCATCCGGGACCAGGCGGTGGTCAACCAGGGCCTGCTGCGCATCCACCAGGAGACCGGCATCCCCCTGGTGTGCACCAACGACTGCCACTACCTGGCCCCCGAGGACGCGGAGATCCACGACGTCCTCCTGTGCATCCAGACCGGCAAGCTGGTGGAGGACGAGAAGCGCATGCGCTACGAGCCCCGCAACTTCTACCTCCGCTCCACGGAGGAAATGGAGAAATTGTTCAGCCAGTACCCCGACGCCCTGGCCAACACCGCCCGCATCGCGGACCAGTGCCAGCTGGAGTTCACCTTCGGCCAGTACCACCTGCCCCAGTTTCGGGTGCCGGAGGGGGAGAATGCCCAGGGCTACATCCGCCGCCTGTGCGAGGCGGGCTTCGCGGACAAATACCGGGGGGAGCACCCGGAGTACCGCCGGCAGCTGGACTACGAGCTGGATATGATCGAACAGATGGGCTTTACGGACTACTTCCTCATCGTCTCCGACTTTGTCCGCTACGCCCGGAAGAAGGGCATCCCCGTGGGCCCCGGCCGGGGCTCCGCCGCCGGCAGCATGGTCTCCTACTGCCTGGACATCACCGACGTGGACCCCATGAAGTACGGGCTGTACTTCGAGCGGTTTCTGAACCCGGAGCGGGTGAGCATGCCGGACATCGACATGGACTTCGGCGACACCCGCCGGGACGAGGTGGTGGAGTATGTCCGCCGGAAGTACGGCGACGACCGGGTGGCCCAGATCGTCACCTTCGGCACCATGGCCGCCCGGGGCGGCATCCGGGACGTGGGCCGTGTGCTGAACATGCCCTATGCCGAGGTGGACGTGGTGGCCAAGCAGGTGCCCTCCACCCCCCACATCACCCTGGACGACGCCCTGCGGCTGTCAAAGCCCCTGCGGGAGATGTACGACCAGGACCCCGGCATCAAAAAGCTCATCGACACCGCCAAGGCCCTGGAGGGCATGCCCCGCCACGCCTCCACCCACGCCGCCGGCGTGGTCATCACCAAAGACCCGGTATACACCTACGTACCCCTGGCGAAGAACGACGACACCATCGTCTGCCAGTTCTCCATGGTCACACTGGAGGAGCTGGGCCTGCTGAAGATGGACTTTTTGGGCCTGCGGAATCTGACCATTCTGGACGACGCGGTGGAGATGGTGCGCCGGCACGAGCCGGACTTCCGCCTGGAGGACATCCCGGAGGACGACCAGGCGGTCTACGACATGCTCACGGCGGGAAAGACCAGCGGGGTTTTTCAGATGGAGTCCGCCGGCATGACCGGAGTCTGCGTGGGCCTCCGGCCCCAGTCCATTGAGGATCTGACCGCCATCGTGGCCCTGTACCGGCCGGGCCCCATGGAGTCCATTCCCCGCTTCATCGCCTGCAAGCACGACCCCAAGCTGGTCACCTACAAGCACCCCTCCCTGGAGCCCATTCTCTCCATCACCTACGGCTGCATCGTCTACCAGGAGCAGGTCATGCAGATCTTCCAGCAGCTGGCGGGCTACTCCCTGGGGCAGGCGGACATGGTGCGCCGGGCCATGAGCAAGAAGAAGGCCAAGGACATCGCCCGGGAGCAGGAGGCCTTCCTCCATGGCGACCCGGACCGGCACATCGCCGGCTGCGTCGCCAACGGCATCCCCGAGGCCATCGCCCAGGCCATCTATGACGAGATCTACGATTTTGCCAACTACGCCTTCAACAAGGCCCACGCGGTGTGCTACGCCGTGGTGGCCTACCAGACCGCCTGGTGCAAGCTCCACTACCCCCGGGAGTACATGGCGGCCCTGCTGACCAGCGTGCTGGACTACACGGAAAAGGTCTCCGACTACATCAACGAGTGCCGGGACATGGGCATCGCCCTGCTGCCCCCGGACGTAAACCGATCCCTGGACACCTTCACCGTGGAGGAGGAAGGCATCCGCTTCGGCCTGGTGGCCATCAAGAACATCGGCCGGGGCTTCATCCAGGCGGTGGTCCGGGAGCGGGAGGCCCACGGCCCCTTCACCGGCTTTCAGGACTTCTGCGAGCGGCTGTACGGCACGGACATCAACAAGCGGGCGGTGGAGAACCTGATCCGGGCCGGCGCCTTCGACAGCTTCGGCGTGTACCGCAGCCAGCTGGCGGCGGTACACGACAAGCTGCTGGACTCCATCGCCGACAGCCGCCGGCAGAACGTGGAGGGCCAGATGGACCTGTTCGGCATGGCGGCGCCGGCACAGCGCCCCGCCGTGGAGCTGGCCCTCCCCCCCCTGCCGGAGTTCTCCCTGGAGGAACGCATGCGCCAGGAGCGGGAGATCACAGGCCTCTACCTCTCCGGCCACCCCATGAACGCCTACCGGGAGGCCGCCCGGAACGCGGGCGCGGTCCACATCTCCTCCATCAATGAGGACTTCGCCCAGGAGGGCGGCCCCGCCCTCTACCAGGACGAGCAGCAGATTGCCGTGGCCGGCATCGTCACCGCCTACCGCACCCGCACCACCCGCAACAACAACCTCATGGCCTACGCCACCGTTGAGGACGACACCTCCTCCATCGAGCTGCTGTGCTTCAGCCGGACTCTGGAGCGCTGCGGCCGCCTACTGGCGCCGGGCAGCGCGGTGCTCGTCCGGGGGAAGCTGTCGGTGCGGGACGAGAAGCCCCCCCAGATTCTCTGTGACAGCGTGCTCCCTCTGGGCGGCGGCGCCCCCCTCCCCCAGGAGGAAGCGGCCCCCCGGCCCGCCTCCGGCGTCCAGGTTCTGGAGGGGAAGGTGCTGTGGCTGCGCCTGCCCTCCGCGGACCACCCGGCCCTGGACCACATCAACCGGGTCATCAGCATGTTCCCCGGCGGCACGCCGGCCAAGCTGGTGTTCACCGACACCGGCAAGCGCATGGGCGCCGCCTGCCTGCTGGGCAAATCCCTGGTGGAGGAGCTGGTGGAGGTACTGGGCCAGGAGAACGTGGTGATCCAATAGACGGCACATACAAAGCGAGGAGGCGGGTGCAGCTGCACCCGCCTCCTCTTACCATCCCTCAGTGCAAAACCTGCTCGAGGGTGTCAAACAGCGTATCAATATTGATGGGCTTCGCGATGTGCCCGTTCATCCCGGCCCGCAGAGCCTCCTGGCGGTCCTCCTCAAAGGCGTTGGCCGTCATGGCCAGAATGGGGATGTCCGCCAGCTTTTGGTCCTCCAGCGCCCGGATCGCCCGGGCAGCGCCGTAGCCGTCCATCACCGGCATCTGAATATCCATCAGCACCAGCCGGTAGTAGCCGGGCTGGGAGCGCCGGAGCATATCCACGGCGATCTGTCCGTTCCCCGCCACCTCCGTGGAGAAGCCGGCCTCCTCCAGAATGGCGGTGGCGATCTCCTGGTTGAGCTCGTTGTCCTCCGCCAGCAGGATGCGTCCGGTGTGCATGCGCGTCTTCTCCTGGCACACCACGGGCTCGCCGTCTCCGTCCACGTGCATGATAGTGTGCAGGCATCTGCGCAGCTCCGACAGAAACAGGGGCTTGCTGCAGAAAGCCGTCACGCCGGCCTCCTTGGCCTCGTCCTCGATGTCGGACCAGTCGTAGGCGGTCAGGACGATGATGGGCACGTTCTCCCCCGTCTCCTTCCGGATGCGCCGGGCCACCTCGATGCCGTTCATATCCGGTATCAGCCAGTCGATGACGTAAACGCTGTAGTTGTCGTTGCGGGCCACCGCCTGGCGGGTGCGCAGCACCGCCTCCTTCCCCGACAGGGTCCACTCCGCCCGCAGCCCGAACTGCTGGAGCATGTAGGAGACGCTGTCGCAGGTGTTGAAGTCGTCGTCCACCACCAGGGCCCGGCAGTTCTCCAGGCCGGGGATGATCTGGACCTCCTTGGACCCGGTGTGGAGCCGGAAAGTGAAGGAGACGATAAATTCGGTACCCACCCCCTGCTCGCTGCGCACGCTGATGGTACCGTTCATCATGTCCACGATGTTCTTGGTGATGGCCATACCCAGGCCGGTGCCCTGGATGCCGCTGATGGTGGAGTTCCGCTCCCGCTCGAAGGGCTCGAAGATGTGGGAGACGAACTCGCTGCTCATGCCGATGCCGGTGTCCTTGATGTGGAACTCAAAGTTGGCGTAGCCGGCGGGTGCGCCGGGCCGCTCGGAGATGCACACGCTGACCATGCCGCCGGAGCCGGTGTATTTGATGGCGTTGCTCAGAAGGTTGAGCAGCACCTGGTTCAGCCGCAGCTTGTCGCAGTAGATCTCCTCGTCCAGCACGTCCACCGCGTCCATGAAGAGGTCCAGCTGCTTGGCGTGGATGTCCGCCTGAACAATGCTGTGCAGGCCGTGGAGAATGTCGGGCAGGCTGCACAGCTCCTCGTTGAGGCGGATCTTGCCGCTCTCGATGCGGCTCATGTCCAGAATGTCGTTGATCAGGCTGAGCAGGTGGTTGCCGGAGGTCATAATCTTCTTCAGGTACTCCTCCACCTGGTCCCGCCGGTCGATGTGGGTGATGGCCAGGGAGGTAAAGCCCACGATGGCGTTCATGGGCGTGCGGATGTCGTGGGACATGTTGGAGAGGAAGACGCTCTTGGCCTTGTTGGCCCGCTTGGCCTGGGAGAGGGCGTCCTCCAGCAGGTCCTTCTTCTCCAGCTCAATGCGGGTCTCCTCGTCCACGCTGCGAAAGCCCAGCACCGCGCCCCGCCGCTGGTCCCAGGATCCCGCCCGCACGGCTTTGAGCTGGTAGTACTGCAGCTCGCCGCCGACCCAGACCCGGTAGTTGACGTAGTAGATCCGCCGCTCCGCCAGCTCCGCCCTGAGCCGCTCCTGGGAGGCCGCATGGCGCAGCATCTCCCGGTCATCCTCGTATACAAAGCGGTCTATGTACAGCTCCAGGCTCTCCTGGTAGGGGAGCTGTCCGGTGAAGGAGGCGTCAAATACGTGGTCGCTGTTCTCGTCCAGGCGCAGGGGAAAGCCCTCGCCGGTGTCCAAATCGAAGAAGCAGGCCAGGCTGTAGTCGATGCTCAGGGCGTGCACCAGCTCCATCTGCCGGCGCTCGGCCTCCATCCGCTCCTGCTGCTCCCGCAGCTTCTGGGCGGTGCAGTCCAGCAGGAAGCGCTGGTAGAACATCTCCCCGTTCTCCTCCACCAGCTTGATGTTGCCCATCACGTGGAGGATCTCCCCGTCCTGGTGGCGCACCCGGTACTCGATGCTGACGTTGTCGTTCACCCGCTGCAGCTTCTGGATGCAGGCGCGCAGACGCTCCCGGTCCTCCTCCACCACCGAACCCGCCACCATGTGGAAGCCGGCCTCCATCATCTCCTCCCGGGACGCGTAGCCCAGAATCTGCAGGGCCGCCCGGTTGATGCTGAGAATCTGGGTCCCATCCACCGTGTGGCACATCACGCCGCAGTCCAGGGTGGTGAAGATGGTCTCCAGGGTGTGATTTTTCTTGATGATCTCCTGCTCGTAGGCCCGCTCCTGGGTAATGTCCACCGCCACGCCCACGGTGCCCATGACGCTGCCGTCCAGATCGTACAGGGGGGACTTGTAGGTGGTCAGCAGCCGGGTGCCCTCGCCGGTCTGAACGGTCTCCTCGGCCACGCAGGTCCTGCGCAGCTGCATGACCTCCCGCTCCGACTCAATACAGGCGGGATCGTCGCGCTCCACGTCCCAAATAAAGGCGTGGCCCCGGCCCTCCACCTGGATCTTGGGCTTGTTGACGGTGCGGCAGAAGCTGTCGTTGACCTTCTCATGGATGCCGTCCTTGTCCTTGTACCAGATCAGATTGGGGACGCTGTTGATGGTGGTCTCCAGGTACTGGCTGGTCTGCCAGTAGTCCCGGCTGAGCTTGCAGGCCTGCTGCCAGCGCAGAAAGCGGAAGCGGAGCTCCTCCCCCGACAGGGGCGCAATCCAGATGTCCTGCAGGGCGTGCAGGCTGTTGGACAGCAGGGGGAGCTGCTCACGGGAGGCCAGCACGATGAGCTCCGCCTCCTCCCGCTTGCCGGCGGTCAGCGCCGCCAGGGTCTCCTGCACGTCCAGCTCCCGCAGGTCCGCCAGAATCACGTCCGCCCAGGCCGTCTGAGCCGGGTCGGGCCGGGCGCTCCCGGCGAACTCGTGGGTAAAGCGGGCAAGCGGGGGCATCTCCCTGAGGAGCTCGGCGGCCTCGGGCGGGCAGCCCACCAGATAGAAATGAATGGAACAGTGATACATATACAATCTCCCCATGCGCCGCAACGGAATTTGGAACCGCGTCCCGGCCTCTCCCGGACTGTCCATATTGCTATTGTAGCAATCGCAGGGCGCTCTGTCAATATTTCCCGCACCTTTTCGTATAATACATCGCCTGTTTCGGCCGCAAAGGGCCGATCATGGCGTTGTTTTTCATCATTTATCGCCGGAAGGTTCCCGGACAAAGACATATGTGTCCACACTGGACAACTCCGGCGAGAAGCGGTACCCCAGGCGGTCGAAGGAGCGCAGCGCCTCCGGCTCCCCGGCCTGCCGCTCCGCCATAAAGCGCACCAGCTCCCCGCGGGCCATCTTGCACAGGGTCCTCTTCTCAACGATCCTGCCGTTTTTTTCCTCGCCGAACACGCACGTCACCAGCCGCGCCCCCGGCGGCAGATGACGGGACACACACACGCTGTACTCCTTGGAGGCCAGATTGACCACGCAGTCCGTCCGGGAGAAAATCTCCCCGGCAATGGCGCCGCCCCAGAAGCCGTACAGGTCCGCCGCCCCGTCCACCGGGAGCTTCGCCTGCATCTCCAGCCGGTAGGGCGTCACGCCGTCGAAGGGCCGCAGAAGCCCGTAAAAGCCGGACAGGATATACAGGTGCTCCTCCACATAGTCCAGCTCCGCCTGGGTAAACACGCCGGGAGCCATATATTGATACTGGATGCCCTGGTAGGACAGAAGGGCCGGCGTCAAATTCCGGCGCAGATCCATGTCCTCCAGACGCCGGATATTCAGGCCGGCAATCTGGTCATTGCACCGCCACAGGGCCTTCAGCTCCCGGCCGGACATGGACCGCAGCCGCTCGCACAGCCGCTCCGCCTGGTCCAGAAACACCGGCAGCCCCTTGCAGGCGAAGCTGTCCGTGTCCACCCGCATCCGCTTTGCGGGAGAAATGATGATCTTCATCGCCGCCGCTCCCCGGTTACAGCACCATCAGCAGGGTCCCCGCCGTGATCAGGGCGCACCCCGCCAGAGATCTGGCCGTCAGCTCCTCCCGCAGCAGCAGGGCCGCCAGCAGGACGGTGAGGACTACGCTCAGCTTATCCACCGGCGCCACCTTGGAGGCGCTGCCCAGCTGCAGGGCCCGGTAGTAGCACAGCCAGGAGGCGCCGGTGGCCAGGCCGGAGAGAATGAGAAACAGCCAGCTCCGCCTGCTGATGGCGGACAGCCCGCCCTGGGCATGGGTCAGAAACACCATGGCCCAGGCCATGCCCACCACCACCACCGTGCGCACGGCGGTAGCCAGGTTGGAATTAACGCCCTCAATGCCGATCTTCGCCAGAATTGAGGTCAGCGCCGCAAAGACGGCCGACAGCAGGGCAAACAGCAGCCACATCGTCATCCCTCCGATTCCCGCTCTTCCGACGGTCACAGAGTCTTATTATAGCGGAGATTTTGGAAATAGTAAAGCCCTGATTGGCAATATTTCCAGTGATATTTTTGCTCCACCCAGAGGCAAAGAGCACCCGGCAGCGCGTCTGCCGGGTGCTCTTTTTATCAGGCGGAGGGGCGCAGGCGGATCGTTACGGTGACCCCGGCGGCAGGACCGCCGGTGACCGTGACCTCCTCCGGCGCGGCCCCGGGGCTCCAGGAGAGGACCACCCCCTCCGGCGCGGCGGGGTCCAGGGTGATCGTCAGCGCCGCCTGCTCCTCTCCGGGGCGGGTCAGGCCCGGCAGCCGTCCGCAGGCGGACAGCGCCAGCAGCGCCAGCCCCGCAAGTCCCCCGCATACCGCTCTTCTTGTCTTCCGTATCATTGCCGCTGCTCCTCCCTGTCGTATAGAATAGAAATCCGTACCACCGGGCATTATACATCTTGTAATGCTTTTTGTAAAGAAAAATATATCTTTATTTTCCCCATTTTGAGGAGACACAGGATTTATACTATATACTATGGGGAGGGCGGACGTATGGATTATTTGGGCTGGTTTCCTGAAAGAATCGCGGAGCTGCGCACCCAGAGGGGCGTCTCCGCCCGCGATATGAGCCTGTCGCTGGGGCAGAGCGAGAGCTACATCAACAAGATCGAAAACAGAAGGACTCTGCCGTCTATGGCCGGGTTCTTCTATATCTGCGACTACCTCGGCATCACGCCCCAGGAGTTCTTCAACACGGACGCCGCCGCGCCCCGGCGGGCCAGGGAGCTCATGGAGGAGCTGGAGCGGCTGCGGCCCGAACAGGCGGACCACGTTCTGCAGATCGTCCGGGATCTGACGGAGAAGGGATAGGCCGCATATCCGCGCACATCCTATGAAGTTGTCAAGGTGCGCTCCGCACGCGCTTATCCCGGCGTACACGGCCCGGTACCCGGCCTGGGCTGCTTAGAACCTGTATTCACAGGCGTTTGACGCCGTCTGGCCGGGTCTTTTTCCACCCTGCCGCGTTAAAAAATCTTGCAATACACAAAGTATTCCTGCGATTTTTTGCCTTGCAGGGCGACAAAATCCCTCGCCCATCCGGCATCCCCCGCCTATGAATACTGGTTCTTACTTCAGGACATGGTTACCTCGGTGGTGGTGCTCCCTACAGATAGGGGGAGGATACGAAGGAAAGTTGCACGGGGATGTGCATCCGGCGGAAAATTCGGGGGTAAAATTTTTGTTCAGTCGCCGTTGACACGGGGGCGTTCATGTGGTATACTGCTGCCAGTTTGCCGAAAGGAGTGAAGTTGATGTCGGCGATTGATCGGACAATAGACGCGTACCGCATCCGGAGTGGTGTGTTTTCTGCCGCGCCTATTTTGCAGATTGCTGCCCAGGCCGCTTCCTTCTCTCGCTTTTTCCGCCCCTGGACGGGCGGAGGCTTACCGCGCCCCTCCGGGGCGCTTGGAGGCACGCTCTGATCACGCGGCGCTGTATAGGCTTGGTACAGGTAACCCATCCTGCGGAGGGTTACCTGTTTTTATTGTCCTGCGGCAGCTGAAACTATACTAAACGCGTGAGGAGAAACCACAATCATGAACCGTGAAAACAAACGGAAGCAATACGAAAAAGGCTACTACAAGCACCACCCCTGCTCCGACCACTTCATCTGCCGGAAATGCGGGCGGCTGGTGGTCTCCGCCGGGGCGGGCAGCAGCCACCGCAACCACTGCCCCAACTGCCTGACCAGCCTGCACCTGGACGTGGAGCCCGGCGACAGGGCGGCGGACTGCGGCGGGCTCATGGAGCCGGTGGCGGTGTGGGTCAGGAGCCGGGGCGAGTGGGCCGTGATCCACCGGTGCGGCCGCTGCGGCGCGCTGCACTCCAACCGGGTGGCGGCGGACGACAACCCCATGAAGCTGATGTCCATCGCCATGAAGCCCCTGTCCCTGCCCCCCTTCCCCCTGGAGCGGATCGAGGAGATGACCGAATTGATGGCGGGAGACGGGAAGACAGGGCCCTGACCGGCGGGCCGGACGCGGCGAAATATAATATAGGAAGGGGACGGCCCGGCGGGCCGTCCCCTTCCTATGTTCCCGCGGCCTCGCCGCAGTGCATACGCCGGAATCAGAGCCTCTCGCGCACCTTGGCCGCCTTGCCCACGCGGTCGCGCAGGTAGTACAGCTTGGCACGGCGGACAACGCCGTGGCGCACCACCTCGATCTTGTCGATGGTGGGAGAGTGCAGGGGGAAGACCTTCTCCACGCCGATGCCGTAGGACACGCGGCGCACGGTGATGGTCTCCTCAATGCCGCCGTGCTTCTTGGCGATGACAATGCCCTCATAGACCTGAATCCGCTCACGGGCGCCCTCCTTGACCTTCACGTGCACCTTCACGGTGTCGCCGACCAGGACGGCGGGCATCTCCTTGATCTGGGATTTGGTCAGTTCCTTAATGAGATCCATGGGAAATTTCCTCCTAATATATAGGCGTTCTTAACAATTTTTGGCGGACGGGCACGGTTTGTCCCGCCCCTTGACAGAGGACCGCCCTTTATCGCCATGATAGAATACCATAGACAGGGGGAAAAAGCAAGAGATTTTTTCGTTTTCCCCGTATTTTTCCCTGAAACTCGGGCCTCAGCCCTCCACCGGGTTGGGCAGCGTATCCCGCAGTTCGGCCTGCTTGGCGGGGTTCCAGTCCGCAGGCTCACCGATGCAGTAGCCCCCCATCTTGCGCACCTCCCGGAAGCGGTGCAGGGTGTAGTGTACGTCCACGTAGTCGCCGTGGACCTCCAGCACAATCTTATCGATGATGCTCATGGGATATTTGTCCGTCACATGGCGGATGTAGTAGTCCTGCTCCGCCTCGGACAGGGTCCCGTTCATAATCGCGATCTTCACTGCGCATCCCTCCCTTGGGTCTATTATAGCCGATGGCGGGGGAAAATGCAAGACGGTACCGGCGGGCCGGAAGGCCGGTTATGGGGACAATATGCCTTGCGGGGGCCGCCGGGGCGTGGTATACTGGGGGCAGATTCGCACAGACAGGGGGGATGGGCATTGGACGGCCGGCAGAGAAGGGAGCTGCGCATATTTCTGTGCACAGCCTTTCTCCTCCCCCTGGCGGCGGCCTGCCTGCGCTCCAGGGCGGAGGGGACCGCCGTCTGGTGGCTTCTGTTCGGCGCGGAGGCCGCCGCGCCGTCCCTAGCCGCCGTGGCCGCCACCGCCGGAGGAGGGCGGCTGAGAAGCTTTTTGCGGGAGAACTTCCGGGCGGGCAGCCCCCTGGAGGTTCTGGCGCTCCCGGTGCTGATCGCCCTTGTCCCTATGCTCCTGGCAAAGACCGGGGCCTGGCTGCTGGGGTTCCCCTTCACCACGGGGCGCATGACCGCCGCCAAGGCGGTCACCGTCCTGTGGGCGCTGCTGGCGGAGGAGCTGGGCTGGCGGGGGTATCTGCAGCCCCTTTTCCGCCGGCATATGAGGCGGCCCTGTCTGGCCCCGTGCGCCGTGGGCCTCCTATGGGGGCTGTGGCATTACCACTACTTCCTGTTCGGCGATATGCGGGCCCCCGCCGGCTGGTTCCTTCTGGGGTGCGTCGCGGAGAGCTATCTCCACAGCTGCCTGCTCAGCTGGTCCAAGCACAACCTGCTCTCTTCCATGGTCTACCACGCCGCCTGGAATCTGTTCATCCATCTCCTTGCGCTCCAGCCCGCCGGCCCCGCAGACAGCGCGCTGCCCTACGGGATGGCGGTCGTCTGGGAGATGCTGCTGTGGGCCTGCTGCCAAAAACGACAAAAACGGAGGACTTCCCTATGAAATCTGCTCAGACACTGCGGGGCGACCTGCGCGCCATCGACCGGAAAAGCTACCCCGCATACAAGTCCCTGGCCGGGAGCTACGGCTTCGGCAAGTACATCCTGCACATCGAGCACGTGCAGGGCGACCCCTTCGCCGCCCCCTCCCGGGTCAGCGTGGAGGTGGACCAGAAGACGGCGGGCTTCCCCGCCGCCCTCCAGAACACCAGGGAGAACAGGACCGCCCTGGCCGACTACCTGCTGCGGCGGTTCCGCCGCCAGTCGGACCGGTTCTGCTTCCAGGCCAAGGGCTCCGGGAAGAGCGGGGTCATCTCCGTCACCCGCTGCGGCCAGGAGGTGCTGGAGCGGACGGGGTGCGAGGTGTCGGAGGGGCGGATCCTGGTCCGCTTCGAGGTGGGCTTCCCCGCCAACGGGCGCACCATCAACGCGTCGGAGCTGGAGAAGATCCTCTTCGACTTCCTCCCGGTGTGTGTGGAGGAGAGCCTCCTCTTCGCCAGCACCCCCGCCGGGGAGGCCGCAGGGGTCATCGCCCTGGCGGAGGACCAGCAGTTCATCCGCCGGGAGCTGGAGCGGCTGGAGCTGGCCGCCTTCGTGGCCGACGGCTCCATACTGCCCAGGGAGAGCGGCGCATCCGACCGGCCCATGGGGGACGCGGTGCCCTTCCGCGCCCCGGAGACCATGGCGGTGACGCTGCAGCTCCCCCACCGGGGCCCCCTGCGGGGGCTGGGCGTCCGGCGGGGCATCACCCTCATCGCCGGCGGCGGCTACCACGGCAAGTCCACCCTCCTCAAGGCCCTGGAGCGGGGCGTCTACAACCACATCGCCGGGGACGGCCGTGAGTACGTCATCACCGACGCCAGCGCCCTGAAGATCCGGGCGGAGGACGGGCGCAAAATCACCGGCACCGACATCTCCCTGTTCATCAACCGCCTGCCCAACGGCCGGGACACCACCCGCTTCTCCACCCTGGACGCCAGCGGCAGCACCTCCCAGGCCGCCAACATCGTGGAGGGCCTGGAGGCGGGCGCGCGGGTGCTGCTCATCGACGAGGACACCTCGGCCACCAACTTCATGGTCCGGGACGAGCTGATGCAGCGGGTCATCGCCAGGGACAAGGAGCCCATCACCCCCTTTCTGGAGCGGGCGGCGGACCTCTATGAGAAGGCCGGCGTGTCCACGGTGCTGGTGGTGGGCAGCTGCGGGGCCTACTTCCACATTGCCCACCAGATCCTCCAGATGGACGCCTACCGGCCCGTGGACATCACCGCATCCACCCGGGCGCTCCTCCGGGACGCGCCGGCCCCTGTCCTCCGGGCCCCCGGCTTCCAGCTGCCCGCCGGGAAGCGGCCCCTCCGGCTGGCCGGGGCCGTCCAGTCCCGGAAAAATTACCGGGGCGGCGGCTATGTACAGGAGCGGCTGAAAATCCGCCGGACCGGAAAGCGGGCCTTCTCCCTGGGCGGGGAGGAGCTGGATCTGCGCTGGGTGGAGCAGCTGGCGGACGAGGAGCAGACCACCGCCCTGGCCTGGCTGCTGCGCTGGGCCAGGGAGAACGCCGGGCGGCTGGACGGCACCGTGGACAGCGCGGCCCGGACCCTGGCAGGCATCCTGGAGACCGAGGGGCTGGCGGGCATCTGCTCCGGCGGCGTCCCCTCCGGGCTGGCCATGCCCAGGATTCAGGAGATTTTTGCCTGTCTGAACCGCTGCTAGGGCGCTGTTTGGCGATGGGCGCGGCGGCCGCCGCGCCCATCGCCAATATATCAAAAATCCGACCTGCATGCTCCGCAGGCGGGATTTTGCGCACCTGCGCACCGTCATGCGATTTCCTGGCCTTTTCAGGTGTTTGCGCGCGGCGCGGCGCGCCGCAGCCCCATAAAAGAATGTGCTTCTTTTATGGAGAATCCGTATCAGGCCTGGGCCTGGGCCGGGACCCGCTCCCGGAACAGCAGGGACACACACCACAGCCCCGCCAGCCCCACTACGGCGTAGATCACGCGGGAGATCACCGCCATCTGGCCGCCGCACAGGAACGCCACCAGGTCCAGGCCAAACAGGCCGATGAGCCCCCAGTTCAGTGCGCCGATAATCACCAGAACCAGCGCAATCCGATCCAAAACCATCTCTTCTACCTCCTTTTTTCTTTGGACGCCGGCTGCTGTTTTCCGGCTTCCGGTCGTAGTCTTTCCCCTTTTCCCGCGCTTATTCACGCTCCGGGGCAGACGGGAGACATGGAAGGACGTGCACTGGTTTATTTTTCCGCCGCCATAGGCCGTTTATGCCATGCGGATTGCGGCAGCGCGCCCGGGAAAGGGGGCGGGCGCGCAGGGCTGCACCGGGGGTCGCCGGCAATTTTCCCTGTTTCACGAAAAATCCTGGCGCGGAGCGCTTTTATCGTTGAAAAATCGGCGGCGACCCTGTATAATAGCCGGTAAGAGCCAATAGGAGGTGTTCCTATGAAATATCTGCTCGTGATCGGGGACGGTATGGCGGACAACCCTGTGCCACAGCTGGGGGGCAAAACGCCCCTCCAGGCTGCGTCCATCCCCACTATCGACCGCATGGCCGCCAGGGGGCTGACGGGCCGGGTGGTCAACTGCCCCGCCCCCCTGCCCGCCGGCAGCGAGACCGCCATTTTGTCCATCTTTGGCTGTGACCCCCGGACCTATTTTACCGGACGCTCCCCCATGGAGGCCGCCGCCGCCGGCATCCCGCTGCTGCCCGGCGACGCCGCCTTCCGGTGCAATCTGGTGACCCTGGAGGACGGGGACATGCCCCTGGAGAAAAAGCGCATCCTCTCCCACAGCGCCGGCTCCATCGAGGGGGACGCCGCCCTGGAGGCCCTACGGGCCCTGCTGGACGACCCCCGCTTCGCCGGGGCTCTTGCAAAGGCGGAGATGGAGATTCACCCCTTCCCCGCCTTCCGGCAGCTGGCGGTCCAGCACCACAGCGACATCACCGGCATCCGCTTCACCCCGCCCCACGACCACCTGGGGGAGCCTGCCGGCCCCCTGCTCCCCGCCGGAAATGAGCGGGCGGAGGTCTTTGCGGGGCTCATGGACCTGGCCCACCGGATCCTGGACCGCCACCCGGCGGCGGAGCGGCGGCGGCGGGAGGGAAAAATGCCCGCCAACGGCATCTGGTTCTGGGCCGAGGGCACGGCGGCGGCGCTCCCCTCCTTCCGGGAGCAGTACGGCATGGGCGGCGCGGTCATCAGCGCGGTGCCCCTGTGCCACGGCATCGGGGTGCTCCGGGGCCTGGAGATGGTGGAGGTGGAGGGCGCCACCGGGGAGCTGGACACCAACTTCCCCGGCAAGCTGGAGGCCGCGTGGCGGAAGCTCCGGGAGTACGACTTCGTCTGCCTCCACCTGGAGGCCCCCGACGAGTGCACCCACAACGGCGATCTGCCCGGCAAGATCCAGGCCATCCAGTGGCTGGACAGCCGCCTGGTCGCCCCCCTGCTCGCCCGGCTGGAGGAGGCCGGGGAGGACCACCGGGTCCTGCTCCTCAGCGACCACAAGACCCTCACCGCCACCAGGGGCCACGACGGCAGCCCGGTGCCCTTCCTGCTCTACGACAGCCGGCGGGACGCCGGACGGGGCGGCGTGTACGACGAGGAGGCCGGGGAGAGCGGCCCCCTGGTGGAGAACGGCAGCGTCCTGCTGGACATGCTGTTTGATCAATCTCGTTCTTTTTCATTCTTTTTCTCGCAAGAAAAAGAGTGTATGTAAAATATGGAGGAGAAGTGAAGAATGAACAGCAAATTTGAGAATCTGGGCGTGAAGCCCGCCGACATCCTGCTGCCCAAGGCCGGCACCGACATGCACCGGTGGGCCGTGGTGGCCTGCGACCAGTTTACCTCCCAGCCGGAGTACTGGGAGGAGGCGGACCGCATCGCCGGAGACGCCCCCTCCACCCTGCGCCTGATTCTGCCGGAGAGCAAGCTGGGCGACGCCAACGTGGACGAGCACATCGCCGCCATCAACCGCTCCATGGAGGACTACCTGGCCCGGGACATCTTCACCACCCACGGCGAGGCCGTCATCTACATCGAGCGCACCCAGTCCGACGGGGCGGTCCGGCCCGGCCTGGTGGCGGCGGTGGACCTGGAGAAGTACGACTACACCCCCGGCTCCGGGTCCCTCATCCGGGCCACCGAGGGCACCGTGCTGGAGCGCATTCCCCCCCGCGTGCGGGTGCGCAAGGACGCCCCCATTGAGCTGCCCCACGTGATGCTGCTCATCGACGACCCCGAAAAAATCTGTGTGGAGCCCATCACCGCCGCCAAGGACTCCATGGAGCGGGTCTATGACTTTGACCTCATGCTCAAGGGCGGCCACCTCACCGGCTGGAAGCTCTCCGCCCGGCAGATGGACCAGCTGGCCGACGCCCTGGGCCGCCTGGCCAGCGACGACGCCATGGAGAGCAAGTACGGCCTGCGGGGCGTGGCCCCCCTGCTGTTCGCCGTGGGCGACGGCAACCACTCCCTGGCCACCGCCAAGACCTGCTATGAGAATCTCAAGAAGGTCACCCCCGAGGACCAGTGGGCCTCCCTCCCCGCCCGGTACGCCCTGGTGGAGATCGAGAACCTCCACGACGACGCCCTCAAGTTCGAGGCCATCCACCGGGTGGTCTTCGGCGTGGACCCGGAGAAGCTCATCGCCGCCTTCAAGGAGTTCTACCCCAACGCCCACGAGGGGCCGGGCGTGGGCCACACGGTGACCTATACCCACGCCGGCGGCGCCGGCTGCCTCACCGTCCCCAACCCCAGGGTCCAGCTGGCGGTGGGCACCCTGCAGAACTTCCTGGACGCCTACCTCAAGGAGAACGGCGGCGAGGTGGACTACATCCACGGCGACGAGGTGACCGACGAGCTGGGCTCCAAGCCCGGCAACATCGGCTTCAAGCTCCCCGCCATGGGCAAGGACCAGCTGTTCAAGACCGTCATCGCCGACGGCGTCCTGCCCCGCAAGACCTTCTCCATGGGCCACGCGGAGGATAAGCGCTACTACGTGGAGGGCCGCAAGATCAAGTAAGGCCAACCGCTACTCGGGGCTGGCCTGGAGGTACCGCTCCAGGCCGGCCCCGGCGCGTACGCCCAGGAGGAAGGCGCAGGCGGCATACTGCTCCGCCGCCTGGACGCACAGTTTCGCCTGGGCGTCGGACAGCCCCTGGATGCAGGCGGAGAGGGAGGAGAGGTGCTTTTCCTCTATTCTGGGGTGGATGTAGTAGTCGTAGATCAGGGATAAGAAATCGTTCATTGCTTTGGGTCCTTTCTTGTGTTAAAATATGAAATTAATTCGTTGCAACGAAACCATTATAAAGCAATTAATTCATTGCGTCAAGAGGTTACTATGGAATTTCGCCAATTTTTTTCGGGCCGCCTCCGCGAACTGCGCAAAGA
>CAJTOM010000020.1 GCA_910577915.1 uncultured Oscillospiraceae bacterium
TGATATACTGGCCCTTGGCGGCGGCGGGCTTGGCCTTGACAATGGCGCCCATGAGGGCGTTGAAGTTGTCGTTGAGCTTCTCCGCGCCGAAGGAGACCTTGCCGATGGGGCAGTGGATGATGTTGGTCTTGTCCAGACGGTACTCGATTTTACCGGCCTTGACCTCCTGAACGGCCTTGGCCACATCGGGGGTGACGGTGCCGGCCTTGGGGGAGGGCATCAGGCCCTTGGGGCCCAGCAGCTTACCCAGGCGGCCCACGGTGCCCATCATGTCGGGGCTGGCCACGACCACGTCGAACTCAAACCAGTTCTCCTTCTGGATCTTCTCCACCATGTCCATGTCGCCCACGTAGTCGGCGCCGGCCTCGCGGGCGGCGTCGGCCTTGTCGCCCTTGGCGAACACCAGCACCCGGACGGTCCTGCCGGTGCCGTGGGGGAGCACCACCGCGCCGCGGACCTGCTGGTCAGCGTGGCGGGAGTCAACGCCCAGCTTCACGTGGAGCTCCACGGTCTCGTCAAACTTGGCGGAAGCGGTCTTGCAGATGAGCTCAAAGGCGTCCTTGGACTCGTAGAGAGTGGCCCGGTCAATCTGCTTGGCGCTGTTCTGATATTTCTTTCCTCTAAACATTTCTCAAGCCCTCCTTTATTCACCCACGACGACGCCCATGCTGCGGGCCGTGCCGGCGATCATGCTCATGGCGGACTCCAGGCTGGCGGCGTTCAGGTCGGGCATCTTGGTCTCGGCGATCTTCTGCACATCGGCCTTGCTGATGGTGGCCACCTTGGTCTTGTTGGGCACGCCGGAGCCGGATTCAATGTTGCAGGCCTTCTTGATGAGGACCGCGGCAGGGGGGGTCTTGGTGATGAAAGAGAAGGAGCGGTCAGAGTAGACGGTGATGATGACAGGGATGATCATGCCCATGTCGTTCTTGGTCCGCTCGTTGAACTCCTTGGTGAAGGCGGCGATGTTCACGCCGTGCTGGCCCAGAGCGGGGCCCACGGGGGGAGCGGGCGTCGCCTTGCCCGCGGGGATCTGCAGCTTAACGTATCCTACGACTTTCTGTGCCATGTTCAGGCACCTCCTTGATATAATGTGGTGGTAGCAGGGCGCTCAGAAAGGCGCCCCTCCCACGTGCCGCGCGCTGCGGCGAAAAAGCGCTGTCGGGGCGGATATTGTCCGCCCGGGCCGGGATCCGGGACGCCGCCTATCCGACGACCTCCACCTGGTCCAGCTCCATCTCGACGGGGGTCTCGCGGCCGAACATGGACACCACCACGGTGACCTTGTTCTTCTCCGCGTCGATCTCCTCCACCACGCCGGTGAAGGATTCCAGGGGGCCGTCGTTGATGCGCACCCGGTCGCCCTCCTTGTAGCTGACCACGACCTCGTGCTTCTCCATGCCCCACTCCCGGACCTCGTCGTCGCTGAGGGGGATGGGCTTGTTGCTGGCCTCGCCGACGAAGCCGGTGACGCCCCGCACGTTGCGCACTAAGTGCCACGTGTCGTCGGTCATCACCATCTTGATGAGCACGTAGCCGGGGAAGACCTTCCGCTCCACCTCCTTGGCCGCGCCGGACTCGCTGATCTCGGTCACGGTCTCCAGGGGGATTTGGATATCCAGAATCATCTCCTCCAGGTGGCGGTTGGTGACGAACTTCTCAATGGTGGTCTTCACGGCGTTTTCGTAGCCGGAGTAGGTGTGGACAACATACCACTTCGCGTTTTCGGACATACTCCTCTCGCCCTCTTACGCGTTGAAGAGCCCGAAGATAGTCTTGATGAACAGGCCGGCCACGCCGTCGAAGATCCAGATGCACGCGCCGATGAGCACGCTGTAGAGGATCACGGTCCCGGTATTCTTGGCCACCTTCTCAGGGGTGGGCCAGACGACCTTTTTCAGCTCGCTTCTCATCTCGCGGAACCAGCGGCCCCGGTCCTTTTTGACTTTCTTTTCTTCAGCCATGATGAACGTTCCTTTCCATTACTTCGTCTCAGAGTGAACAGTGTGCTTCCGGCAGAACGGGCAGTACTTCTTCATCTCCAGCCGATCCGGGTCGTTCTTCTTGTTCTTGACTGTGTTGTAGTTCCTCTGCTTGCACTCGCTGCATCTCAAAGTGATCTTGACACGCATTTGTAGCGGCACCTCCTTATCCATGTATGCGGGATCGCGTCCCGTACTGATTTGCCTCCCTGTCAGGAGGGGGCGGCCTCTCCGCGCGGGAAGCGAAAAGCGCGCAAAAAGAAAGCCCCATTTCCACAGGTAAGGACAAGTGTACCACAAGCGGGCGGCCAGGTCAATATAATTTTTGCAAAGTTGACATAAATTTTTCAGAGAATCCACTTTTTTTTCCCGCGCGGATATTGTATAATACTGGGTGATTGCGGTCTGAGGCCGCAAAAAGAGCTGTGATAAGAAAAAGGAGGAGCGCGATGCGCGTGATGGCCATCGATTACGGAGACGCCCACACCGGTGTGGCGGTCTCCGATCTGACCGGCCTGCTGGCCGGCTATACGGACACCATTCACTCCCGCAGAAGGGAGGAGGTGGTGCGCCGCCTGGGGGAGATCATCGGCGAGTATACTGTGGAGGAGCTGGTGCTGGGCTACCCGAAGAATATGGACGGCACCCTGGGGCCCCGGGCGGAGAAGGCGGCGGCGCTGGCCGCAGAGCTGGAGGCGGCCTTCGGCCTGCCGGTGTGCCTGTGGGACGAGCGGCGGACCACCATCGACGCCCACAACATCCTGGCCGCCGCGGGCAAGGACGCCAGAAAGCGGAAGAAGACGGTGGACGCCGTGGCGGCGGCCCTGATCCTGGAGGGGTACCTGACCCGCCGGAGGAGCGGGCGGACAGGGCGCGCCGTGGACGGAGAATAGAAAGGAGATCCCAATGAAGGAGTACATGAAGAGAAACGCGGTGCTGCTGGTGCTGCTGGCCGCCGCCGTGGCGGTCAGCGCAGCCGTCATCGCCGGGCGGTGGCGGGTGGAGGCCGGCAATAAGCAGTACGATATACTCATCGACTACAACGAGGTGGAGCTCATGGCCGAGCAGAGCGGCCGCGACGTGTCCTGGTGGCTGGAGCAGTTCCGGGACATGGGGCTGACCCGTGTAGCGCTGACGGAGGAGACCCTGGCGTCCTTGATGGAGAACTCCCCCCTGCCGGTGACCGCCACAGTGATGGACGCCGTGCTCCAGGACGCGGACTGGGCGGAGAGCTACCCCGCCGCCTTCGTCAGCGCCATTGAGGCCTACGGCTACGACCGCTTTGACGTGCTGGTGGAGGTGTTTGGCCGGGAGGCCGCCGGGTTCGTGGTGGACGCGGTGGAGCGGCGCTTCCACAGCGAGGATCTGGTGGTGCTCGACCAGGGGGAGGAGGCCTATATCCTCATCAACTCCACCGTGGACGACGCCCTCTACGAGCGGGACGAGGGCTACTACACCACCGCCGGCAAGTCCTTCTCCTCCCGCAGCGTTCTCTCGGCCTCGAAGCTCATGTACGTCTCTCTGGGCCTGATGCCGGAGAAGGTGGAGCGCATCCAGTCCCTGGGGCTGGAGGTGGCCCCCCGGACCATCTGCTACAACAACTTCAACGACGCCCGCTACACCCAGGCCGTCATCGAGGGCTATGAGCGCTTCGGCATCACCCCGGCGTATATCATCGCCGGGGGCGAGTCCATCGTGGGCTACGGCGGCGGGGAGGAGATCCTGCTGGACTATATCCGGGATAACGGCATCACCGTCGGCCTCATTGAGACCAACGTGCAGCGGGAGAACCTGATGCAGGCCGGGGTGGACGCCGTCATTGAGGCGGCGGACTACAACACCGTGCGGGTGTTCTCCATGTGGGACTACGTCCAGTACCGCTACGGCTACTACGGCTATGAGGGTACGGAGGAGATCGTCAACACCCTCTTCCGGGCCATCGTGGAGCGCAACATCCGGGTGATCTACTTCAAGCCCTTCAAGCAGACCGACGACAGCCATGTCTATATCACCGACCCCCAGGTCTACCGGGAGGCCCTGGAGAGCCTGAACACCCGCCTGGCCGCCCACGGTATCACCCTGGGCAGGGCCTCGGTGATGGAGAACTATCAGGTACCCGCCCTGGCCATGCTGGCGCTGGGGCTGGGGGCCGGCCTGGGCGGCGCGCTTCTGCCGGACACCTTCCTGCCCATGAAGCGGAAGTGGACCCTGCTGCTGGCGGGGGCCGCCGGGCTGTGCGTGGGAGCGGCGTGGCTGGTGATGCCCAACTCCTTTAAGCTGCTGGCCAGCTTCGCCGGGGCGGTGGTGTTTGCCTGCCTGGCCGCCGCCTTCTTCCTGCGCGCTGCCAAGGGGGTGGGGGAGCGCCTGCGCCCGGACGCCGGGCTGCTGCGGATTCTCCCCCGCGCCGCCGGGATTCTGCTGGCGGCGGTGCTCATCTCCCTGGCGGGGGCCATGATGACCGCCGCGCCCCTGTCCTCCACCGATTTCATGCTGGAGCTGGGCATCTTCCGGGGGGTCAAGCTGGCCCAGCTGCTGCCCCTGGCCTTCTTCTGCCTGCTGTTTGTCTCCTACTACGGCGTCTTTGAAAAGGACCGGAGGGAGAACAGCCTCCAGGTCCGGGACATTGTCACCGCCCTGCGCTGGAACATCCCGGTGTGGGCCCTGGTGCTGCTGGGGGCGGTGGCCCTGGCGGGGTACTACTACCTGGCCCGCACCGGCCACGAGACGGAGGTCTCCGTGTCTACGCTGGAGATCCTGCTGCGCAATGATCTGGAGAATTGGCTGCTGGCCCGGCCCCGGACCAAGGAGTTTCTGGTGGCCTTCCCCTGCGTGATGCTGGCGGTGTACAGCGCGGTGCGCCGCCTGCCCTTCTGGACGGCTCTGTTCGGCCTGGCGGGCACCATCGGCATGACCAGCGTGTGCAACACCTTCATGCACATCCGCACGCCGCTGTATCTGGGCTTTGTGCGCACGGGCTACGCCGTGCTGCTGGGGCTGGCGCTGGGAGCGGTGTATATGGCGTGCTTCGAGGCGCTGCTCCGGCTGTACCGGGCCGTGCGGAAAAAATATTTTGAGACGGAACAGAGATAATGTACAAGATACTGATTTCGGGCTACTACGGCTTCAACAACATTGGAGACGAGTCCATCCTCCGCACGGTCATCGACAACCTGCGGGAGAAGCTGCCGGACGTGGACATCACCGTCCTGTCCCAGAACCCCGGCCTGACGGCGGAGAAGTACGGCGTCAAGGCGATGCGGCGGATGAACATCTCGGACATTTTCTGCTCGGTGAGAGGCTGCGACCTGCTGCTCTCGGGGGGCGGGAGCCTGCTGCAGGACGCCACCAGCAGGAAGAGCATCCTCTATTATCTGGCGATCCTGGCCCTGGCCCAGCTGCTGGGGAAGCGGACGTTCATCTACAGCCAGGGCATCGGCCCCATCACCGGGCGCGTCAACTGCCGCCTCACTGCCCTGGTGCTGCGGCGGACCGACGGCATCGTGGTCCGGGACGAGGAGAGCCGGTGCCGCCTCCAGGCCATCGGCGTGCCGGAGGGCCTCATCCACGTCACCGCCGATCCGGTCATCCGGGTCAAAAAGCCGGACCCCGCCCAGGGGCTGGCGCTGCTGGAGCGGGAGGGCTGTCCCCGCCGGCCGGGGCGGCTCACCGTGGGCTGGGCGGTAAAGGCCCGGAAGCCGGACAAGCACCTCCTCCAGGAGGTGGAGAAGTGCATCCTCTGGCTGCGGGAGGCCTACGGCGCGGACTCGGTGCTCATCCCCTTCTACCACAAGGAGGATGTGGGCGTGTGCGCCGGCGTGGCGGAGCGCCTGGGGGGCCAGGCGGGGTGCCTGCGGGAGAAATACCTGTCGGAGGAGACCCTGTCCATCATCGGGTGCATGGACGTGCTGGTGGGGGTGCGCCTCCACTCGCTGATCTATGCCGCCGTCATGGGGGTGCCGATGATCGGCATCAGCTATGACCCGAAGGTGGAGGCCTTCCTCGCCTCCATCCAGCGGGAGAGCGGCTTTACGGTGAAAAACTTCTGCCTGGAGGGCTTCCAGAAGGCCTTCCGGGAGACCATGGAGAACCGGGAGGCCATCCGCGCCGGCACGGCCCGGAGCCTGGAGGAGCTGATTTCAAAACTGGATCAGAACGAGGAGCTGATCCGCGCAATCATGGAGCAGAGAACGTGAAAGAAAATCGTACGGTCCATCTCATCAGCGGCGTGACCCTGGTCACCCTGTTTGCCAAGCTGCTGGGGATCGTCCGGGAGTCCCAGCAGGCCCGGACCTTCGGCACCCTGGCGGCGGCGGAGCTCTACACCACCGCCAACAACACCACCATTTATCTCTATACCACCGTGGCCTACGCCCTGTGCGTGGCGGCGGTGCCCATCCTCACCCAGCGCCTGCGCCGGGACCGGCGGGAGGGCTATGCCGCCGCCGGCAACCTCATCACCATCACGGTCCTGCTCAGCCTCTTGGCGGCGGGCGGGTGGATCGCCTTCACCTTCACCCCCTGGATGGGGGCGCTCTGGGAGGGCTCCGCCCAGGAGGCGGCCCAGCTGGCCGTCTATATGCGCGTCATGGCCCTCACCCTGCCGGTGATCGTGCTGACGTACCTGCTGGTGGCCCTGTTCCAGTCCCTGGGCCACTTCATGCTCCAGGGCAGCATGTCCATCCCCTACAACATGGCGCTGATCATCTTTCTGGCGGCGGGGGCGCAGCGGCTGGGCGTGGGGGGCTACGTGGCGGCGGTGGCCCTGGCCTGGCTGCTGCAGCTGGCCATGACGGCGCCCTATATGCGCGGGGAGCGGGTGCGTCTGCGCCCCGCGCTGGATCTGCGGGCGGACTATGTGTGGACCTTCCTCAAGACCGCCGCCGTGACGGTGGTGACCACATCCATTTTCCTCTTCTGCTACCTCCAGGACTCCGGCATGACCGTGCAGCTCTCCGGCGGTCCGGTCAGCGCCTTTTACTACGCCGATAAGCTTTTCACCCCCCTGACCACCACCCTGGTCTACTCCATCAGCACCGTCCTCTTCCCCAAGTTCAGCGAGAAGTACACCGAGGGGGCCGGGGAGGCGTATCTCCGCTATATCTGGAAGGTGCTGCGCAGCACCCTGCTGCTCATCCTGCCCATCTCCGCCATTCTGGCGGCCTTCGGCACCCCCATCGTCCGGGTCCTCTTCGAGGGTGGCAACTTCGGGCCGGACTCCACCGCCGCCACCGGGGCCATCTTCGCCGTATACGCCCTGTCCATGGCGGGCTTCTGCGTGCTGGATCTGCTGAGCAAGGCCTACTACACCATGGAGAAGACCCTGGCGCCCCTGCTGGTGAACGGTGGGATCCTGCTGTGCAACTGGGGGCTGAACAGGCTGCTGGGCCCCCGCTGGGGCGGGGCCGGCCTGGCGGCGGCCACGGCGGTTTCCATCTCCGCCGGCGGCCTGGTGATGGCGCTGCTGCTGCTGGGGCGGACCGGGGGGATCCGGACTGCCCCGCTGGTCAAGAGCCTGGCGGCGGCCGTTGTCACCGGCGGCGGGCTGTGCGCCCTCACCGGCCTGGTCCTCACCGGCCTGGAGAGCAAGCTGCAGCTGGTGGCCAAATGCGTAGGCATGGGGGCCGCGGCGGCGGCCGTGTACCTGCTGTTGCTGCTCCTGCTCCGGCAGGAGGATCTGCTGGAGCTGGCGCGGCGGTATCGGAGGAGAGGGTGAGGTGCGCTTGATGGAACAACATGTCGCACCCCGCCGGGACGGAGGCGTGGATCTGGTCAAGGCCCTGGCCATCTGCGCGGTGCTGCTGATCCACTGCGGGACAGACCACTACACCCTCCACCCCATCGGCTCCCCGCCGTGGCTGGCCGCCGACTTCTATGGGGGCGTGACCCGCTGGGCGGTACCGGCCTTCCTGATGTGCAGCGGGGCGCTGATGAACGCCCCGGACCGGGACCTGCCGCTGCGGAAGCTCTTTTCCCGGTATCTGCTGCGGCTGCTGGCGGCCCTGGCGGTGTGGTCGGCGCTCTACGAGCTGCTGGGAATCGCCGCCGCCTGGGGGGCGGCGCCTTTGGCGCAGCAGGCGGCGCAGGCGGCGAAGAACCTGTTTTACGGCCGGAGCTTCTACCACCTCTACTACTTCTACTTCGCCTTCAGCCTCTATCTGGCCCTGCCCCTGACCCGATTGATCGCCCGCTGGGGCGGGGAGGCGGAGGTGCGCTACCTGCTGGGGCTGTGGCTGCTCTTCGGCGGGGTGTTTCCCTTCCTCCAGTACTTCTGGCCCCTGCGGGAGATGAAGGGATCCCTCCTCTACTACGTGCTGCCCGAGGCTTTCCTCTGTCCGGGGCTGGGCCTGCTGGGGTGGTACATGCGCGCCCATCCCCCCAAGAGCTGGCGGCCGGGGGCCCTGCTGTTCGCGGCGGGCTTCGCCGTCACCTTCCTGGGCACCTGGGTGCGCAGCGTCCACTACGGCGTGTCGGACCGGCTCTTCCTGACCGGCTTCGGGCCCTTTGTGCTGCTGATGGCGGCGGGGGTGTTCCGCTTATGCCAATGGGCCGTGGCCCATTGGAACCGGCCGCCCCGGCCGGTTCAGTTCCTCTCCGCCGCCTCCTTCTGCGTCTATCTTGTCCACCCCTTTTTCCAGTCCCTCACCGTCAGGACGCCCTTGGCGGCGCTGCCCCCCTGGTGGGGGATCCCCCTCCACGCGGCGGTGCTGCTGGCGCTGAGTTTGGCGGCCTATCTGGTGCTGCGGCGGATTCCCGTGGTGAACCGGTGGCTGATCTGACAGGGAGGCAGGCATCCTTTTTCTTGAAAGAAAAAGGATCAAAAAGAACTTTTGTTACGGGACTGGACCTACTGTGTTTCCGGGATTTCTGCCCGGTGACGATTGGAACGAAAGGCCGCCCGCGAAGACGCGGGCGGCGGGAGGTATGGATGGCGGGCATCTACGACAACGAGGCCTTTTTCAGCGCCTACGCCGGCATGGCCCGGAGCCGGGAGGGACTGGCCGGGGCGGGGGAGTGGCATCAGCTGCGGGAGCTCTTCCCGCCGGTGGAGGGCGGCGCGGTGCTGGATCTGGGGTGCGGCTATGGATGGCACTGCCGGTACGCGGCGGAGCAGGGCGCGGCGGAGGTGCTGGGCCTGGACGCCAGCGTGCGCATGATTGATGAGGCCCGGCGGCGCTGCGCCGCGCCAGGGGTGCGCTATGAGGTCTGCGCCCTGGACGCCTACGACTACCCGCCGGAGCGGTACGATCTGGTGGTGAGCAACCTGGTGCTCCACTACGTGGAGGACCTGGAGGCGGTGTACCGGAACGTCATGGGTACGCTCAAGGCTGGGGGCGTCTTCCTTGTGAACATGGAGCACCCGGTGTTTACCGCCGGCGTGGACCAGGAGTGGGTCCGGGACAGGGAGGGCCGGGCCCTCCACTGGCCGGTGGACGGCTACTTCACCCCCGGCAGGCGCGTCACCTCCTTTTTGGGCCGGCGGGTGGTGAAGCAGCACCACACCCTGACCCAGATTCTCGGCGGCCTGCTCCGGACCGGCTTCCGCCTGGAGGCGGTGGAGGAGGCCCGGCCGCCGGCGTGCATGCTGGACCAGCCGGGGATGCGGGACGAGCTGCGCCGCCCCATGATGCTGCTGGTCCGGGCCAAAAAGGCGTGAGCACCCCCCGCCGCGTATGCGGCGGGGGGTTCCGCTTTGCGCCCCGCTCAGGCGCTATTTCATCAGCTTCCGGCAGGCCCGGGCCAGCTCGTCCAGGGTGCTGCAGGGCACCATCTGGCACAGGGAGGCCATGGTCTGGATGCTGCGCACATAGGGCCACTTCCGGGCGGGAATGGGGTTGAGCCACAGAACCTTCCCCGCCTGCCGCCGGGCCTCCAGCAGGGTCCGGGCGGCCCGGGGGAGGTCGATGGTCTTGGTGTCCGACAGAATCAGCAGGGTGACGGAGGGGCCCAGGGGGGCTGGCCGGCGGGTGCAGAGCGCCTCCAGGGCCGCGCCCAGGTCGGTGCCCCGGCCATAGAGGCCGGAGGAGCGCACATAGTCCCGGAAGGCGTCCATATTCTGCAGGGCGAAGGGGTCCACCGGCCGGACCTGCTCGGAGAAGAGGAAGGCGGCCGACGACTCCGCGACCTCGGACATGGACTTGATGAACCGCAGGGCGAACTCGGAGAACTGCAGCATGGACCCGGATACGTCGCACAGCAGCACCAGCCGCCTCCGCCGCCTGCGCTTGCGCCGGTAGGACAGGCGGTAGAAGGCCCCGCCGGTCTCCAGCCCCCGGCGGATGGTGCGCTTGAAGTCCAGCGTTCCGCTGTGGCCCCGGCCCTGGCGCTGGCGGGAGAGCTCGGCGTCCAGCTGCCGCGAGATGGCGGCGATGAGGGCGGCGGCCCTGGGCACGTCGGCGTCCTTGAAGAGGGAGATGTCCCGGTAGAGCAGGGCCAGATCCGGGTCCGTCTCCTCGCAGTCCACCGCCGCGTCCTCCATCACCATCTGCTGCTCCAGCAGAAAGCGCATGAAGACGGAGCGGATGAAGTTGCCGTAGAGTTTGTCGGGGCTGCGGCCCATGGTGCCCCTGGTCCGCTCCAGCATCTGGTGCAGCTGCTCCCGCTTCTCCTGGCCCATGCGGATGTAGACCTCCTCCAGGTCCTCCCGCAGCTCCATGGGCTGGCCGTTGACCTGCAGCTCCCGCTGGGCCTCCTCCCGGCGGCGGGCCAGCTCCCTGGCCTCGGCTTCGTGCTGGCGGCGCAGGGCGTCCCGCCGCTCCGCGCTGACGAAAAAGCCGTCGAAGGCCCGCTGGAAGGCGGCCTGCTCCTCCCGGCTCTTGGCGTACACCGCCGAGAGGGCGCTGCGCACCGTCTCCCGGTCCGTCAGATCCAGGCAGGAGAGAATCTCGCAGGCGTCCGCCGTCTCCTGCAGCCCCACCGCCAGCCCCTCCTGCCGCAGCAGGGAGGAGAACTCCGCCAGCTTCTCCAGGTAGACGCTCATGTCCCGTCCCCGCTGTGGCAGCGGCCGCAGTGGCCGTGCTCGTGGCCGTGCTCGTGGTCGTGGTCGTGGCCATGGCCGCAGGAGCAGCCGTCCTCTCCGCCGCCGGAGAGGACGGGGCCCGCCGCCTCCATGTCCTCGCTGCTTTTGAGGACGAAGCCGATGGTCTGCCGGGCGCTCTCCGGGGTCAGGTCGCGCATGCCCAGGGCCTCCAGGGCCGACACCCAGTCCAGGGTCTCGGCGATGGAGGGCTTTTTCAGAATGGCGTCGCTGGCGCGCAGGCCGTGGACTGCCCGGGCCACCTGTACCGCCAGGTGCTCGTTGACGTTGGGCAGCTTGGCGCGGATGATGGACACCTCCTTCTCCACGTCCGGGTACTGGAGGTAGAGGTAGGCGCACCGCCGCCGCAGGGCCTCGCTGAGGGGCCGGGTCCGGTTGGACGTGAGCACCACGAAGGGGATGGACCGGGCCCGCACCACCCCTACCTCGGGGATGGAGACCTGCATCTCGCTGAGCAGCTCCAGCAGAAAGGCCTCGAACTCCTCGTCGGACTTGTCGATCTCGTCGATGAGCAGCACCACCGGCCTCTCCGCGCGGATGGACTGGAGCAGGGGGCGCTCCAGCAGGTACTCGTCGCCGAACAGGGACTGGGTCAGCGCGTCCGGGTCCTGGCGGTTCATCTGCACCTGGATGCTCAGAAGCTGCTTCTGATAGTTCCACTCGTAGAGCGCCTTGCTCTCGTCCAGTCCCTCGTAGCACTGCAGGCGCACCAGTTCCCGGTCCAGGGCGGCGGCCATGACCTTGGCAACCTCCGTCTTGCCCACGCCGGCGGCCCCCTCGATGAGCAGGGGCCGGCCCAGCTTCAGGGCCACCAGCAGGGTGGTGACCAGGCTGTCGTCGCAGATATAGCGGGCCTCGTCCAGTTTCGCCCGCAGGGTAGCCATATCCATAAGCGGCATCTCCTTTGTTAAGTATTTAACAGAAATCCAAGGGGATGATACCACAATTTCGGGCAAATTGCAACGATCTTTTGGTGGAAATTCTACAGAAAACGGGCTACAATAGAGGAGAAACTACGCCGAAAGGAAGAACCCCCTATGAACGAGCAAGCGCTGCTGAAAAAGGCCCTGGAGCTGGGCTTTGCCAACGCCGCCCTGGTGGACACGGCGGACGTCACCTTTATCCCCGCCTTCCGGCCCCTGTGCCAGGAGAATCTGTGCGGAAAATACGGCGTCAACTACGCCTGCCCGCCGGACTGCGGCACGGTGGAGGAGATGCGCCGGAAGCTGCAGTCCTGGCCCCGCGCCCTGGTGATGCAGACCATGTGGGACATCGACGACGCCATGGACGAGCGTCAGACCAAGCCCGCCAAGGGCCAGCACAACCGGCTGACCCGCCAGCTCATAGACTGGGCCGGCGCGCCGGGGCTCATGGTGGGGGCCAGCGGGTGCAGCCTGTGCTCCCCCTGCGCCATCACCCAGGGGGAGCCCTGCCGGTTCCCGGAGCTGCAGTACTCCTGCATGTCCGCCTACTGCGTGTTTGTCCAGGAGCTGGCCCAGCGGTGCGGCATGGAGTACGACTGCGGGCCGGGGGTGGTGGCCTTTTTCAGCATGTATTGTTTCTGAAAAACGGCGCAGAACGGGAAAAAGCTCTTGCCAGATTGCCCAACCTGTGCTATCATGACGGCGAAAACAGAGAGAGGAGGATGCGGCGTGCTTTTGGCGGTGGACATCGGCAATTCCAACGTGTCCCTGGGGGTGTTCCAGGGGGAGGCGCTGCGGATGCGGGCCAAGGTGTCGGTTCACACCC
Organism: uncultured Oscillospiraceae bacterium; assembly: GCA_910577915.1. Classification (GTDB taxonomy): domain Bacteria; phylum Bacillota; class Clostridia; order Oscillospirales; family Oscillospiraceae; genus Pelethomonas. The sequence continues at coordinate 12,766 of CAJTOM010000020.1, forward strand.
GCCGCAGCGCCGACGAGTATGCGGCGGTATTCTACGACCTGCTGCGGCTCCACGGGCTGGACCGGGGGGCGGTGGACGGGTGCATTCTCTCCTCGGTGGTCCCGGGTCTCACAGGGCTGGTGGAGGCGGCGGCCCGGACGGTGACCGGCGCGGAGGTGGTCCGGGTGGGCCCCGGCATCCGCACGGGCTTCCGTATCCGCATTGACGACCCCTCCCAGCTGGGGGGCGATCTGGTGGCGGACACCCTGGCGGCCCTGACGGAGTACGGCGCGCCTCTGGTGCTCATCGACGCGGGGACGGTCACCACCATCGCGGCGGTGGACCGGGAGCGGACATACCTGGGCGGGTGCATCCTGCCGGGCATCCGCGCCAGCGCGGCCCTTTTGAAGGAGACCGCCGCCCTGCTGCCCTCTATCGAGCTGGGGAGCGGGGAGGAGGCGTGCCTGGGCCGCACAAGCGCCGAGGCCATGCGCTGCGGCCTGCTGCTGGGCAGCGCCATGACGGCGGACGGGTTCATCGCCTGCTACGAGGCCCTGCCGGGCATGGCGGGGGCGCGGTGCGTGGCCACCGGGGGCTCGGCGGAGCTGGTCTGCGCCCGCTGCCGCCGGGAGATCCTCTACGACCCGGACCTGACGCTGAAGGGGCTGCGCTACCTCTACGAGAACAGCAGGCATAAGCGGTAATAGCGGCGGTATCCGCCGGTATTATACATAATTTGTGCGCCGTACTCCCACAATAGGAGACGACAGCACGAGGTGAAATACCCTCAAAAGGAGAACAGCACTATGAACAGCAACAGCAAAGTCCATCAGATCACACGCATGGCGATACTGGTGGCCATCATCTTCCTTCTGGCATTCACCCCTCTGGGCTATCTGACCATCGGGCCTATCGCGGCCACCACGATCCAGATGCCCGTCATTGTGGGGGCGGTGATGATGGGCCCCGCGGCGGGGGCGGTCCTGGGCTTCTTTTTCGGCCTGAGCGCCGTTATCAAGGTGCTGACCATGCCGGGGGCGGACCCCTTCGCCACCCTGGCGCTGGCCCACGCCCCCCTGGCCTACCTGACGGTCTGCATGGGGGCCCGGATTCTCATGGGCTGGCTGTCCGGCCTGCTGGCGGCGGGGCTGAAGAGGGTCCCGGTCTTGGACGGAGGGCGCTCCGTCATCCGCTGCGGCGCGGCGGGCTTTGTGGGCTCCGCCCTGAATACAGTGCTCTACCTGGGGCTCCTGTGGGCCCTGTGCGCGGAGGTGATCTCCTCCTACTACGGCGTGGACCTGTCCGGCGTGGGCAGCCTGGTGATGGGCACCGCCTGGGCGGCGGGCGTCCCGGAGGCGGTGGTGTCCTGCGTGGTGGTGGCGGCGGTGTGCAAGGCCCTGGAGAAGGCTCCGTCGCTGATAAGGCGCATGCCCGCTTAAAATTGGATCTCCATAGGAAGGGGCGGCGTCCCGCAGAGCAGCGGGGCGCCGCCCCGCATATTCCCGCCGCCGGGCGGACGTCCAAGGCGCGCGGGGGCGCTCGTTTTGCACAGAGGTTTTTTGATACCGCTTCCCTCAAGAAAACGGATCAAGGAGGGGGCGGTAAAAAACTTTTGTGAACCAACCGTAAAAATCCGCGCCCCCCTATGGAAACTCCGGGAAAAAAGGTATATACTAGGAGAGATTTGACAGAAGAAGGAGAAGCGGCATGACACGACAGATGCTCATGGAAAATGTGTATCTCACCTATATTCCATCGGAGAAATTCAAAACCAGCTTTTTCAGCGCCCAGATGGCGGTCCCCCTGCGGGCCGAGACGGCGGGGCTCAACGCCCTGATGGTCAACGTCCTCAGCCGGGGCACCGCACGCTGCCCGGACATGGCCGCCATTGGCCGGGAGCTGGACATGCTCTACGGGGCCCGGCTGGAGCCCACGGTGCGCAAGAAGGGGGAGAACCAGCTCTTCGGCTTTGTGGCCAGCTGCGTGGACGACCGCTTCCTGCCCGCCGGGGAGCGGCTGCTGGAGCCTGTGACGGACCTGCTGGGGGACATGTACTGCCGCCCCGCCGCCGACGGGGGCCGCCTGCGGGAGGACTACGCGGACAGCGAGCGGGAGAACCTGGCGGACCTCATCCGCAGCGACTTAAACGACAAGCGCTCCTACGCCGCCCGCCGCCTGATGGAGGAGATGTGCGCCGGGGAGCCCTACGGCGTGCGGCGGATGGGCCGGGCGGAGGACGTGGAGCGCATCTCCCTGCGCGCGCTGGACGAGCACTACCGGACCATCCTGCCCCAGGGGCGGCTGGAGCTGTTCTACTGCGGCTCCGCGGCCAGGGAGCGGGTGGCCGGGGCCTTTGCCCGGGCCTTTGAGGGCCTGCCCCGGAGGGGGCGGCTGGAGCCGGCGGCCACCACACGCCGCCCCGCCCCGGAGCAGGTCCGCCTGACGGTGGAGGAGATGGACGTGACCCAGGGGAAGCTGTGCCTGGGCCTGCGCACGGACAGCGCCGACATGGCGGCCACCATGCTCATGAACGCCATGTTCGGCGGGGCCAGCACCTCCAAGCTGTTTATGAACGTGCGGGAGAAGCTGTCCCTGTGCTACTACGCCGGCAGCGCCTACCACCGGCAGAAGGGGATTATCACCGTGTCCTCCGGCATTGAGTTCGCCAACTACGACCGGGCGCTGGCGGAGATCTACGCCCAGCTGGAGGCCCTGCGGGACGGGGACTGGGAGGAGTGGGAGCTCCAGGGGGCCCGCAGCTCCCTGTGCAGCGGCCTGCGCTCCATGGAGGACTCCGCCGCCTCCCTGGAGGACTTCGTCATGGGCCAGGCGGCCGCCGGCGGGGAGGAGACCATTCCCGGCCTGCTGGAGGCCGTCCGGCAGGTGACCCCGGAGCGCATCCGGGCCGCCGCCGGGGCGGTCCGGCCGGATACGGTCTATTTTCTCAGGGGAAGGGAGGGACAGGCCCATGAGGCGCTTTGAGTATCCCCGGCTGGGGGAGCGGGTGTTCCGCAAAAAACTGGATAACGGCCTGGAGGTAGTGGTGGTCAGCAAACCCAGCCATGCCAAGCGCTACGCCTTCTTCGCCACCCGCTACGGCGGCATGGATCTGCGCTTCCGGCTGGACGGCCAGTGGCAGGACACCCCCGCCGGCATCGCCCACTATCTGGAGCACAAGATGTTCGACACCCAGGAGGGCAACGTGCTCCAGGAGCTGGCCAAGAACGGGGCCCACGACAACGCCTTCACCAGCAGCGCCGTCACCGCCTACTACGTGGAGTGCACCGAGAAATTTTACGAGAACCTGCGCATCCTCCTCTCCTTCGTCTCCGTGCCCTACTTCACCCAGGAGAGCGTGGACAAGGAGCAGGGCATCATCGCCCAGGAGATCCGCATGATCGAGGACGACCCGGACTGGCGGGTCTACGCCAATCTCATGGAGTGCCTCTACCGGGACAGCCCGGCCCGCATCCCCGTGGCCGGCTCGGTGGAGAGCATCCGCCGGATCACCCCCCAGACCCTCTACGACTGCCACAAGGCCTTCTATACCCCCTCCAACATGGTCCTCGTCTGCGTGGGCGACATCGACCCGGAGCGGACGGCGGCCCTGGCGGAGGAGGTCCTGCCAAAAGAGGGTGGTCCCGCGGTCCCCAGGGACTATGGCCGGGAGGAGGGGCAGCGCCCCGGCGCCCGGGAGGTCCGCATGGCCATGGAGGTGTCCATGCCCATGTTCCTGGCGGGCTACAAGTGCCGCCCCCCGGAGGGAGGCGAGGCCATGCTGCGGCAGAGCATCATCGGCGATATGGCCTGCGACGTCCTCTTCGGGGACAGCAGCCCTCTGTATACCCGCCTGTACGAGCAGGGGGTCATCAACGGCAGCCTGGGGGGCAACTTCGACATGCTGCCCGGCGCGGCCTACGTCTACGTGGGCGGCGACGCCAAGGAGCCGGAGCGGGTCTTCGCGGAGCTCAACGCCCAGGCCCGCCGCCTGGGGGAGGAGGGCGTGGACGAGGCGCTCTACCAGCAGATCCGCCGCTCGGCCTACGGCGGCATGCTCCGCAGCCTCAACTCCTTTGAGAACATCGCCGTGAGCATGACGGAGGGATACTTCCGGGGCTTTGACTACTACCGCTTCCCGGAGGTCTTTGAGAGCGTGGGCAAGGCGGACGTGGAGGCCTTTCTCCGGGAAAACATCACGCCGGATTACGCCGCCATTTCACGGATCGACCCGCTGGCCTGACGGCGGAGCAAGGAGGATATTATGGTTTATGCGAGAAACGACATGCCCATCAGCTTCCCCGGCCTCTTCGGGGACTGGGAGGTCAACCCCTCCCCGGTGGCCATCCCCATCGGCAACGGGATCTACTGGTACGGGATCATCATCTGCCTGGGACTGGTGCTGGCGGTGCTGTTCTGCTGCAGGCAGGCGAAGAAGTACGGCCTCACCGAGGACAACGTCTATGACATGATCATCTGGCAGATCCCCCTGTGCATCATCGGGGCGCGGCTGTACTACGTGATCTTCTACCTGGATCTGTACCGGGATGCCGACGGGTCCCTCAACTGGGGGCGGATGGCGGCGGTCTGGGACGGCGGCCTGGCCATCTACGGGGCGGTGATCACCGCCTACATTGTGCTGCACATCTTCTGCCGGAGGAGGAACCTGTCCTTCGGGGCCTTCGCGGACCTGGGGGCCATGGGCCTGCTTATCGGGCAGGCCGTGGGCCGCTGGGGCAACTTTATGAACCGGGAGGCCTTCGGCAGCGAGACCACGGCGCCCTGGCGGATGCGGCTGTGGACCTCCGCCTCGGAGTATATCGAGGTCCACCCCACCTTCCTCTACGAGAGCGTGTGGAACCTGATCGGCCTGGCGCTGATCTACTTTGTCATCTCCAGGGCCCGGACCTTCGACGGGGAGAACACCTGCTTCTACTTCATCTGGTACGGCGTTGGCCGCACCTGGATCGAAGGACTGCGCACCGACAGCCTCTATCTCTTCGGCTGGGAGCTGTTCGGCCAGCCCATCCGGGTCAGCCAGCTGCTCAGCGTGGCGCTGGCGGCGGCGGGTCTGGCGGTGCTGCTGGTCAACAAGCGCCGGCATCCCAGGGGCCGGGAGGCCCTGTTCGTGACGAGACAGGAGGCCCTGCGGGCGGCGGAGGCCGCACCGCCGGCTGAGGCGGCCTCCCCGGCGTCCGGGGAGACCGCCCCGGCGACGGAGAGCGCGGAGGAGCAGAGCGCGGAGGAGCAGAGCGCGGAGGAGCAGAGCGAGGAGGCATAGGAGATGAACAGAGGTATTTTATACGGCGTGGGGGTGGGCCCCGGCGACCCGGAGCTGCTGACGCTGAAGGCCCGGCGCATCCTCACGGAGGCGGACGTGATCGCCGTCCCCGACAAGGGGGCGGGGGAGAAGACCGCCCTGGGGATCGTGGGCGCGTACATCCAGGGCAAGCCCCTCCACAGCTGCGCCGCCCCCATGATCCGGGACCAGGCGGAGCTGGACCGGGTGCGGGACAGGACGGCGGCGGAGCTCTGCGCCCTGCTGGATCAGGGGAAGACGGTGGCCTTTATCACCCTGGGGGACCCCTCTGTCTACTCCACGTACATGTACATCCACCGCCGGGTGCTGGCGGCGGGCTATGAGGCACGGGTCATCCCCGGCGTGCCCTCCTTCTGCGCGGCGGCGGCGGCGCTGGGGGACGGGCTGTGCGACGGCAGTGACCGGCTGCTGATCGTCCCGGCCTCCCACCGGGATGTGTCCGACTGCCTTGAGGTGGACGCCAATCTGGTGTTTATGAAGGCGGGCCGGGAGATCGGCGCACTGCGGGCGACCCTGGCGGACCGGGGCCTGCTGGAGGGCGCATCCATGGTGGAGAACTGCGGCATGGAGACGGAGCGGGTCTGCCCCCGCTTCGCCGACGCGCCGGAGGACAGCGGCTACTTCTCCCTGGTGGTGGTGAAGCGGCATGGGACATAGGCGCTTCCCCCTGTTTGTGGATCTGACCGGCCGGCGGGCGGTGGTGGTGGGCGGCGGGCCGGTGGGCCTGCGCCGCGCGGCGGCGCTGGCCCGGTTCGGGGCCGCCGTGACGGTGATCGCCCCCGCGCTGGCAGGGCCGGTGGGGGAGGGCGCGGCCCACGCGGCCCGGCCCTACCGGCCGGGGGATCTGGAGGGGGCCTTCCTGGCGGTGGCCGCCGCCGGCGACCCGGCGGTAAACGCCGCCGTGGGGGAGGAGGCCCGGCGTCTGGGCATCCCCTTCAACCGGGCGGACTGCCCGGCGGACTGCGACTTCTTTTTCCCCGCCATCTGCGAGAGCGGCGCGCTGGTGGCGGGGCTTGTGGGGGACGGCGGCGACCACGCCGCCGTGGCCGCCGCCGCCCGCCGGGTGCGGGCGGCCCTGGCGGGAGAGGAGGGGGCGCGATGAAGCTGACGGTAGGCAGCCGGGACAGCCGGCTGGCGGTGGCCCAGGCCCGGCTGGTGATGGACGCGCTCCAGGCGGCCCATCCGGAGCTCCGGCTGGAGCTGGTGACCATGAAGACCACCGGGGACCGCATTCTGGACCGCACCCTGGACAAGGTGGGGGGCAAGGGCCTGTTCGTCAAGGAGCTGGAGGCCGCCCTCCGGGAGGGCCGGGTGGACGTGACGGTCCACAGCTGCAAGGACCTGCCTATGGACCTGCCGGAGGACCTGCCCGTGGCCGCCTTCCTCCGGCGGGAGGACCCCAGGGACGCGCTGGTGCTGCCGGAGGGGGCTTCCGAGTGGGACATCCGGCGCCCCGCCGGCAGCGCCAGCTCACGGCGGCGGGTCCAGCTGCGGGCGCTGTTCCCGGCGGCGGAGGTCCGGCCCGTCCGGGGCAACGTTCTCACGCGCCTGGGCAAGCTGGAGAGCGGGGCTTACGGGGCCCTGGTGCTGGCGGCGGCGGGGCTCGTCCGGCTGGGGCTGGAGCACCGCGTCAGCCGGTACTTTACCCCGGAGGAGATCCTGCCCGCCGCAGGACAGGGCATTCTGGCGGTCCAGTGCCGGCGGGACATGGACCTGGAGGTCCTGGACTGCCTCCGGGACAGGGAGGCGGAGGTCTGCGCCCTGGCGGAGCGGGCCTTCGTAGGGGCCCTGGACGGGGGGTGCTCCTCTCCCATGGCGGCCCACGCTGTGGTGAAGGGGGACGCCGTCACCGTTGCGGGGATGTACGTGGACGCAGAGGAGCGGATATACAAGGGGACGGTCTCCGGCCCCCTGGCAGACGGAGCGGACCTGGCCGCTGAGCTGGCCAGAGGCCTGAGGGAGGGCGGCGCATGGCGGGAAAGGTGACGCTGGTAGGGGCGGGCCCCGGTGATCCGGGGCTTATGACGGTCAAGGGTCTGCGGGCCCTTAGGGACGCGGAGGTGGTGGTCTATGACCGGCTGGTGAGTCCGGCGGTGCTGGCGCTGATTCCCGCCGGGGCGCGGCGGATCGACGTGGGCAAGCAGGCCGGCCGCCACCCGGTGCCCCAGCACCGCATCAACCAAATCCTTCTGGAGGAGGCCCGGGCAGGGCACAGCGTGGTGCGGCTCAAGGGCGGGGACCCCTTTGTCTTCGGCCGGGGCGGCGAGGAGCTGGAGACCCTGGCCCAGGCCGGGGCGGCCTTCGAGGAGGTCCCCGGCGTCACCTCCGCCGTGGCGGCGGCAGCCTATGCCGGCATCCCTGTGACCCACCGCAGGTGCGCCTCCTCCCTCCATATTATCACTGGCCACGCGCGGGAGGGGGCGGCGCTGGACATCGACTTCGAGGCCCTGGTCCGGGCGGGGGGCACGCTGGTGTTCCTCATGGGCGTCACCGCCCTGCCCGTGATCGTCCGGGAACTGCTGGCGGCGGGCATGGACGGGAGAACCCCCGCCGCCATGGTGGAAAACGGTACGCTCCCCTCACAGCGGCGGTGCGGCGCGGCGCTGGAGGACCTGCCGGCCCGGGCTGCGGAGATGGGCATACGCAGCCCCGCCCTCATCATTGTGGGGGAGGTGTGCGCTCTGGCGCAGCGGCTGTGCTGGTTTGAGGGCCTGCCCCTCTGCGGAAAGCGGGTGCTGGTTACCCGGCCCGAGGACCGGGCGGGGACGCTCTCGGAGAAGCTGCGGGCGCTGGGAGCGGATGTGACGGAGTTCCCCTGCATACGGACGGAGGCCATTTTGCCCTGCCCCGCCATGGAGTCCGCCCTGGAGCGGCTGGGGGCGGGCATGTGGCTGGGCTTCACCAGCGCCGCCGGGGTGGAGGCGTTCTGGACGTGCCTGCGGGGCATGGGCCGGGACGCCCGGACCCTGGGGGGCGTGAAGCTGGCGGCCGTCGGACCCGCCGCCGGAAAAGCCCTGGAGGCCTGCGGTCTCGCCGCCGATCTCATCCCGGAGGTCTATGACGCCGCCCACATGGGGGCCGCGCTGGCAAAAGAGGCTGCCGGGAAGGTGCTGCTGCTGCGGGCGGAGGAGGGTTCTCCCGCCCTGACGGACGCGCTGGCGGCGGCGGGAGCCGACTTCGAGGACATTCCGGTCTACCGCACCCTGTACGACAACCCCTGTTCCGTCCGGCTGCGGGAGGAGCTGGAGGCCGGAGAATTTGACTACGTGACCTTCACCTCCGCCTCCACGGTCAAGGGATTTGTCTCCGCCGTGGGCGCGGACGCGGATTTCCGCCGCGTTGTGGGCCTGTGCATCGGGGAGCAGACTGCCGGGGAGGCCCGAAAGTACGGGATCCCTGTGCGGGTCGCGGAAAAAGCGGCCATCGACGCGCTGGTGAAGCTGGCGGAGGAGTGAATGAAGAGGGAGGGCGCGGCCCTCCCGGCGTATCCGCCGCCTGCGCGGCGACAGGACGCATTTTATACTTGCAGGAGGATACACCTATGGATCTGACCAACCGGCCCCGCCGCCTGCGGCGGACCGACGCCATCCGTCGGCTGAACCGGGAGACACGGCTGAGCCCGGAGGCGCTCATCTACCCCATCTTCGTGGACGAGGCCCTCTCCGGGGTGCGCCCCATTGAGAGCCTGCCTGGCCAGAACCACTACGGCCTGGATAGTGTGTGCCGCGCCGTGGAGGAGTGCCTGGACCACGGGGTGCGGCACTGCATCCTCTTCGGCCTGCCGAGGGAGAAGGACGGGTGCGGCTCCTCCGCCTGGGCGGAGCGCGGGATCATCCAGGAGGCCGTCCGGGCCATTAAGGCCCGGTATCCGGACTTCACCGTCATCACCGACGTGTGTATGTGCGAGTACACGGATCACGGCCACTGCGGCATCCTCCATGGCCGCGAGGTGGACAACGACGAGACCCTGGCGCACCTGGCGAGGATCGCCGTCAGCCACGCCGCCGCCGGGGCGGACATGGTGGCTCCCTCGGACATGATGGACGGCCACGTGGCGGCGCTGCGGAGGGCGCTGGACGGGAGCGGCTTTCAGAATACCGCCATCCTGGCTTACTCCGCCAAGTACGCTTCCGCCTTCTACGGCCCCTTTCGGGCCGCCGCCGGCTCCGCCCCCTCCTTCGGGGACCGGAAGGGCTACCAGATGGACCCACACAACCGGAAGGAGGCTCTGCGGGAGTGCGCCCTGGACGCCGGCGAGGGGGCGGACATCCTGATGGTGAAGCCGGCGCTGAGCTATCTGGACGTGATCCGGGAGTGCGCGGACCGGTTTGATCTTCCCCTGTGCGCCTACTCGGTGTCCGGGGAGTACGCCATGATCAAGGCTGCCGCCGCCGCCGGGCTGGTGGACGAGGGGCGGATCATGTGTGAGACGGCCCTGTCTGTGTTCCGGGCTGGGGCGGATATGCTGATCACCTACTATGCCAAGGAGCTGGCGGACGCCATCGGGCGGGGTGAGATCGGGTGAGCGGGGCCGGCGATTGATTGAAAGGGTATGGGCCCGTCCGAGGGGAAGCTATAAAAAAGTCCTGCACCGCAGCGGTGCAGGACTTTTTTTGTGATAAATCTGTATCAGAGTGTCAGAAGCCAGGGGCAAGCTCCGCACATCTCCCCCGTCTCTCTACATAATTATTATAATGCAGAGGTAAGGAAAGTTCAACATTTTCCGGTTGAAATGTTTCTGTTGCAGAGGTATGCATAGGTAAGTAGAAAGGCGGTGAAGATGATGACAACATTGAGATGGCAGGCCGTGCAGCTCGTTCAGCAGGTTCCGGAAGACCAGTTGACAAACACCATTCAGTATCTACATTCCTTTGTCGGAAAAGTGGGTTTCGACCGTTTTCTTGAACGCGAAGGCATTGTTTCTCCAAAGCTGAAAGCGTTCGGGGAGCTTGAGAGCATGCTCAGATCCGTACCGGATCTGGATTATAAAAAGGAATTGGAAGATGCGAGGGACGAAAAGTATGGTCGTTCTGATTGATACCAATGTTGCTCTGGATTTTTGACGGTAAGGCAACCGTTTTACTATGACGCAAAGGCCATCCTGCAAACCTGTGCCAACGACGATATTCAAGGATATATCGCGTTTCATTCCCTACTCAATATCTTCTATATCCTTCTCAAAAGCTATTCTGATGAAGACAGGCGGTCGATGTTGGAAAAACTCTGCCAACTTCTCCAGGTGACTGGAGCAAGTCACGATAGGGGTTGTGAAGCTATTTCTCGGAATGAGTTCTCGGACTTTGAAGACTGCCTGTAAGATGAATGTGTGTAGGAGATTTCCGCAGAGTACGTTGTAACGAGAAATGTTGATGACTTCAAACATTCTTACGTTAAGGCAATTACACCAGAAGAATTTTTACCGTCAACGCCAACCGGAAAATGTCATTTTTCGCCGGAATGGAATGCCATTTATTGGCGGTCAGCATGCGGAGGGTATGCAGCCTTGATTACCCGGTACTTGTCGGCTTGAAGCCCGTCAAGTCCTGATTTATCAGTGCATTTTAGACTTGACGGGCGAAAACGACAAGTATAATCATTCAAAGGCTGCACACCTTTACCCGCCATTTTCTTACATTCCCCGTTCGGCGAAAAATTACAAAATCCCACCGGCGCTGACAGTATTTTGCAAAGGCCGGGTCCTTCAGGTCACCCCTCAGCAGCAGACAGCGTCCGCCCAGCTGCTGCACCCGCCTGGCGGCTTCCTCCGCATCCCGGTCCTCGTCATAGTAGGCAATGGCTACATCCGCGCCCTGCTTCACAAAGTCGTATGCCACTGCCCTGCCGATACCGCTGTCCCCGCCGGTGATCAGCGCGGCCTTGCCCTCCAGCTTCCGGCAGCCTTTCCCGCATTCCGATGTCGGGTGCGGATCCATTACATACTCAAAACCCGGCTGACGGTCCTGGTGCTGGGGCGAAAATGTAATGGGTATCTCCCGGCAGTCCGTGAGATACCCATAGTTGTTGTTATGCTCCATAGCATGACACCTCCATCCCCATCATACGGAGAAAGGCCGTTCTGGTTACTTGTTTTAGGACGCTTCCACACAGTCCAGCGGGAGTTTATCCAGCCGCAGTCCTTTGAATACCGGCTGGCGCATCCCGCTGCTTTTGGTCCGGTGCATAAATGCAACCACGCAGACCAGCTCCGGTTCCAGCCACACGGCATTTTCTCTGCCGTGACTGGCTGGGGAGGGCTGGGAGAACGGTAGTTCCGGCCTTTGTGGCTGTGTTTTGATCACTGCAAACGCTTCGCCGCTCACACCCAGCGTCATGTGGCTCTTGTACACCAGCTCCCTTTCTCTGAATTGCTCCAGCACGATACTGGTCAGATAGTTCCCCTTAATATACTCGCAGACAACAAAATCATCATCCATCCGATGCTTCATCTTCAGCTATTCTGGGTGGCTGTGTGCGGTGAAATGGGGTACATGCAGCGGTCTAAAAGAAATTGCACCTTTCATGGCAGCAGGCATAGAATGCCCCTCCTCTTGCATATACGGCTTTAGTATGTCCGCTTTGATATAGAGCCTCCCAATCAAAAGGGCAGCTTGAAAACGAGCAATTTCAAAATGGGCGCAGGGTAATACCGATGACTGGTTATATCGAAACCCGAGGAGTTCAAATCCTGCTCTCGCGCGTTTGGCAGAGGGGTCAAATCCCCGGAAACAGTATAGATGCCGTGGGCTGAAAGCCCACGGCATCTATACTGTTTGCTTTACTTGGCAGCGGGAGAAGGATTCGAACCCTCACATACGGAGTCAGAGTCCGCTGTGCTACCTTTACACAATCCCGCTGTGTTCATCACGAACGTATCTTATTATACCGATTTCTCTCCATTTGTCAAGAGGCAATTCTAAATTTTTAAAATTTTTACCCAGGAGGAGCATCCCCGCCCCCGCGAGGGGGGGGATGCTCCTCCCGTACCGCTCCCGTTACCTGCCGCTCACAGCTTGTTGCGCATGATCTTCCCGCTGATCGTCTTGGGCAGTTCCTCCCGGAACTCCACGATCCGCGGATACTTGTAGGGCGCGGTGTGCTGCTTGACGTAGTTCTGAATCTCCTTTTTCAGCTCGTCCGTCCCCTGAGTACCGGGCACCAGCACAATGCTGGCCTTCACCACCTGGCCCCGCACCTCGTCCGGCGCGGCAGATACGCCGCACTCCAGCACGTAGGGCAGCTCCATAATGACGCTCTCAATCTCAAAGGGCCCGATGCGGTAGCCGGAGGACTTGATCACGTCGTCCGCCCGGCCCACATACCACAGGTATCCATCCTCGTCCTGCCACGCCACGTCCCGTGTGTGGTAGAGGCCGTCGTGCCACACGCCCTTGGTCTGCTCCTCGTCCCGGAAATAGCCGGAGAACAGGCCGCAGGGAGCCTTGCCCTCCTCCGCCCGGATGCAGATCTCCCCGTTCTCGCCGGGGGCCGCCGGCTGGCCGTCGGCGTCTACCAGCACCAGGTCGTAGCTGGGGATGGGCTTGCCCATGGAGCCGATCTTCTGCTTGTTGCCAATGAGGTTGCCGATGCACAGGGTGGTCTCCGTCTGGCCGAAGCCCTCGTAGATCTGGAGCCCCGTCTGGGCCTCAAACTGGCGGAAGACCTCCGGGTTCAGGGCCTCGCCGGCGGTGGTGGCGTGCTGAATGCTGCTCAGGTCGTACCTGCTCAGATCGTCCTTGATGAACATCCGGTACATGGTGGGCGGGGCGCAGAAGGTGGTGATGTTATATTTGGCGAACATGGGCAGAATGTCCGAGGCATCAAACCGGTCGAAGTCGTAGGTGAACACCGCCCCCTCGCACAGCCACTGGCCGTAGAGCTTGCCCCACAGGGCCTTGCCCCAGCCGGTCTCGCTGATGGTGAAGTGGAGCCCGTCGGCGTGGACGCAGTGCCAGTATTTGGCGGTGACGTAGTGCCCCAGGGCATACTTGTAGCACTGGGCGGCGATCTTGGGGTAGCCGGTGGTGCCGGAGGTGAAGAACATCAGCATCGGGTCGTCCCCCGCCGGGGCGTCCGCCGTCCGCTCGAACTTGCTGCGGTACATGGCGTACTCCTCGTCGAAGTCGTGCCAGCCCTCACGCTGGCCGCCTACCAGGATCTTCAGCCGCAGGCTGGGGCTGTCCTTCTGGGCGATGTCCACCTGACGGGCGGTGTCCCCGTCGGCGGTGCAGAGGATGGCGCTGACCTCGGCGGCGTTGAAGCGGTAGGAGAAGTCGTGCTCCTGGAGCTGGTTGGTGGCGGGGATGGCCACGGCCCCCAGCTTGTGGAGCCCCAGGATGGCGAACCAGAACTGATAATGCCGCTTGAGCACCAGCATCACCCGGTCCCCCTTCCGGATTCCCAGGGCCTTGAAGTAGTTGGCCGCCCGGGAGGAGGCACGGGACATGTCCTCGAAGGTGAAGCGCCGCTCCGTCTTGTGCTTGTCCAGGTGCAGCATGGCCAGCTTCTGGGGGTATTTGGCGGCGATGGCGTCCACGCAGTCGAAGGCGAAGTTGAACCGCTCTGCGTTGGGGAAGGAGAGGCTCCGCAGGCTCCCGTTTTCGTCCTCCTCGGCCTGGATGAAGGATTTGCACACGTAGTCCTCGCTGGTGCGGGCCCGGACGATGGACTGGCGCACGGCCTTCTCGTCGGTCTTCTCGCCGGAGACCACCACCGCGCAGAACACGCACTTCCGGCCGCCCACGGCGATCATCCCGTGAGGGGTGGAGGAGTTGTAGAGGATGCTGTCCCCCTCCTCCAGGATCTCCGTGTGCTCCCCCACCTGGACCTTCAGCTGGCCGGAGAGGACGATGTCAAACTCCTGGCCGGAGTGGGTGGTGAGGTGGATGGGCATGTGCTGCTGGGACTCGTCGTAGTCGTAGGTGACGTAGTAGGGCTCCGCCAGCTTATTGCGGAAGAAGGGGGCCAGGTTGCTGATCTCAATGCCCGGCTCCTTGGCGGTCTGCTGGCCCTCCCCTCTCCGGGTGACGGTGTAGCTGCTCAGGTGGGCGCTGTGGCCCTCCAGCAGGTCGGTGATGCCGATGCCGAAGGCCAGGGCGCACTTGTGGATGAAGGTGAAGGGCAAATCCGCCCTGCCGGCCTCGTAGGCGCTGTACTCCATAATGGTGGTGTCGGTCCTGCGGGCCATCTCCTCCTCGGAAAAGCCGCAGATGGCCCGCATCTCCCGAATGCGGAAGGCCACCTCCATCAGCTGGGTGTTGACGCGGTTGGTATCCATAGCGTATCCTCCTAGAGAAAAATTTGACAATAGAAAACGAAAAACCCGCCTCAAAGAAACGTTTCTTTGAGACGAGTTCATGCACAAACGTGATGTACCCGCGGTACCACTCAAATTGCGTCCGGTGGGACGCCCCTTCAGGCTCCAGCAAGCCCTATGCACTGACGTAGCAGTCACGGGAGGCGTCTACTGACCGCAGGGCGTTCAAGCCTCCAGCTCGGAAGGGATGGGACCATGGAGGTCGCTGCTGCCGGGCTCACACCGCCGCCCGGCTCTCTGGGAACAGACCGCTCCGTCCGTCTTCGTCATCGCTTTTTTGATTCACTTGGGGAAAGTTTACACCACAGGGCGGCATTTGTCAAGGGGGAATTTTGCCGCCAAAATTAAGTATAAACCTCAAACGTCGTTATAAAAACTTGACAAACCAGATGGTTAATAGCATAATAAATTTGCATTTACAAAAAATGTCATTGCGCAAAACAGAATATGAGGAGGGAAAATATGAAAAAAGCAATAAGTTTAGCTGTTTCATGTCTCGTGATCATATCTGTGGTTATTCCCGCACAAGCTCACAGGGCCGCCCAATCGGATGATTACATGGTTGAATTACTGCTTGAGCGCGGCTATCCTTCTGATTTTTTGAATACCCTTATCCAGCCGCAAATTGTGGATCTGTATGAACTTGTGCAAGAAAAGAATTTATATTATCTGCATACATACCGCCAACAAATCCAGCCGCATGGGAATATTTCCTCCCGGCAGCTCTCTTTTGATGTAACATCCAGCTACACCCCTGTAAAAATTGGTGACGTCACATATTTCTATGAGATTACGATATACGTCGATTACGACTGGAATCAATTACCCTCTGTAAGGGGCGTTGATGCCATCACTGTCAACTGGGACAACAGCATACTGACATATAATGATGACTTTATGTCAAAAGATTACGCGCATTCTCAGAAACAGAACAGGTGGATCACCTATAAGACCTGGGACAGGCCAAACGCTCTGAGCCAGGGGGGGCTTGGGATCAATACTTACATCAATTTTGAAGAACAAATATCGCCAAGCGAGTGGCTGTCAGCCGACGGATTAAGAGGCTCCCTTTCATTTTCCTTAACGCCGGAGCCCAGACTTTCCATGTCAACTGCACCGGGCGGAAATTCCACGGCAATAGACGGCATATACGTTCATAATGCAAATCCGCTATCCGGTTCGCTGTCATTCAGCTATCAGGGATTCGGCGTATCCGTTTCCAGCGGTATGCTACAGGATTCCATCGCTGATACGAAACGGATTGAATACACAAGAGTTGAATAAATGAATAGAGCAGCGTTGACGGGTTGTGCCCGTCAACGCTGCTTTGTCCATAGGCAGTTCGATTTTGCCGGTACGCATTGCCAAATAAACCGCGGTGCGGACCGGTCCGCTCCTCACCGCCTCCAGCCCGCCATGGTCCCCAGCCCCCGGAGAAAATGGCCGTTGGCCATCTCCAGCAGCCCCCGGGCCATCCCCTCGCCCACCCGGCCGCCAGTGTTGATCACCACCGCCCGCATGGGGCAGTTGACCGCGTCGTTCATCATCATCCGGTATCCGGGGTCAGCCGGGTCCCGTGTGCCGCAGACCCGGCTGATGACCCACCGGGAGATGTGGTACTGCAGCCGCATCACCAGGGAGTCCTCCATCATCTCCGCGCAGGTGCTGTCCATGGTAAACTGTCCCTTCTTCGGGGCAGGCTCTTGGGGGACGGGGCCGCCCATGGCCCGCTCCCAGTCCGCCCTGGGGGGCGGCCCGGAGGGGGCCTCGTACCAGCTCCCCGCCTGCCACGCCGGGGCGGGCACATCCTCCCCCTCCACCGCCATGGTCCCCTCCAGCCGGATGTCCCGGCTGGAGGCGCCCAGCTGGATCCCGTAGGTCCCGCCGGGGACCCGCCAGCCGCCGTCCCACAGGCGGAAGGCCCGGTCGTCCAGGGTGAATGCAGCCCGGCGGCTCTCGCCGGGGGCCAGCTCCAGCCGGACAAACCCCTGCAGCTCCCGGACCGGCCGGTGGGGGCCGGTCCGGGGCGGTGCCACGTAGAGCTGCACCACCTCCGCCCCGGCGGCGGGGCCCGTGTTGGTCACCAGGGCGGACACGGAGCGCCCTTCGATGACCAGGTCGCTGTAGGCGAAGGAGGTGTAGCTCAGCCCGTGTCCGAAGGGGAAGCGGACCGGCAGATCCGCCTTGTCGTAGTACCGGTACCCCACGTAGACGCTCTCCCGGTACTCCGGGTTCCGCGTCCCGAAGGTCTCCCGAGCGGGCAGGTCCGCCAGGGACAGGGGCCAGCTCTCCGCCAGCCGGCCGCCGGGGACGGCCCGGCCTGTGAGCAGGTTGGCCGCGGCCTGGCCCCCCGCCTGGCCAGGGAGGCCCATGTACAGGATGGCCCCCACCCGGTCCGCCCAGGGCGTCTCCACCGGGCTGCCCGCCAGCAGGACCACCACCGTGCGGGGATTGGCCGCCGCCACCGCCTCAATGAGGGTGTTGTACCCCTCCGGCAGGGAGAGGTGGGGCCGGTCGAGACCCTCGGACTCCCAGCTCTCCGGCAGGCCCGCCGCCACCACCGCCGTCCGGGCCTCCCTGGCGGCCTGAACCGCCCGGTCCAGCTCCTCCGCCGTCACCCGGCCCTCCCGGTCGCCGCAGGGGACCCAGGGCGCCGCCGGCAGGGCGCCGGTGAGGGTGGTGAGACGGGTGGGGTTGATGTGGCTGCTGCCGGCGCCCTGGTAGCGAGGGTGCCGGGCCATGTAGCCGATGAGCACCATGCCCTCCGGCGTGGCGGGAAGCAGGCCCCCGTCGTTTTTCAGCAGCACCGCCCCCCGCTCCGCCGCCAGGCAGGCGAGGCGGTGGTGGGCGTCCAGATCCGCCTCCGTTGCGGCGGGGGCGGTCTCCAGGGCCATGCGCAGCACCCTGGCCGCCGAGCGGTCCAGGTCCGCCTCCTCCAGAGCGCCGCCGGCCAGGGCCTCCAGGACGGCCCCCTCCATGTAGGACGAGCCGCCGGGCATGCTCAGATCACACCCCGCCCGGAGGGCCTCCACCCGGTCGTTCAGCCCGCCCCAGTCGGTGACCACCAGCCCGTCGAAGCCCCACTCCTCCCGCAGGATGCCGGTGAGCAGGGGGTGGTGGTCGCTGCAGTGGATGCCATTGAGCTTGTTGTAGGCGCTCATTACCGCCCCGGGCCGGGCCTCCTTCACCGCCCGCTCGAAGGCGGACAGGTAGATCTCCCGCAGGGCCCGCTCATCCACCCGGCTGTCGCCGTTGTTGCGCTTGTACTCCTGGCTGTTGGCGGCGAAGTGCTTCAGGCACGAGCGCACCCCCGTCTCCTGCTGTCCCCGGACGAAGGCCGCCGCCAGGACCCCGGACAGGCAGGGGTCCTCGGACAGGTACTCGAAATTCCGGCCGCAGCGGGGGTCCCGCTTGATGTTGCACCCCGGCCCCAGCACCAGCTTCACTCCGGCCGCCGCAGCCTCCAGGCCGATGGCCCGGCCCACGGCGGCGCAGAGCGCCGGGTCCCAGGCGGCGGCAGCGGTGACGGCGGCGGGGAAGCAGGTGGCGGGCAGGGAATCGTGGACTCCCGCGTCCCCCTCCTGTATGCGCAGGCCGTGGGGGCCGTCGGCCATGCGGAAGGCGGGCACGCCCAGCCGCTCCACCGCCCGGCTGTGCCAGAAGTCCGCACCGGCGCACAGACGGAGCTTCTCCAGCGGCGTCATGGCCGCCAGAAGAGCGGGGATGTCCTTGGGGGCGGCGGGAGCGGGGCGCTCCGCCCTGCCCCGGGACGGGCGATTGAGGCTGAAATGGATGTGAATGCCCATAGAAGACTCCTTTCCTGGTGGCGGAAATAGAAAACGCCCCCGGCCGGAGACCAGCCGGGGGCAGGGAAACGCATCACATAAATTTCCGCATGGTGTCGGTGGCGGTGTCCGGATTGGCGCTGACGGTGACGGTGATCTTCAGGTTCAGGGGGGAGCTGAAGCCGTCCAGCCAGTTGAGGAACTGGCCCACCTGGCGCTCGTCGTTGCTGCGGGCGACCTTGCACAGGTTGTCGATGAAGACGTGGGAAATATCGTAATTGCCGGCGTACAGGCCGCAGATAAAGCCCCGCAGGGTCTCAAAGCTGTCAATAGAGAACTCGGAGGCGTCGATCATGCGGGTCTGGTGGCGCAGGTTGAAGCTCATATTGCGGGTGGGCTCGATGCACACCATGCACCCGACATCCTGCTCCGCGGCGTTCTCCATCAGCTCGATGAGCTGCTTTGTCTTGCCCTCACCCGAGCCGCTCATGATCAGTCTAACCATATGAAATCACTCCTTTACTGCATTTGGTGGACTCATGATGGTTATAGGATAGCACAAGCGGGGGAAAAACACAACGGGAAAAATAGAGTTTTTATAAAAAGTTCACAGCTTTTTCCAGCCCTCATCCGCCGCACAGGGCGCGCAGCAGGGCCTCCAGCCACCGGTGGCGGCCCCCAAGGGCTTCCGCCAGGGCCTGGCGGATCATCTCCCGGGTCTCCGGGGATAGGGGGCCGGACTCCGGCAGCTGGATGGCGGTCTGCCCCTGGACGGCCCGGCCGATGGCCAGGGGCGCCTCCGCCACGCCCCCCAGGGCGATCTGGGAGGCGGCCACCACCCCGCCGGCGCCGTAGACGGCGTAGACGATGCCCCCCAGTCCCAGCCAGCCGAAGGCAAAGCCGCCGGCGGCCACCACCCCCGCC
>CAJTOM010000021.1 GCA_910577915.1 uncultured Oscillospiraceae bacterium
TTTTTGGTTACTTTTTGTTTGCACAAAAAGTAACCGCGGGGCGTGGGGGCGCGCAGCCCCCGCAAGGCTGCAGGGCTGCGGCGCAGCCCCCGCAAGGCTGCAGGGCTGCGCCGCAGCCCCCCTCGCCGCCTCCGGCGGCGACGCTCACTGCCCCGCAAAGTAATACCCCACCCCCCGTCGGGTCAAAATCAAGGCCGGATTCGCCGGGTCATCCTCAATTTTCTCCCGCAGGCGGCGGACGGTGACGTCCACCGTGCGCACATCGTCGCCCACATAGCCGTAGTTCCACACCTGCTCCATCAAATCGATGCGGGAATATACCTTGCCTGGGTGGCTGGCCAGGAAGGTCAGCAGCTCATATTCCCGCTGGGTCAGATCCACGGGCTTGTCGTGCTTGCAGACCTGATAGTTCTCCGGGTTGATGGTCAGGCCGCCCCCGGCGGCCATGGCCCCCTCCGCCGGGCCGCTCTGGCTCATGGCGGTGCGGCGGATGTTGGCCTTGACGCGGGCCATCAGCTCCCGCATGGAGAAGGGCTTGGTGATATAGTCGTCCGCCCCCAGCTCCAGGCCCCTGACCTTGTCCTCCTCCTCCTCTCGGGCGGTGAGGATGATCACCGGCACGCTGCTCCCCTTCTCCCGCAGCCGGGCGCACACGTCAAAGCCCAGCAGCTTCGGCAGCATCACGTCCAGCAGGATCAGATCCGGGTTGTGCTCCAGGGCCATGGCGAGCCCCGCCTCGCCGTCGTAGGCGGTCAAAGAGGCGTAGCCCTCCCGCTCCAGATTGATGCGGATGATGTCCGCAATGCTCTTCTCGTCCTCCACAATGAGGACGGTCTTTTTTTCCTCCATGTCCTCTTCCTCCTTCCTCCGGGGTCCGGTGAACACGCGCCGCTACAGCCCCAGCAGCAGCTTGGCCTTGAGCGCGGCGGCGATGGTCTTGGCGTCCTTGATCTCGCCGGAGAGCACCTGCTCCACCAGCGTCCCAAAGGGGATCCGCTCCAGGTTCAAAAACTCGTCCTCGTCCAGGTGGGTCTCGCCGAAGCGCAGATCCCTGGCCAGATACATGCGGATGATCTCCCCGCAGTAGCCGGGGGAGGGGTACAGCTCCCCCAGAGACCGGAAGTCCCCCGCCTCCGCGCCGGTCTCCTCCTTCAGCTCCCGGATGGCGGCCTCGCGGGGGTCCTCCCCCCGCTCCAGCTTCCCGGCGGGCACCTCCCGCACCACCTCCTTGTAGGGGTAGCGGAACTGGCTCACCAGCAGCGCCCGGTTCTCCCCGTCCAGGGCCAGCACGCACACCCCGCCGGGGTGGTCCACCACCTCCCGGAAGGACTGGGCCCCGTTGGGCAGCTCCACCGTGTCTTTGCGCACGTGGAGAATGCGCCCGTCAAATATCGTCTCGCTGTGCAGTGTCTTTTCAGTCAGCTCCATGCTCGCTGTCTCCTTTCTCCTCCGGGGATGCCTCCCCGCTCTCTCCGCCCTCCGGCGGCGTGTCTGTGTTCTCCTGGGCCGTCTCCTGGGGGGCCTCCGGGTCCAGGGCGGCGGGGGTCAGCTCGTCGGTATACACCGCCGCCACGCCGCTCTCCAGCAGCGCCGAGGCCTGCTGGGGGTCGTTGACGGTGTGGGTGTAGACCTTGACGCCGCACCGGGCGGCGATGGGGGCGAAGGCGCCGTCCCACCAGGTGTCCCACATGGTGATGCCCTGGATGCCGTTCTGGGCGCAGAAGAGGGCCCGCTCCCGGAAGGACGCCTCCGTCCTGCCGAAGCCCTCCACATACAGCGTATAAATGTAGTGCCGGAAGTGGTGGACGCTGTCCACCACCTTGAACATCAGCGGGTCATAGACCTGGACCGCCACCCGGTCCAGCAGGTAGCTCAGCCCCAGCTCCCGCGCGTCCCGGACCATGGCCTCGAACTGGAGCCGGACGATCTCCGCGTCGGTGAACTTGCTGTCGGTGACGACGCAGATGTCCGGGTAGTCCTCCATCAGCTCCAGCAGGTTCCGGAAGGAGAGGGGGGTGTACTTGCCCAGCAGGGGCTTGTCCAGAAACTCCTCCAGGGTGGGCACGGCGGTCTCGCTGATCCCCTCCTGCCACCCGGCCCGCCAGTCGTGGCGCAGCACCACCTGCTGGTCCGCCGTCAGCCGCAGATCCACCTCAAACACCCGCACGCCCTTCTCGTACTGCTCCTGAAAACCCTCCAGGCAATTGAGGATGGCCTCCCCGTCCACGGACCCCATGCCGTGGGCGATGATCTGAGAGCCCCCCAGAATCTCCGCCGCTGTCAGCTCTCCCGCCGGCCTCTCCTTCTCCCCGGCCTGGGGCGGCGGCGCGGGCGCGTCGGACGCTCCAGACGCGGGGGCCAGCCAGGCGGGCATGTCCGGCGGCTCCTCCTGGACGGGGACGGACAGGTCCGCCGGCTCCGCCTCCCGGCCGCCGATCCAGGCCAGGGCCCCCACCAGCCCCACAAACTCCAGCAGCACCAGGGCCGCCAAAACGCAGATCCACGAGGTATATTTTCCAAACCGCGCCATATAAACTCTCCCGCATTAAAGGATGTTTCTTAGTATACCATGGGATGGGGAGAAATTCCATAAAAATTTACGGTTTGCAGATTTTCCTCCCGCCAGCCGCCTTTTCTGACGCACAGGCGGGAGGGCAAAGCCCTCCCGCCTGCAAGGTCTGTTCAGTTGTCCGCCTTTACATCAGCGGGGCCAGATTCAGCACGGGGTGTCCCTTCTCGGTGAGGAAGTTCATCAGCTCCTCGGGGTCGGAGGTGATGGTCTCGTCGCCCACCATGCTGCAGAAGTCGTCAATCCCCAGCAGCTCCTTGGCGGTGGCGTTGAGCCGGGGGGCCACGTCGTCCTTGAGCTCCTTGGGCATCCAGACGATCCGGGAGATGCCGCCCTCGGCGGCGGCGAACTTCTTCGAGGCGATGAAGTGCCGCCCGTGGCCCATGAAGCCGGGGGTCTGAACGCCGCCGCCGGTCATGGAGGCCAGCTCGCCGAAGGTCATGCCCGTGGGGGTCATGCCCTTGAACTCCCGGTTGCAGATCACCAGGCCGTTGGAGATGGGCTCGATGCCGCAGATGCACTCAAAGCAGCCGCAGGAGGTCATGGGGTCCTCCATAATGGAGTACAGGCTCACGTGCTCCACCGCGCCCTGGGTGGCGGCGTGGACCATCCGGTCCACGTCGGGGTAGTAGCCCTTGAGCTCGTCGGTGCAGCCCTCCTTGCTGATGGGCTGGCAGGGGCCGGCATCGTTGAGCTCCTTGGTGGCCTTGGCGTCCAGCCAGCTCACCGCGCCGCACAGGCCCAGGCGCTCCGGGGTGACCACGCAGCAGTGGCTGGGGGCGAAGGACTGGCAGAGGATGCAGGTGTAGAACTTGTCCACGCTCTCGTCGGTCATGGAGCTGAGCCGGTCGTCCCGGGCGCTGTAGGCGGGCATGGCCTCCTCGTCCAGGATCTTCTTCGCCTTCTCGGGGTCGGTGACCAGGGTGACCTGGCACTTGTCCACCACGGCGGCGAACTCGTCCATAATCATATAGTAGAGCACCTCGCCGAAGTGCTTCATCCGCAGGCCCTTGCCGAAGGCGTCGTTGGAGACGCGGATGCGGAACTGGTTGCGCTGGCCGGTGTGCATCACGCCCTCCATGTAGTTGAACCAGGCGTGAATCTTCCGCTCGATGACCGATTCAAAGTCCTTCTGCATCTTGGGACCGCAGACCTCAATATAAGTGGCCAGGGCGTACTCCACCTCGCCGCTGTCGATGTCGGGCCCGTCCACGACGATCCGGTGGTCCTCCACCTGGGCGGCGTCCCGCATGGTCACCAGCTCGCAGGTGGTGTTCTTGCTGGACCAGAACTCCACCTTCATGTCCGCCTTGCGGATGATCTCCCCCTCGAAGGCGGCGGCGAAGGCCACGGGGATGGGCAGCTCCTTGACCTTGATGTGGATGCCCCGCAGGGCCAGGGACCGCTTGCTGGTCTCGCCGTGGTCCGGCTCGGCCTCCAGTGCGCCGGGGACCTGGAGATCGCCGATGTCCTGGTCCACGATCACCGGGAAGCCCAGGGCGATGGCCCCCGCCCCGGCGGAGACCGCCACAGGGTCCAGGGCCCCGAAGGTGTTGACAAAGGCGGGGACCCGCTCCTTGGTGTACTTCAGAAGCCCCGCCAGATCGCCGGGCTGGACGTTGCCGAAGATGAGGGCGGCCCGGATGGCCACGGTGACCACGTGGATGACGCTGGTCACGTCGTGGCCCAGGGGCACCACCCGGAGCTCCAGGCCCATCTTCACGCCCTTCTCCAGGGCCTGCTCGATACAGTCGCCGATCATAAAGGTGAGGATGCCCTTGGACTGGTAGTCCTTGACCACCCGGGCCACGTCCTCGGCCTCATCCGCCTTGCCCAGCACCACGGCCACGCCGGGGATGTCCCCGGTGACCAGGGGCACGCCCAGGGAGCGGATGATGGGGTCGGGCACGAAGCCGATGCCGGAATCCCCGGCGTAGGGGTCGCCGCCGCCCGCGTATTTGAGGCCCTCGATGATCTCGGCCCCCACGGCGGTGGCGAGGCCCGCGTTCAGGGCCGCGCCGATGTCGTCCTGGTTGGTGATGAGGCTCTTCAAAACGCCCACGCAGGCGGGCAGATCCCCCAGGGTCTTCACCTTCACGCCGGTGGCGGCGTAGATGGTGGGGAAGAAGTAAGCGGTGTCAGGGAAGGCGACAGGGGTGTCGGCCCCGTGCTTGGCGATGGCGTCGTTCACCGCGCCCTCGGTCAGGCCCGCCACGGCGTTGGAGCCGGTATAGATCAGATCAGTTAACGCACTCATAGCAAAACAACCTCCTGCTAAAATAAGAATCCGGGTAGGGGGGATAGCACTACCTCTCAATATACCAAAAAAGGTTGGATTTGTATAGCCTTTTTTGTGAACGGCAGCAAAATTTTTTAAAGGAACGCCGCCGCAGCCCCGCAAAAAGCGCGGCGGTCCGGAGCTCCCCCGAGGGAACTGAACCGCCGCTGCTTCTTGCAAAAACGACATTTATATGGTAAGCTGACGTATATATGGCAAACGGACGGCGGCGGTTACAGCATAAAATTCTTCCCGTCGTGCCTGGGGCTGTCCATGACCACCTTGCAGGCCTTGGTGAGCTGGGCGAAGATGGTGCTGTTGAACCGGCTCTCATAGACGGTGAGCATCGCGTTGGCCTCCGCCCGGCGCACCACGATATAGGCCGGCTGCAGATTGGTCAGTGTGAGCGCCTTCACGTCGGCGGTGCAGCGCGGGCAGGGGCACAGCCCGAACATCTTGACATACCGGGGGGCCTTCATCTCCACCAGCGCGTCCATCACATTGACGATTACCAGCTCATCCGGGTCCGGCGCAGGCGGCTGCGGCGCGGGGACAGGTTCCGGCCTGGGCGCGGGAGCGGGCTCAGGCGCAGGTATGGGTTCCGGCTCGGGCTCAGGTTCAGGAGCAGGTTCCGGCTCGGGCTCAGGAACGGGAAGCGGCTCCGGCTCAGGTTCGGGCTCAGGAACCGGTTCAGGCTCCGGCACGGGTTCCGGCTCCTGTACCGTCTCCGGCTCGGGAGCGGGTTCCGGCTCCTGTACCGTCTCCGGCTCAGAAGCGGCATCGGCTTCCGCCTCCGGCTCCTGTACCGTCTCCGGCTCAAGAACCGCCTCCGGCTCCGTCTCCGTCTCCGGCGCGGGGACCGGCTCTGCCGCTGCGGGCCCGTCCTCCTCCAGCAGGGCGCTCTCCAGAGCGTCCCGGATCTGGGAGGAGATCTGGTCGTCGTTGGAGCGGGCCACCTCCAGGATCGGGGGGGCCAGCGGGCGGGCGGGGGCGCTCTCCGCCGCCGGAAGGTCTGCCGGGAGCTCGGCCGCGGCCTCCTGGGCGGCGTCGGCGGGGAGGGCGTCGGCGGGGGCCTCCTTCTCGCCGCCCGGTCCGGTGAGCAGGTTGAGCACGTGGGCCGTCTTGCTGCTCTTGGTGCCTTTTTTCGCTGTTGCCATGGTGGTGTCTCTCCTGTCTAACGATTTACGGGGCCGCATTCCCGGATGATCTCCTCGATGAGGGCGCGGAAGTCCTCCGCCGGCTTGGAGGAGGGGGCGTAGGTGAGCACGCTCTCCCCGTGGGCGGGGGCCTCGGCCACGGAGACGCTGGTGCGGACCTTGCTCTGGAACACCTTGGTATCCAGCTGCGCGGCGATCTGCCCGGCCATCTCCAGCACCTCCCGGTTGAGGGTGAAGCGCTGGTTGTACTTGTTGAGCAGGATGCCCAGCACCTTCAGCCGTGAGTTGTAGCAGCGGCGGACGGTGTCGATGGTCTCCCGGATCTGGGCCACGCCCAGAAGGCTGAGGATCTCCGGGGCCATGGGAATGATGAGCCCGTCGGCCATCACGTAGGCGTTCACCGTCAGCACGTTCAGGGCCGGCGGCGTGTCCACGATGATATAGTCGTACTCCTCCTGCAGCTCCTGGAGGGCGTTTTTGAGGAGGAACTCCCGCCCCGGCTTGTTGAACTCCAGCTCCGCCCCGGACAGAAGGATGTTGCTGGGCAGGATGTCCCCGCAGTCCGAGTGGACGATCACGTCCCGCACGGGCTGAACGCCCTTCATCACGTCGTAGATGGTGGCGCAGTTGTCAATATCCAGACCCAGGCAGAACCCCAGGCTCCCCTGGGGATCCAGGTCCACCCCCAGCACCCTGTGGCCCATCTGATGCAGCCCCGCCAGCAGGGCGCAGGACGTGGTGGTCTTCCCCACGCCGCCTTTTTGATTGGTGGTTGCAATAACAGCAGACAAAATATCCCCTCCGTTGTGTAAAATCTTTTCTGCGACTCTTAACTTTACTATACTACGTGACGATAAAAAAGTACAGAGGGTTCTTCTTTTTTTCTCTGAATTTTCTGAAAAAGATTTGGTCGATATGAGAACGAATAACGAATAAAGGAGAGATTATCATGGCATCCATCAATGGAGTCGGCAGCAGCAGCAGTATCAGCGGCCTCTATAACAGCGCCAATATCATCAGCGGTCTGGCCAGCGGGCTGGATACGGAGGGGATGATTGAAAGTCTGGTCAAGAGCTACCAGAACAAGATCCAGACCCTCAACAACAAGGCCACCAAGCTGGGCTGGAAGCAGGAGGCCTACCAGAGCATCATCTCCAAGGCCTACGCCTTCTCCAGCAAGTACACGTCCTATATGTCCGGGACGAACCTCCTCGCGGCCTCCTTCTTCAACAGCGCGGTCAACGTCAGGGCCCTGGGGAAGTTTGCCGACAAGATCGCCGCCAGCGGCCGCACCGACAGCGACGTGAAGGTCAACAGCGTCAAGCAGCTGGCCACCTCCGCCCGCTACAGCCCCACCGCCGGGGCCCTGAAGGACCT
This sequence comes from uncultured Oscillospiraceae bacterium, assembly GCA_910577915.1. Taxonomy (GTDB): domain Bacteria; phylum Bacillota; class Clostridia; order Oscillospirales; family Oscillospiraceae; genus Pelethomonas. Next base: position 7,382 of record CAJTOM010000021.1, read on the forward strand.
GGGGGGCGAGTCCTATATCGCCGCCGTCAAGGGCAGCGACTGGTCCAGCGATGCGGGCCTGGATCTGGCCGGCGACCAGATCAACCTGGGCACCCTGCACGGCAGCCTCTCCTTCACCTACGGCAGCCAGACGGTGAGCATCTCCTTCGACGAGGTGTCTGACTACGGCAAGATCACCGGCGCCACCGCCGAGGAGAAGGCCGAGTCCCTGGCCAAGCTCATCGAGGATAAGCTGGCCGACCAGACCGTCTCCCTCACCGGCGGCACCACCGCCTCCGCCGCCGACCGTATCAAGGTGGACGTGCAGGACGGCAAGCTGGTCTTCTCCGACAAGTCCACCGCCAAGAACAGCGTCTATATCTCCGGCGCCAGCGGCACCGTGGCCGGTGTGCTGGGCCTGAGCAGCGACGATCTGGAGAACGCCGACGAGGTCAAGCCCGACAGCATCACCCTCAAGGACGATACCGACGGCAACACCCAGTTCAGCCGGAAGGAGACCGCCTACCAGTACCTCTCCGGCAAGAACTTCAACGTCAACGTGGACGGCACCACCAAGACCCTCCGTGGCCCCGCCATCACCAAGGCGGAGGACGGCACCTACACCATCACCACCGCCACTACCGTCAAGGATAAGTACGGCAACGTGGGCTACGCCTACGGCGACCCCAGTAAGATTGACACCAACAAGTACTCCATCGTCAAGAAGGGCGAGGTGGTCACGGGCGTCAAGGAGGATGAGCTGGCCCAGAAGTACACCGACGTTCTCAGCCAGGCCGCCTCCGACGCCTTCGGCAAGAAGCTGACCGTCAGCAACGCCAGCACGGACCCCAGCAAGCTCAGCCTCAAGTTCGAGGTGGCCGACGGCTCCAACCTGCTCATCAACGCCGACATGGGCGAGGCCCTGGGCATCGGCAAGGTGGCCACCAACTACCTGAATACCAACTCCACCCTGGGCGAGCTGATGCGCGGGGATGGGAGCATGTGGGACCAGATGACCCCCAACAAGGACGGCAAGTACGACTTCGTCCTCAACGGCGTCACCATCGGCAGCTATGATAAGGACACCAAGCTGTCCGCCATCATCAGCGACATCAACGCCAACAGCGACGCCAACGTCAACGTCTCCTACTCCAAGACCACCCGCGAGTTCGTCTTCACCAGCAAGGACACCGGCTCTGAGAACGGCATCACCCTGGGCAAGGGCCTGGCCTCCGCCCTCTTCGGCGGCGGCGCGGGCGCCGCGGCGGCCCAGAAGACCCCCAAGGAGCTCCTGGGCGCCAACACCGTCGTCGGCGAGAAGGTCTCCCTGAAGATCGACGGCAAGGAGTACGGCTTCGAGCTGACCAAGGACGACTCCTCCATGGAGCGGGTGCTCAACACCCTCAACGGGCCCAAGGGCGGCCTGAACGCGGCGGGCTACACCGCCAAGTTCTCCGACATCGACGGCTCCCTCATTGTCACCGACAAGGACGGCAAGGCCGTGAACGTGGAGTACGGCAACAGCTTCACCTCCAAGCTCATGGACCGGATGGACGAGGAGAACGCCAAGGCCTCCATGGAGGCCAACGGCGGCTACCAGGCCGGCCAGGACGCCACCTTCATCATCACCGTCAACGGCACCACCAAGGAGATGACCCGCGGCTCCAACAAGGTGGAGATCGACGGCATGACCATCAACCTCAAGGGCACCTTCAACCAGGATATGACCGTGGAGGAGGCCGCCAAGGACACCGACCCCGTCACCTTCGAGCGCACCACCGACTCCGATAAGATCGTGGACGCGGTCAAGTCCATGATCAACGACTACAACGAGATGATGGCGGAGATCCGCAGCCAGTACGCCACCATGCCCCCCCAGAGCTCTGACGGCGCCTTCAAGGACTACGAGCCCCTCACCGATGAGGACCGGGCCGGCATGAGCGAGAGCGCCATCCAGAACTACGAGGCCAAGGCCAAGCAGGGCCTGCTCTTCGGCGACAGCAACCTCTCCAACATGTACAGCCGCCTGCGCAGCGCCTTCCAGCCCACCGGTGTGGACGCCAACACCCTCAGCAAGATGGGCATCACCACCAGCTACGCCTCCGACGGCTCCATGGCCATCAGCCTCAACGAGAGCAAGCTGCGTGAGATGCTCGACAACGACCCCGACGCCGTCACGGATATGTTCACCAAAGAGGGCGGCATCATGCAGAATATGAAGACCCAGCTGGACCGCTACGCCGGCATTGACGGCTCGGTGAAGGGCATTCTGGTCCAGCAGGCCGGCACCCCCCTGCGCTCCGCCACCCTGCTGAGCAACGCCTGGCAGAAGCAGATGGACAGCATCGGCAGCGAGATTGAGCGCTGGCAGGATAAGCTGACCAGCCAGGTGGACCGCTATACCAGCATGTTCAGCCGCCTGGAGGTGCTCATCAACCAGATGAACTCCCAGAGCTCCACGCTTGCCGGCCTGATGAGCGGCGGCTGATCTGCCGCTGAAGAAAGGAACGGTATTCCGCTATGGATATGAGAGGCTACCAGCAGTACAAGCAGCAGTCCATCAGCTCCATGACCCCCGGCGAGCTGCTGCTTCTGCTGTACGACGAGCTCGTCAAGCGGGGGACCATGGCCTCCATCGCCCTGGACAAGGGGGATTTTGAGACCTTCGAAGCGGCGGTTGACCGCTGCAGCGACATTGTCAACTACCTGGATGAGACCCTGGACCGGAAATACCCCATCAGTCAGGACCTCAGCCGCATGTACGAGTACTTCACCTACCAGCTGGGCCGCATCCGCATCGGCCGCAACAAGAAGGAGCTGGAGGCCCTGCGCCCCATGCTCGCGGAGATGCGGGACGCCTTCCACACCGCCGAGCGCAGCAGCAGCCAGAGAAAGGGCGGGCAGCTATGACGGGCGCGGAGTGGATGGACCTGACGGTGCTGGAGCGGAAGAAGTACAACGACCTCAGCGAGGCCCTGGATCTCACCGGCCAGATCGGGGAGGCCCTGGACCGCAGCGACCAGGTGTCGGTGCGGATGCTGGTGGCCATGCGCCAGGACCCCATCCGCCACTTAGAGGAGATCAACCAGACCGCCCTGGACCGGCGCGAAAGCCTGGCGGAGGAGGATCAGGAGCGGGTGAGGGCCCTGCTGGCCGGCGCGGAGGGCCGCACCGCCGAGGAGCGGCTGTTTCTGGAGCAGGTGCAGAAGGCCCGCCGCCTGCTGGAGCGGGTGGTGGAGCTGGACCGGCGCATCAGCCTGCGCCTGGCGGGGGAGAACTCATTTTACAAAAAGTAAACACCCATGTTCCACCGGTTTTTGACCGGTGGAACATGGCGCGTTGTGAACGATGGCGCGCCGCGGCCTCCCGGAAGGGGGCCCCGTGCGCGACCAACCGCTGGCCGGGGCCCCGGCGCGGTATCAAAGGAGCCCTGGCAGGATGGCGGAAATTCGTCTGGAAAATGTAACAAAGCGCTATATTGAGGAAAAGCGTCCCCACTACGCCGTGCGGGAGATCAGCCTCTCGGTGGAGCAGGGGGAGTTTATCTTCCTTATCGGCAGCAGCGGCGCGGGCAAGAGCACCCTGCTCAAGCTCATCGGCGGGGAGATGGCCCCAGACCAGGGGGTGGTCTACCTCAACGGCAGCAACGTAGCCCGGCTCATCGGCCCCTGGCGGGCCCGGGTGGCCCGTACCTTCGGCGTAGTGAGCCAGCAGTGCCTGCTGGTGCGCAAACGGACCATCGGGGACAACCTGCTGCTGGCGGCGGGCGCCGCCGGTCTGCGCCGCAAGGGCCGCCAGGCCATGAAGAAGGCGCTGGGCATCGTGGGCCTGCCCAATGTGGAGGGGTGCTACCCTGCGGAGCTGTCCATCGGCGAGTGCCGCCGGGTGGAGCTGGCCCGCGCCCTGCTCAGCAGCCCCCCGGTGCTGCTGCTGGACGAGCTGACGGCCAACCTGGATGACGACAGCATCTGGGATCTGATGCACCTGCTCAACGAGCTCAACAACATGGGCACTACCATCATTATGGCCACCCACGCCAGCCAGTACGTCAACATCATGCGCCGCCGGGTGCTCACCCTGGTGGACGGCCGGCTGGCGGGGGATGTGAAGCACGGAAAATACGGCGACATCGTGTAGTATAGGAATTGAGAGAGATTTGAAGAGCAGGGCGGTGGAAAGGTGAAACGACAAAAGCGAACGCTCCGCGCCGCCAACCAGCGCGGGCACCCGCCATGAGGCTTGTTTCCCCGGTAAGGGATACCAGCAATGTAGAACATCCGCGCCGGATAAACGCCGGCGGCGGAAAATATTAGGAGGAAAGCTACATATGAACTTCAAAAATATGTCCATCAGGAAGAGCCTCATCGTAGGATTTGGCACGACCATCGTGATCTCTGTCATCATCATCGTCACCGCCCTGGTCATGATGACCTCCCAGAAAAACGCGTATAAGGATATTCTCGACCGGTACGTGGCCTCCACGGATATGATTGCCACCTGCCGCATCGACTACAACATCGCCGCCCGCAACCTGCGCGACGCGGTCCTCTCCGGCAGTACCGGCAGCGTCACCACCGCCACCGAAACGCTCGCCGAGCTGGACGCCCAGTTTGCCGAGCTGGAGAGCATCTTCCCCCTGAGCGACAGGAGCACCCTGACCGCCTTCTCCAACGCCATCAAGGACTGGGAGGACGAGGCCAATGACATTGCCGCCATTGCAATCAGTGACCGCGAGGGCGCGGTGGGCATGCTCGTCAACGACTGCACGCCCAAGCTCAACGCCGCCGCCGCCGCCGGCGAGAACGCGGCCAACGCCCTGGCCGCCGCCCAGGAGCAGATCATCAACCAGCAGAACCTTACCTCCAACATCGGCCTTGCCATCATTCTGGGCGTGATGATCATCGCCACCATCGCCGTGCTCCTGATAGCCGTGCGGATCATCCACAGCATTGTGGAGCCCAGCACCCAGGTCCGCGCCGCCCTGGTGGGCTTCAGCCAGGGCAACCTCTCCGTGCCCGTGACCTTTACCGGCACCAACGAGCTGGGCGAGATGTGCGACGCCCTGCGCACCAGCCAGAAGGTTCTCGACAGCGTTATCCGCGACATCTCCGATACCACCGGCCAGATGGCCAAGGGCAACTTCGACGTGTCCCTCACCGCCACCTTCCCCGGCGACCTCAAGCCCATCCAGGACAGCGTCAACCAGTTTGTGGTCCGCATGAGCGAGACCATCTCCAACATCTCCCAGTCCGCCGACCAGGTCTCTGCCGGCTCCGAGCAGGTCTCCAACAGCTCCCAGTCCCTGGCCCAGGGCGCCACCGAGCAGGCCAGCGCCGTCCAGGAGCTCGCCGCCACCATCAACGACATCTCCGCCAACTCCAAGCAGACCGCCACCTCCGCCGAGGAGGCCCGCTCCAGCGTGGGCGAGGCCGGGGCCCAGGTGTCCGCCAGCAATGAGTACGTCAAGCAGCTCAACGTGGCCATGACCAACATCTCCGACTCCTCCGTGGAGATCAGCAAGATCATCAAGACGATTGAGGACATCGCCTTCCAGACCAACATCCTGGCCCTGAACGCCGCCGTGGAGGCCGCCCGGGCGGGCACCGCCGGCAAGGGATTCTCTGTGGTGGCCAACGAGGTGCGCACCCTGGCCTCCCGCTCCGACGAGGCCGCCAAGGCCACCAAGGACCTCATCGACAACTCCATCGCCGCCGTCCGCGAGGGCGCCGACGTGGTGGGCAAGGTCACCGAGTCCCTGGCCCGGACCACCGAGCTGGCCAGCAGCGTGGTGACCATGATGGAGAACGTGACCGAGGCCGTGGAGAACCAGACCACCGCCATCGCCCAGGTCACCGAGGGCATCGACCAGATCTCTGCCGTTGTCCAGACCAACTCCGCCACCAGCGAGGAGTGCGCCGCCGCCAGCGAGGAGCTCTCCTCCCAGGCCAACATCATGCACCAGCTGATGAGCGAGTTCAAGATCAGCGGTTCCGGCAGCTTCAGCGCCCCCCGTCCGGCGGCCTCCGCCGCCCCCTCCTACAGCTGGGGGGACGAGGACGAGGCCGACAGCGCCCCCTTCGGCAAGGGCGGCGACAGCAGCCCCTTCGGCAGCGTTAAGTACTGAGGATGAATGACTGGACCGCCGGGCCGGCGCGGGCCGCCCGGCGGTCCTCCTGTCTGTCCCGGATATTGGAAGCGGAGGTGAAGGAACATGCCTGAGGAACGCAAGCAGCAGGACCCCTCCCTGGTGTACGCCCTGGACATCGGAACCCGCAGCATCATCGGCGTGGCGGGCCGTGTGGTAGACGAGCGCCTGGAGGTGCTGGCCATCGAGAAGGAGGAGCACGGCCGCCGGGCCATGCTGGACGGCCAGATCGAGGATATTGAGCAGGTGGCCAAGGTGGCCCGCCGGGTCACCGGCCGCATGGAGGCCAAGCTGGGCTGTCAGCTCAGCCGGGTGTGCGTGGCCGCCGCCGGCCGCGCCCTGCGCACGGAGAAGGGGCGCTTTGCCATGGACCTGCCCCAGGTGACCCGCATCGACAGCGACCTCATCGCCCAGCTGGAGAGCGGCGCGGTCACCGACGCGGAGGAGAACCTGAGCACCGGTGAGGACAGCCGCCGCCGGTTCTACCTGGTGGGCTACACCGTCTCCAGCTACCTGCTGGACCGCTACCCCCTCACCTCCCTGAAGGACCACAACGGCCAGCAGCTGGAGGCGGAGGTGGTGGCCACCTTCCTGCCCAGCGAGGTGGTGGAGAGCCTGTATACCGTCATGGAGGCGGCGGGCCTGGAGGTGGCCAGCCTGACGCTGGAGCCTATCGCCGCCCTCAACGCGGTGATTCCCGCCGACCTGCGGCTTTTGAATCTGGTGCTGGCGGACATCGGCGCGGGCACCACCGACATCGCCGTGTGCCGGGACGGGGCCGTGGTGGGGTACACCATGGCCACCACCGCCGGGGACGAGATCACCGAGGCCCTCATGCGCCAGTACCTGGTGGACTTCGCCACGGCGGAGCGGATGAAGATGCAGCTGAGTGAGCCCACCATCACCTACCGGGACGTGCTGGGGCTGGAGCAGGGGGTCCCCGGCCCCCAGGTCCGGGAGGCCCTTCTGGGCGCGGCCAAGGCTCTGGCCCAGGAGATAGCCCAGCGGGTGGTGGCCATCAACGGCGCGCCACCCTCGGCCATGTTCCTGGCCGGCGGCGGCAGCAAGCTGCTGGGCCTCATGGAGCAGGTGGCCCAGGAGCTGGAGATGGATGAGCGCCGGGTGGCCCTGGCGGGGAACAACTACGACATCAGTGCCTTCTCCCACGAGTACGAGCTCAACGACCCGGAGTACGCCACCCCCCTGGGGATCGCCGTCTCCGCCGGCCTGGGGCTCATCAGCGACAGCTACCGCATCATGCTCAACGGCCAGCCCGCCAAGCTCTTCCGCAGCGGCGCGCTGACGGTGCTGGACCTTCTGATGATGAACGGCTACACCTCCGCCGACCTGCTGGGCCGCACGGGGCGGAGCCTGAGCGTCACCCTGGACGGCCGCCGCCTGACCTTCCGGGGGCAGAGCGCCACCCCCTGCACCCTGCGCCTCAACGGGGAGGAGACGGCGCCCTCCCACCTGGTCTACGCGGGGGATGCCATCGAGTTCACACCCGCTGTGCCCGGCCCCTCGGCGGAGCGGAGGGTGTGCGATTTGGTGGGGGAGGACTTTCTTGGCGGCGTTCTGCGCAATGGCCGCCCCGTCCCCCTGGATGAGCCCCTGCACTCCGGGGACCAGCTGGTAACCACCGAGGAGCCCTACGCCCCGCCGGAGCCCGAACCGGAGCCTGCGCCGGAGCCCGAACCGGAACCGGAGCCCGCGCCTCCGCCGGAGGCCCCCGCGCCCCGCCCCGGCCGGCCCCTGTACGTCTACCTCAACGGGGAGGCCACCATCCTGCCGGGGAAGGCGGACGGCGCGCCCTACTACCTCATGGACCTGCTGGACCGCTCCGGGATCGACTTCGGGACCCTGGACTGCCCGGTGGTGCTTCAGGTGAACGGGATGGAGTGCTCCTTTACCCAGGAGCTGGTAAACAACGATCAGGTGGTCATCCGCCGCGAGACGCCGCGGACATAACCGATGAATACAGGTTTGAAGACTAGACAAAGCGAGGGACTTGCATGAAGAGCAGAACCATGGCCGTTGCGGCGGCCCTTCTCCTGGCGTGTCTGCTGACCGCCTGCGGCAAGAAGGACACGGCCCCGGCGGTCTACACAGTGGGGACGGACGAGGTGGTCTCCCTGGACAGCATTATGGGCGAGGGGGAGGCCCTGCTGAGCTCCGTCGACGCCCCCACCGAGGAGGCTGTCGCCGCGGGCATCGAGACGTATACCTACCACTACCGCCAGATGGCGGACCCGGCGGAGCTGGCGGCGGAGTACATCTCGGTGCTGCGGGGTGCGGAGCAGGGATTTGCGCCCACCGACGAGCTCAACCAGCAGCTGGCGGAGGAGCCGAATCTGGAGACCCTCACCGGCGCCGTCATTCTGGAGAAGAAGTCCTCCGTTGAGCCGGCGGAGGGGGAGCGGGGCAAGATCTTCCGTGTGATCGTGGCCTGGTCGGAGTTTGCCGTGGCCATCGAGGTCTCCCACCAGTCCGGCGTCATCCTGCCGCCCCCTGTGGAGGAGGTTGAGGAGGAGGCCCCCGCCCAGCCCACCGGCCTCATGGAGCAGCTGGAGTACTTCAGCGGCCTGCGGCCCGAGGACATCGGCCTGGAGGGGGACAACATGGCGGACTACATGGTCTACCCCAAGGAGGGCTGGGTCCTGGTGGACAGCTACTCCTGCCGGGAGCTGCGGGTCTACCTGGAGGACGTCCGCGACGGGAGCAACGTCTACATGGGCACCTACTACCTCACCAGCGACCTCACCCAGCTCTACAGGAAGAACGACGACGGCAGCGTCGTCCGCCTGGAGCTGGAGAAGCCCTGAGGCGCGGGGAGAGAGGGAGCGGGACAAACCGCTTGCGGCCGGCCCCTTTTGGGGCCGGCCGTGAAAAATTTCCCATGACAACCTTATGCTTCTTTTCAAAAAAGCCGATATGTGGTATAGACCCTGTTGTCCCTCCGGGGCGGCAGGTCAGTCCACAGGAAAGGAGATCGCGCCGATGATGGAGAGCATTGCCGCCGCCGGCATGAGCATGAGCCAGCTGCAGTTCCAGACCGCCTACGACACGGCCATGGTGAAGAAGTCCATGGACTGCATGGAGCTTCAGGCCCAGGGGCTCATTGAGATGCTGGAGTCCGTGCCGGCACCCAGCCAGTACGGCTTTGACGTCTACGGCTGAGCAATCAGATCCCGATACAAGGAATACCCCCGGACCCGCGCCCAGCGCCGGTCCGGGGGTATCCTGTTATCCCAGCAGCTCCGCCGGGTCCACGGCCTCGCCGTTCTCGGTGACGGCGAAGTGGAGGTGGGCGCCCAGCCCCGCCTCGGAGAGGGAGGTGTTGCCCACGGTGCCGATGATGCCGCCGGCCGAGACGCTGTCCCCCGCCAGCACAGCGGTGTCCGGCTGGAGGCTGGCGTAGGTGGTGACAAAGCCGTTGTGGTGGTCCACCACAATGGTGGTGCCCAGCCGGTGGTCCTCCTCCACGGAGAGCACGGTTCCGGCGGCGGCCGCCGCCACGGCGGTGCCGGCGGGGGCCTGGATGTCGATGCCGTCGTGGGTGCGCCAGTCGCCCAGGGTGGCGTCATAGGTCAGCTGGTCCATGGAGAACACCGCCGCCGTCTCCCCGGCCAGGGGGGAGACCATCACCATGGGCTCCTCCGCGCTCACGGTCTGCTGGGGCTCCTCCGCGGGGGGCGGGGCCTCCGGCTGGACGGGGGCCTCCGGCTCGGGATCGGGCTCCAGGTCCTTGATGGGCTGGAGGGTAGGGCGCTGGATCTCCAGGTGCTCGTCGCCGGCCACGGGCCGCGCGGGCTCGTCGTCGGGGAGGGACACGCTCTGGGAGGGTTCGGGCTCCGAGGGCTCCATGGTCAAAACCACATCTTGCTGGGGTTCCGGTTCCTTGTTGTTCAGCAGGGCAAAATAGCCAACCACTCCGGCTGCGATCACGCAGACAAGCAGGGCTATGTAAAAGCCCATGCCGCCGAAGAGGGAAGACGTCTGCCGCTTTCCTCTGTTGTCCATACATCTCTTCCTTTCATCATCCTGCCGCCGAAAGGCGGGTGCTGCGGAGGCGGGAAAAGCCTCCAGCCGTATTGTGGGCGGCTGGAGGCTTTTTTATGCAGAGATGCTGGAGAAATTTTCAGAGGGCGGCCCGCTATTTTCCCGCCTGGGTCTCGCAGTACAGGCAGCGGTACACCCGCCCCTCCCGGAGCTTGAACACCTGGGGCAGCTCCTGCTCCACGGAGGTGATGCAGCGGGGATTTTTACACCGGATGACGTTGGTGATGGTCTCCGGCAGCTTCAGCTGCCGCTTCTCCACCCGAACGCCGTCCATGATGATGTTGACGGTGATGTTGGGGTCCACGTAGCCGATGAGATCCCAGTCCAGGTCCAGGTTCTGGTCGATCTTGATGATGTCCTTTTTCCCCAGCTTGCCGCTGACCACATTTTTGAGGATGGCCACGGTGCAGTCCAGCTCCCCCAGCCCCAAAATCTGATAGAGCTCCATGGCCTTTCCGGCGGCGATGTGGTCGATCACAATGCCGTTTTTAATCGCGTCAATAACCATATTGTCCTCCCCTCACTGGATGTTCAGCAGCAGCATCATCAGCGCCATGCGGATATAGCGGCCATAGCGCACCTGCTTGAAGTAGGCGGCCCTGGGGTCGCTGTCCACCGCCACGCTGATCTCGTTGACCCGGGGCAGGGGGTGGAGGATGGAGAGGTCCGCCTTGGCGCCGGCCAGCTTCTCCGGGGTGAGAATGTAGCTGTCCTTCAGGCGCAGGTAGTCCTCCTCGTTAAAAAAACGCTCCCGCTGGACGCGGGTCATATAGAGAATGTCCAGCTCCGGCATGACCGCCTCCAGGTCGGTGGTCTGGATATACTCGACGCCGTTTTTCCGGAGCACCTCCTTTTTCACATAGCTGGGCAGCTTCAGCTCCTCCGGGGAGACCAGCACGATCCGGGTGCCGCTGTAGCGGCTCATGGCGGAGATGAGGGAGTGGACGGTGCGACCGAACTTCAGATCGCCGCAGAAGCCCACGGTGAGGTTCTCAAACCGCCCCTTCTCGTGGTGGATGGTCAGCAGGTCCGTCAGGGTCTGGGTGGGGTGGTTGTGCCCCCCGTCGCCGGCGTTGATAACGGGCACCAGGGCGTGCTGGGCGGCCACCAGGGGCGCGCCCTCCTTGGGGTGGCGCATGGCGATGATGTCCGCATAGCAGGAGACGGTGCGCACCGTGTCCGCCACGCTCTCCCCCTTGGCGGCGGAGGAGCTGGAGGCCTCGGAGAACCCCAGCACCTGCCCCCCCAGGCTCAGCATGGCGGACTCGAAGCTCAGCCGCGTCCGGGTGGAGGGCTCAAAGAACAGGGTGGCCAGAATCCTGCCGTCGCACTTGTGGGCGTAGGCGGCGGGATTGGCGATGATGTCGGTGGCCGTTGCCACCAGGGCCTCGATCTCCTGAGTGGAGAGCTCCAGAATATCAATTAAGCTTCTCACATGCTCCATATCACTGATGACCTCCCATCCACGACGCGTCCGAGGGGTTGTCCCGGAAGGCGATGAGCCGGGCGATGTCCTCCTGCCGGATGTAGCGCTCCGCCGCCGCCACCTGGGCGATGGTGTCAAAATTGGTGAGGCTGACGTTTTTCACCCGGGCCTCCGCCAGCCGCTCCAGGCCCTTTTTCATGCCGTAGGTGAAGATGCTGACGATGCCCAGCACCTCGGCCCCGGCCTCCCGCAGCACGTTCACCACCTCGATGACGCTGCCGCCGGTGGAGATGAGGTCCTCCACTACCACCACCCTCTGGCCCGGCTCCAGCCGGCCCTCGATCTGGTTCCGGCGGCCGTGGTCCTTGCTGCCGGAGCGGACGTAGCCCATGGGCAGATCCAGCAGGTGGCCGGCGATGGCGGCGTGGGCGATACCGGCGGTGGAGGTGCCCATGAGGACCTGAACCGCGGGATACTCCCGGCGGATGGTCTCCGCCAGGGCGTTCTCCACGCGGCTGCGGACCGCCGGGGCGGTGAGGGTGAGGCGGTTGTCGCAGTACACGGGGCTCTTGATGCCGCTGGCCCAGGTGAAGGGCTCCTCCGGCCGGAAGAAGACGGCCTTGATGCTGAGCAGGTCCCGTGCAATCTGCTGAGAAATGTGTTCCATAGTGCTCTCCTTTTTTCCTGTCAAAATCCTTCGCAGTCACGCCGCGCCGCCCCGAGGGGCCGCCGGATGGCCAGACGTGTTGTCACCCCAGCAGCAGCCGCCGCAGCGCCTGAAAATCCTCCGCGATGTACGCGGCGCCGGCCCGCTCCAGCTCCTCCCGGCTGCCGTAGCCGTAGAGCACGCCGATGCAGGGCAGGCCCGTCTCCCGGGCCCCGGCCACGTCGTGGCGGCGGTCTCCCACCATGACCACAGGGCCCTGGGGGACGAAGGGGAGGGCGCTGCGGATGACATTGGCCTTTCTGGCCCCCTCCTGCTTGTCCAGGGGCGCGCCGCAGATGCGGTCGAGATAGGGGGCCATGCCGAAGTGCTCCAGAATCTGCACCGCCATGCCCTCCGGCTTGGAGGTGGCGATCATCGTGGTCCTGCCCGCCGCCTTCAGATCCCGCAGCAGATCCGCCGCGCCGGGGTAGGGGATGTTCTCCCGCCAGCCCTGGCGGGTGTAGTAGTCCCGGAAGAGCTCAGTGGCGGCGTCCACCTGCTCCTGGCTGAAGCCGTAGAACTCAGGGAAGGACTCATCCAGAGGCGGGCCGATGAAGTGGGTGAGATGGTCCGGGTCCTCATGGATTCCGAAGTGCTCCAGGGCGATGGCCACGGCCTTAGTGATTCCCTCCTTGGGGTCCGTCAGCGTGCCGTCCAGATCAAAAAGAATGGTGTTCCACATAGTATACTCCCAGTCCGCAGGCAAAGCGGCGCTTTGCCCATAAGGTTATCTGTTTCATTTATTTCGCAGATCAAAAGACAGCATGCCTACACAAACTCACTGACGCACCGCCGGTAGGCCGCCACCGGGTCCGCCGCCTGGGTGATGGGGCGGCCCACCACGATGTAATCGCTGCCCAGCTCCTTGGCCCTTGCGGGGGTGGTGACCCGAACCTGATCCCCCGCGTCGCCGTCGGCGAAGCGGACGCCGGGGGTGACGGTGACGAAGTCCGCGCCGCAGGCCTGGTGGACCTTCCCCGCCTCCAGGGGGGAGCAGACCACGCCGGCCAGCCCGGTCTGGGCCGCGCATCGGGCGTAGTGGAGCACCACCTGATCCAGGGGCTGCTCAATGAGCAGGTCGGCCTCCATCCGCTCCTGGCTGGTGGAGGTCAGCTGGGTCACGGCGATGACCAGGGGGCGGCAGCCGTCCGGGCGGGCGGCGCCCTCCAGGGCGGCCTCCATCATGGCGCGGGTGCCGGCGGCGTGGAGGTTCACCATGTCCACGTCCAGCCGGGAGAGGACGGCCATGGCCTTTTTGACCGTGTTGGGGATGTCGTGGAGCTTCAGGTCCAGGAAAATCTTGTGGCCCCTGGCCTTGATCTCCCGGACGATGGCGGGACCCTCGGCGTAGTAGAGCTCCATACCGATCTTCACAAAGGGCTTTTCGGGCTCCCCTGCGAAGCGGTCCAGGAAGGCCAGGGCGGCCTCCCGGCTGTCAAAATCCAGCGCAATGATCACATCTTTACCCATAGTGGGCACCTCCTATTATCTCTCTCAGCGAGTGAATTCCATACTGCTCCATGGTCCGGGGCAGAGCGGCGACGATGTCCCGGCAGGCGAAGGGATCAACCAGGTTAGCCGCCCCCACCTCCACCGCCGTAGCGCCGGCCAGCATCAGCTCCAGAACGTCCTCCGCTGAGCTGACGCCCCCCATGCCGATGATGGGGATGTCCACCGCCTGGTAGACCTGGTAGACCATCCGCACCGCCAGGGGGAGCAGGGCGGGGCCGGACAGGCCCCCAGTTTCGTTGGCCAGTAAAGGCTTTCTCCTTTTCAGATCGATGCGCATGGCCAGCAGGGTGTTGATGAGGCTGACCCCGTCCGCGCCGGCGTCCTCGCAGGCGCGGGCCACGGCGGCGATGTCCGTGACGTTGGGGCTGAGCTTCATGTAGACCGGCTTTTTTGTGACGGCCTTCACGGCGCGGGTCACCGCCGCCGCCGCCTGGGGGTCGGAGCCGAAGGCCATGCCGCCGCCGTGGACGTTGGGGCAGGAGATGTTTACCTCCAGCCAGCCCACCTGGTCCTCCCGGTCCAGCAGGGCGCAGGTCTCGGCGTATTCGTCGATGGAGAAGCCGCTGACGTTGGCCATCATGGGCTTGTGGAAGACCTGCCGCAGCCGGGGCAGCTCTTGGGCGATGACCTGGTCCACGCCGGGATTCTGGAGACCCACGGCGTTGAGAAGGCCGGCGCTGGCCTCGGCGATGCGGGGGGTGGGGTTGCCGAAGCGGGGGGCGCGGGTGGTGCCCTTGCAGGAGAGGGAGCCCAGGCAGTTGATGTCGTAGAGCTCCGCGAACTCATAGCCGTACCCGAAGGTGCCGCTGGCGGGAATCACCGGATTGTCCAGGGTGATGCCGGAGAGGGTGACGCGGGTGTCTACCATATGATCTCCTCCTTTTCCAGTACGGGGCCGTCCTTGCAGATGCGCTTATGGCCGTACTTGGTCCGGCAGGAGCAGCCCATGCACGCCCCGAAGCCGCAGCCCATCCGCTCCTCAAAGCTGAGAAGGCCGGAGGTGGGGGCGGCGTCGTACACGGCCCGCAGCATAGGCAGAGGGCCGCAGGCGCAGAAGTAGTCGTAATCCGCCGGCAGGGCGTCGGTGACGAAGCCCTTGACGCCGCAGCTGCCGTCCACGGTGGCGACGGTGGTGGGGATCCCCAGGGCGCGGAATTTCTCCTCGCAGAAAATCTCTTCTTTTTTGTTGAACCCCAGGATGGCAGCGGGGGCCTTGCCCGCCGCCAGCAGGGCCTTGGCCAGACCGTACATGGGGGGCGTCCCCGCGCCGCCGCCGATGACCAGGGTGCGCCGGCCGCACTTGGACACGTCGAAGCCGTTGCCCAGGCCGCAGAGCAGGTCCAGGTCCTGGCCCGGCTCCACGGCGCTGAGGGCGGCGGTGCCCCGGCCCACAACCTTGTAGATGAGAGTCAGGGACTGTGCGTCCCAGTCGCAGATGGAGAGGGGGCGGCGGAGGAAGAAGCCCTCCAGCCGGATATTGCAGAACTGCCCCGGCGCGGTGACGGCAGCGGTGTCCCCGGAGAGGCACAGCTCCCAGACACCGGGGATCAACTGCCGGTTATATTCGACACGATATAAACCCTGGGTCATATGTTTTCCTCCCTCCAGACGATGTTCCCATCCACCATGGTCAGCCGGCACACGCCGTACAGCTCCATACCGGCGAAGGGGGTGGCGCGGCCCATGGACTGGAAGTCCTCCGGGTTGACCACGAAGGGCCTGTCCAGGTCGAAGACGGTCAGGTCCGCCGGCTGGCCCTCCGCCAGGGGGGAGCCGAAGCCGAAGCGGCGGGCGGGGTTGGTGTGAAGCAGATCCACCAGACGCCCCAGGGGCAGGACGCCCTGCTTCACCAGGTGGGTGTACAGGGCGGCGAAGGCGGTCTCCAGCCCCACCACGCCCATGAAGCTCCCCTCCAGCCCCCGGCTCTTCTCCTGGGCGGAGTGGGGGGCGTGGTCGGTGGCCACCATGTCGATGGTCCCGTCCAGCAGGCCCTGGAGGAGGGCGGCCCGGTCGGAGGCGGCGCGGAGGGGAGGATTCATCTTGAAGCGCCCGTCCTCCCGCAGGTCCTCGTCGCAGAGGATCAGGTAGTGGGGGGCGGTCTCGCAGGTGACGTCCACGCCCCGGGCCTTAGCCTCCCGGATGAGGGACACGCTCTCCTGGGCAGAGACGTGGCAGACGTGGTAGGCGCAGCCCGTCTCCTCCGCCAGGCGGAGGTCCCGGGCGATCTGGCCCCACTCGCTCTCGGAGCAGATGCCCCGGTGGCCGTGGGTCCGGGCGTAGGTCCCGTCGTGGATATAGCCGCCGTTCAGAAGGCGGTTGTCCTCGCAGTGGGCGGCGATGAGCTTCCCCAGCCGCCGGGCCTCCGCCATGGCCGCGCGCATCTGCGCCTCGTCCTGCACCCCCCGGCCGTCGTCGGAGAAAGCGCACACGCGGGGGGCCAGCTCCGCCATGTCCGACAGGGCCTCGCCCCGCTCCCCGCAGGTGATGGCCCCGTAGGGGTGGACGTGGACGGCGGCATCGCGGGCGATGAGCGCCAGCTGGGGGGCCAGAGCGGCCAGGCAGTCCGGCACCGGGTCCAGGTTGGGCATGGGGCACACGTGGGTATAGCCGCCCCGGGCGGCGGAGAGGGAGCCGGTGCGGATGGTCTCCTTATAAGAAAACCCCGGCTCTCGCAGATGAACGTGAACATCAACGAAACCGGGAAACACAGCGGCATTATGAAGATCAACGGCGCAAGCGCCGGGGAGACCGGCGAGATGGCGGGCAATGGAAACAATACGGCCCTCCGCAATGGAGAGATCGGCGGGACGGAACTGGCCGTCCTGAAACAGCATAGCATTTTTCAGCAGATACGCCAAGGTGCACGCTCCTTTCCCGGCGCGGGGCCGGTAAGTTAATTGACGTTATTATACTGGACGGATGGACGGCTGTCAATACGGAAATTGGGGGAGAGGGATTTTCCGCCCGTATGCACGATGCAGTTGTCAAGGTGCGCTCTGTGCGGTCTTCTTGACCCCGCCGCACGCGGCCCGGTACCTGGGCCTGGTCGCACTTACTTCCGGACTTGGCTACCGCGGTGGTGGTGCTCCCTACAGTAGAGGGGGCGAAAAAGGCGGGAAGTTGTATAAAATGGTGCACCCGGCGGGAAATTTTTGCGGGGGAATGGGGGAAGCGCGGGGGCGGGACGGTTTTCCCCTTGCTATTGGGAGAAAAATTTGGTACACTGTAAAAAACGGACCGGCCGGAGGGGCCGGACGGGGCCGCGGGCCTCCGGGAGACCGGGCGCGCGGCAGAGCATGACTGGGGAGGAACCTATGCCGGAAGAAAAAGCGCCGCGCTATGGCAACGAATCCATCAGCGCGCTGAAGGGAGCCGACCGGGTCCGCAAGCGGCCCGGCGTCATTTTCGGCTCCGACGGGCTGGAGGGCTGCGAGCACGCGGTTTTTGAAATTTTGTCCAACTCCATCGACGAGGCCAGGGAGGGACACGGGCGGCTTATCACCGTCACCCGCTACCTGGACCACAGCGTGGAGGTGGAGGACCAGGGCCGGGGCTGCCCGGTGGACTGGAACGAGAAGGAGAAGCGCTGGAACTGGGAGCTTGTGTTCTGCGAGCTCTACGCCGGGGGCAAGTACGGCAACAACGAGGGGGAGAACTACGAGTACTCCCTGGGCCTCAACGGCCTGGGCTCCTGCGCCACCCAGTACGCCTCGGCGTATATGGACGTGACCGTCTGGCGGGACGGGTTCGAGTATCAGCTCCACTTCAAAAAGGGGAGCATCACGGGGAAGAAGGGACAGGAGCTGGAGAAAACCCCCCTGGCCCGGCGCAGAACCGGGACGCGCACCAGGTGGCTGCCGGATCTGGAGGTGTTCACCGACATCGACATACCGGCGGAGTACTTCGCCGGGGTGATGAAGCGCCAGGCGGTGGTCAACGCCGGCATCACCTTCCGGCTGCGGGTGGAGACGGCGGCGGGCAGGTACGAGACCACGGAGTTCCTCTACGAGAACGGTATCGCCGACTACGTCCGGGAGCTGGCCGGGGAGGGGAGCCTCACGGAGCCGGTGTTCTGGGAGACGGAGCGGCGGGGCCGGGACCGGGAGGACAAGGACGAGTACAAGGTCAAGCTCTCCGCCGCCTGCTGCTTCTCCAACAGGGTCTCGGTGGTGGAGCACTACCACAACTCCAGCTGGCTCGAGCACGGGGGCAGCCCGGAGAAGGCCGCCAAATCCGCCTTTGTGGGGGCCATCGACGCATGGCTGCGCCAGAACGGCAAGTATCAGAAGGGTGAGAGCAAAATCACCTGGGGGGACGTGGAGGACTGCCTGGTACTGGTCTCCAGCAACTTCTCCACCCAGACCAGCTATGAGAACCAGACCAAAAAGGCCATCACCAACAAGTTTGTCCAGGAGGCTATGGCGGAGTTCCTGAGAAGCCGGCTGGAGATCTACTTCATCGAGAACCCCGGCGGCGCCGGGCGCATCGCCGAACAGGTGCTCATCAACAAGCGCTCCCGGGAGCAGGCGGAGAAGGCCAGGCTGAACGTCAAAAAGAAGCTCTCCGGGTCCATCGACATCGCCAACCGGGTGCAGAAGTTCGTGGACTGCCGGACCAGGGACGTCAGCCGCCGGGAGATCTATATTGTGGAGGGCGACTCCGCCCTGGGCAGCGTGAAGCTCAGCCGGGACGCGGAGTTCCAGGGGATCATGCCCGTGCGGGGCAAGATCCTCAACTGCCTGAAGGCGGACTACGCCCGGATCTTCAAAAGTGAGATCATCACCGATCTGATGAAGGTCCTGGGCTGCGGGGTGGAGGTCCAGAACAAGCACGTGAAGGACCTGTCCACCTTCGATCTGGGGGCCCTGCGGTGGAGCAAGGTGGTCATCTGCACCGACGCCGACGAGGACGGGTACCAGATCCGCACGCTGATCCTCACCATGCTCTACCGGCTCTGCCCCACGCTGATTCAGGAGGGGTATGTGTATATCGCCGAGTCCCCCCTCTTTGAGATCACCTGCGGGGAAAAGACCTGGTTCGCCTACACGGAGCGGGAGAAGACGGAGATCCTCCGGCAGCTGGAGGGGAAGAAGGTCAAGATCGACCGGTCCAAGGGCCTGGGCGAGAACGACCCGGATATGATGTGGCTGACCACCATGAACCCGGAGACCCGGCGGCTCATCAAGGTCATGCCCCAGGACGCGGAGGCCACCGCCCAGATGTTTGATATGCTGCTGGGGAACAACCTCCAGGGGCGGAAGGACTATATCGCCAGCGAGGGGTACAAGTTCCTGGATTTGGCGGATATATCGTAATACGAGTCCCATCCGCCGGAGGGCGGTACCATAAAAACCATCTTGAGAGGAACAGAAAGGAGAGCCCTATGAAAAAGCTTATTTCTCTGTGTCTGGCCCTGGTGCTGTCGCTGGCGCTGGCAGTGCCGGCCGCTGCCGCGGAAACCGGCGGCGTCAGCGTCATGGTCAACGGCGAGGCCGTCGCCTTCCCCGACGGGAACCCTGAGATCTCCGGCGGACGGACCATGGTTCCCATGCGGGCCGTGCTGGAGAAGCTGGGGGCCGAGGTGGAGTACAGCCATGAGACCAAGACCGTGGAGGCCGCCCTGGGCGATATTGCCCTCACCCACGTCATTGGAACCGACAAGATCGCTGTCGTCGGCGGAGAGGATCTGACCATGGACGCCGCCTCCTATGTCAGCGGCGGCAGCACCATGGTGCCCCTGCGCTTCTTCTCCCAGGCCCTGGGCTATGAGGTCTACTGGGACGCCGGAGAGCGCACTGCCGTGGTCATCGACAAGCAGGGCCTCATCGCGGAGATGGACAAGGCCTTCACCATCCTCAACGACCTCCAGGCCAAGCAGACCCCCGCCGCCGGGAACCTGTCCATGGAGATGGACTTCTCCGGCTCCGCCAAGATCACGGCCCCCGGCATGGAGATGGATCTCCCCTTCTCCATCGATCTCTCCGGCGTCTACGGCGAGAACGCGCTGAACTTCAGCGGCAAGATGGACCTGTCCATCCTCGCCCTGGTCCTGACCGCTGTGCCCGTGAACGCGGACGGAACCGGCCCCTCCGGGGAGGAGACCACCGCTGCGCTGAACCAGATGGCGGCGATGCTCAAGGATCTGGACTTTGAGATGATCTACAGTGACGGATCCATGTGGATGAAGCTCCCCGCCGTCACCGACCTGCTCCGGGCCCAGGGCGCCGAGATCCCCGAGGGGACTGTCTGGATGGATCTGGGCGGCGCGGACATGGGCGAGGTCTATGACCTCTACGATCTGAGCCTCTCCTCCGCCGGCGGCGTCACCATGGGCGGGATGATCTACGCCATGACGGAGTACAGCAGTCTGGACACCCCCGTGTACTTCTATGAAAACGCCACCCTGGCAGCCGAGATCCTGACGGCCCTGATGGGGGACGACACCTTCACCAAGGACGGCGACACCTACACCTGGAAGATGGACCAGGACATGATGGACAAGCTGGCGGAGAGCCTAGGCGCTGAGGAGGTGGAGTTCCCCGGCGCCATGGAGATGACCATCAAGGAGGACGGCTCCTGCACGTTCAAGCTTGACGTGACGGACGAGGAGTTCTCCATGTCCATGAGCGGCGCCTCCACCGCCGCTGACAGCACCGTCGAGGGCAAGATCACCGTGAAGGACGTGTGCGACGTGACCTTCCAGGGCAGCGCCAAGGTCGCCCCCACGGAGGCCGCCCCCCTCGCCGCGCCCCCCGCCGGGGAGACGGTGGTGGATTTGGCCGGGACGCCCATGCCCCTGGCGGCGTGAGGGCCGCCCCGCGAGAAAATTTTGACGGGATGCCGGCCGCGCGCCCGCGGGCGCGCGGCCGGCATCCCGCCTGCGGCGGCGGGACGCACGGTTTTTCGAGAAAAGACGTTTCGAAAAGCAATTGCATGTTTTAGATGTTTGCCCGGTGACGGGAGTATACGTTTCATCGGAGATTTGTATAAGGAAAACGCGCTATGCCAAAGAAGAAGCAGTCAGATGAATCCAAGCCCAGGGTCAGCAACCCCAACGTGATGGGCCTGCGGGCCGCCGTGCTGGAGCAGTCCATCACCGACACCCTGGAGACCAACTACATGCCCTACGCCATGTCGGTCATCGTCTCCCGGGCCATCCCGGAGATCGACGGGTTCAAGCCCAGCCACCGCAAGCTCCTCTACACCATGTACAAGATGGGCCTGCTCACCGGGGCCAGGACCAAGTCCGCCAACATCGTGGGCCAGACCATGCGCCTCAATCCCCACGGCGACGCGGCCATCTACGACACCATGGTCCGCCTCTCCAAGGGGTACGGGGCCCTGCTCCACCCCTTCGTGGACAGCAAGGGCAACTTCGGCAAGGTCTACTCCCGGGACATGGCCTGGGCCGCCAGCCGGTACACCGAGGCCAAGCTCTCCCCCATCTGCCAGGAGCTCTTCCGGGACCTGGACCAGGATGCGGTGGACTTCGTGGACAACTACGACAACACCATGAAGGAGCCGGTGCTTTTGCCGGCCTCCTTCCCCAACATCCTGGTCTCCGCCAACCAGGGCATCGCCGTGGGCATGGCCAGCCAGCTGTGCGGGTTCAACCTGGGGGAGGTGTGCGACGCGGCGGCGGCCTTCCTGAAAAACCCGGCCTGCGACCTGTCCTCCCTTCTGCTGGGGCCCGACTTCCCCACCGGCGGGGAGATCATCTACGACCGGGGGGCCATGGAGGAGGTCTACCGCACCGGGAGGGGATCTGTCAAAATCCGGGGGAAGTACCGGTATGTGAAGAGCGAGAACCTCATTGAGATCTACGAGATTCCCTACACCACCACGGTGGAGGCCATTTTGGACAAGGTGGCGGAGCTGATCAAGGCGGGGAAGCTGCGGGAAGTCAGCGACATGCGGGACGAGACGGACCTGAACGGGCTGAAGCTGGCCGTGGACCTCAAACGGGGGGTGGACCCGGACAAGCTCATGGCCAAGCTCTTCAAGTCCACCACCCTCCAGGACGCCATCAGCTGCAATTTCAACGTCCTCATCGGCGGGATGCCCAGGGTCATGGGGGTGCGGGAGCTGCTGGAGGAGTGGTGCGCCTGGCGCACCGAGTGCGTGCGGCGGCGGGTGTACTTCGCCCTCAGCAAAAAAAAGGACAAGCTCCACCTCCTCAAGGGCCTCAAGCGGATCCTGCTGGACATCGACAAGGCCATCCGGATCATCCGGGAGACCGAGGGGGAGGCGGACGTGGTCCCCAACCTGATGATCGGCTTCGGCATCGACCAGGTGCAGGCGGAGTACGTGGCGGAGATCAAGCTGCGCAACATCAACAAGGAGTATATCCTCAAGCGGGTCCGGGAGACGGAGGCCCTGCGGGACGAGATCGAGGACCTGGAGGACCTGGCCGCCAATCCGGGCCGGATCAAAAAGGTCATCACCGGGGAGCTGGCGGAGGTGAAGAAGAAGTACGCCCAGCCCCGGCGGACCGCCATCGTCTACGAGCACGAGATTGAGACCTTCGACGAGGCGGAGGAGACGCCGGAGTACCCGGTGAGCGTGTTCCTCTCCAGGGAGGGGTATTTTAAGAAGATCACCCCCCAGTCCCTGCGCATGGCGGACACCCAGAAGTACAAGGAGGGGGACGGGCCCAGCCAGAGCTTTGAGACAACCAGCCGGGCAGAGGTCATGTTCTTCACCAGCCGGCAGCAGGTGTACAAGTGCCGCCTGAGCGACTTCGACGACAGCAAGGCCAGCGTGCTGGGGGACTATCTGCCCAGCAAGCTGGGCATGGACGAGGGGGAGAGCGTGGTGCACATGGTGCTGCCCGGGGACTACGCCGGGGCGCTGCTGTTCTTCTTTGAGAACGGGAAGGCGGCCAGGGTGGATCTGAGCGCCTACGCCACCACCTCCAACCGGCGGAAGCTGACGGGGGCCTACAGCGACAAAAGCCCCCTGGCGGCCATGGTCCATTTGACGGAGGACCGGGAGCTGGCGCTGTTCTCCACGGAGCCCAGGGCGCTGATCTTCAGCACCGCCCTGCTGGCCCCCAAGACCACCCGGACCACCCAGGGGGTACAGGTGATGACGCTGAAGCCCAAGCACCGGCTTGCGGAGGTCAGGACGGTGGAGGAGACCTCCATCACCAACCTGCCCCGGTACCGCTGCCGGACCGTTCCGGCGGCGGGGGCGCTCCTCAGAGAGGAGGACGGGGAGCAGATGCGCCTGCTGTGAGGCGCGGCCCGCTCCGGCAAAATCGAGATTTCCCCTTGCTCTTTTGGGGGAAGGGATGTATAATGGGGGTGTATATACAAAAGCGGGACGGCAGGCCCCGCTCTTTTGGTGGAGGCAGGTTTTATGAAGAGCAAAAATCCCATTCTGCGGCGGCTGTACGAGTACGGCGTGATCACCCTGGGCTGCGCCCTCTACGCGCTGTGCTTCAACTGGTGCTTTCAGCCCAACAACATCTCCATGGGGGGCTTCACCGGCGTGGCCCAGATCATCAACCACTTCTGTCCCACCTTCCCCATCGGCGTCACGGCCATCGTGCTGAATATCCCCCTGTTCTATCTGGGGGTGCGCCGGCAGGGGGTGCGGCTGCTGGTCTCGTCCCTGTACGCCATGAGCGTGGGGTCGCTGATGATCGACGCTTTGGCGGCAATATACACCTTCCAGCCCATGGAGCCCCTGCTGGGGTGCATCTACGGCGGGGTGATGCTGGGGGTGTCCATGGGGCTGATGCTGTCGGTGGGGGCCACCACCGGGGGCACGGAGCTGGCGGCCCGGCTTTTGAAGTACAAGCTCCACGGGCTGTCCATCGGGCGGCTGTGCCTGAGCATCGACGTGGTGGTTATTTTCCTGTACGCTCTGACCTTCCGCAACTTCAATAACGCCCTCTACGGCATTGTGGCCATGTACATCTCCAGCCTGGCCATGGACGCGCTGGTCTATGGCTCCGTCAATGCCAAGATCGCCTACATCATCAGCTCCCGGAGCGGCGAGGTGGCCCGGCAGCTCCTGACCATGGATCTGGGGGTGACGCTCCTCAACGGGAAGGGGGGGTTCAGCGGCGACGAGAAGCAGGTGGTGCTGTGCGCCTTCAAGCGGAGTCAGATTGCCGCCATCAAGGCGGCGGTGACGGCCATTGACCGCAATGCGTTTATTATTGTCTGCGAGGCGCATGAGGTGCTGGGAGAGGGGTTCGGAGAGTATACGCCGGACAGCCTGTAGGCGGCGCGCCCGCCGGGCGCGAGGGGGGCTGCGGCGCAGCCCTACAGCCTGTGGGGCCTACGCGGCCCCACGCCCTGCGGTTACTTTTTGTGCGAACAAAAAGTAACCAAAAAATCGCTGGAACCGGGGGTTCCAGACCTCCCTCTCGGGGCCGCCCTTTGGGCGGACCGCCTCGGCGGGGGATTTACGGGGATTGGGTGGAATCTTTGATGGATTGGGTGCCACGTGAATGAGCAAATCCTTCGGGGTTCTGATCTAGGGGATTGGTACTTGAAGGACTCCGCCTGCCGGCCTTTCAAAGGGGTAGAGCCAGCAACGGGGAACGCACTATTGAAAGATTCGCGTAAATCTTCAAAAAGGAGTCCGTACCCCTTCCTGCGGCGCATGTCAGAGAGGCTGTGCAGTCTGTTCCCCCAGGTATTGGCACTGCCCTAAGAACACTCCCAAACAGACGCAGAAGTCCGGGGAAGCGGTCGGTACTGATTTAGACAGGACAGACCTAGCCTCGGGCGCAAAACAAATCAAACACATGAGGAATCCAAAACCTCCGGTTTTGGCAACTTTTTGGTTACTTTTTGTTTG
>CAJTOM010000022.1 GCA_910577915.1 uncultured Oscillospiraceae bacterium
ATGGCGGCGCTGTGCCCCGCCATGACCGTCTGCTCGGCCATGGCCGTCCGGTGCTGGCGCAGGCACGCCAGCACCCGGTCCTGGTCGTCCCAGCGCTGCTCCGTCAAAAACGCCGTCAGGAATGACAGCGCCTTTTCCAGCTTTGCGTCCAGCACGCTGCACGCGGCGCACAGGAAGGTCCGGCAGCGGTCCGGGCCGCCGCGCTGCCCATAGGCCTCGATGGAAAATTGAATGCCGCCGAAGAGGGAACGCATCTCCCGGTGGAGGTCCGCCAGCGGGTAGGAGCGGGTGTCCAGAGAGCCGAACAGCCGGGCCAGGAAGGCGGCGCAGGCCAGCTCGTCCGGGGAGAGATCGTCCAGCGCGAAATAGAGGTTTAGATAGGTGATCCCGTTGGTGGGCAGGGAGTGGAGCAGGAGGGCCGTGCCGGCTACGGTCTCCTCCGCCGAGGGCAGCCGCTCCGGCTCCGCCGGCACCTGGTCGAGGCGCAGCCTGGGGATGGCGGCAAGCTGCTCCGCCGTGTCCGGCGCGTCCTGCCACGCGGCGAGGCCCGCCTGGTACCGGCGCACGCCGGCGATGTCCCCCTCGCCCCATGCCGACCGGACGGCGCGGAGGCGGGCCTCCTCCCGGTCCTGGCGCTCCTGCCCGGCGGTGCGGGAGGGGTGCATCAGCACCCGGCAGCGGTGGGAATTCTGCAGCAGGACCTGCTCCAGCAGGCGTTCAAAATATCCCTCCCCGCATTTGCGGCGCAGATCGTCGAAGAGGTTTCCCACGCTGAGATTCGCCCCCGGCTCGCCGCCGTAGAGCCAGCTCTCCAGCACCTGGAAGCCCAGAATCAGGCCCTGGGGCATCCGGTCGTAGTCGCGCTGCCGGGCCTCAAACTCCAGGTTGTCCAGCACGGCGAGAATCCGCCGCCGGTCCAGGCCTTCCCGGGCCAGCCGCTCCAGCTCTGACCGGAGGGCGGCGGACACCTCGCCGGCTCTGCTCCCGTCGATGTTCCGGGCTTCCAGCGTGACCCAGGGCTGCTGTATGCCGTCGTGGAGCTCCAGCCGGACATCCTGGGCCAGGCCGCTCTCCAGAAGCAGCCGCTTCAGGGGGGCCTGGTTGTCCCCGCAGAGCACGTCCGCCAGTGCGCGCAGCGCCGTCAGCGTCTCCCGGTCCCGGTAGGTACAGGCGACGAAGCCGTCCGCCAGCCTGGACCGCCCCTCCAGGCTCTCCTGGGGGGAGAGCTCGTAGCAGATGACGGACTCGCCCCCGCCGGCAGGCCGCTGGAACGGGATTGGTCCCGGACCGGGACGGCGCTCATAGCCGGAGAGGAACTCGCCGTCCAGGATGCGGAGAACGGCCTCGATGTCCAGGCGGCCGTCCAGGAATATGTAGGAATTGGAGGGGTGATAGAGACGGCTGTGGGCGGCGGTGAACTGCTCGTAGGTCAGCTCCGGGATGTGCTCCGGGTCGCCGCCGGCGACGAAGCGGTAGCAGGTGTCCGGGAACAGGAGGCGGTTCAGCTCGCGCTCCATAAGGGCATCCGGCGAGGAAAAGGTCCCCTTCATCTCATTGAACACCACGCCCTTGCAGGAGAGGCCGCCGTCCTCGCCGAGCTCGTAGTGCCAGCCCTCCTGGCCGAAAATTTCCGGCCTGTCGTAGATCTGCGGATGCAGGACAGCGTCCATGTAGACCCGCAGGAGGTTGATAAAATCCTGGTCGTTCCGGCTGGACACGGGATAGAAGGTTCTGTCCGGGAAGGTCATGGCGTTGAGAAAGGTGTTGAGGGAGCTCTTCATCAGCTCCACAAAGGGCTCCTTCACCGGATACCGCGCCGAGCCGCAGAGTACGGAGTGCTCCAGAATGTGGAATACTCCGGTGTCGTCCCAGGGCTGGGTCTGGAAGGCGATGCCGAAGGTCTTGTTCTCCTCCGCCCGCTCCAGCCACACCAGCCGCGCGCCGGACGTCCGGTGCTCCATCTGCCAGAGAGCCGCCTCCAGCTCGTCCACTCTCTGACAGGACAGGACGGCAAAGTTGTGAAGAATGCTGTTTGGTTCCATAATGGCCCTCCTCATGATTGTAGAATGATTAGAAATCGGGTTTCCGCCGGGTTTGTTCTCACCATTATATCAGTTTTTTCTGCCGCCGCAAGGCGGTTTGCTTATTCTGTCCATTTCCCTGCTAATTTGTCCCCCGCCGCCGTCTATGTGGTTTCTTCGCCCGGCCGTCCCGTTCCGGTGGTACAAAATAAACCGTTTCCGGGGCGGAATAGGCAGACGGTCTTGATTTTGCTCCAAAAAACTGTATGGTGAAAGCAGACAACCACAAAAAACACCGGGAGGAATGGGGCGTATGTACGATTTGCTCATTATCGGCAGCGGACCGGCCGGCGTTTCCGCCGCGCTGAGCGCGAAGGCGCGCAATTTGGATTTTCTCTGGTTCGGCTCCAGGTCGCTCAGCGGCAAAATTGAAAAGGCGGAGCGCATTATGAACTACCCCGGCCTTCCGGCGGTGTCCGGCGGGGAGATGCGCGACGCCTTTCTGCGCCAGATCGACGGCCTGGGGATCTCTGTCCTGGAGGAGCGGGTGAACGCCGTTTACGACATGGGCGGGTACTACACCGCCCTGGTCAACGAGAAGATGTACGAGGGGAGAGCTGTGATCCTGGCCACCGGCGTGTCCGGCAGCCGGGAGATTCCCGGCGAGAGCCGGCTGCTGGGCCGGGGCGTCAGCTACTGCGCCACCTGTGACGGGGCGCTGTACCGGGGGAAGCGGATCGCGGTGGTCTGCACGGACCCGTCGCTGGAGGAGGAGGTCGTGTTTCTGGCGGAGCTGGCCGCAGAGGTGCTCCTCTTCGCCGGCTACAAGGGCTGCGGCGTCCGCCGGGAGAATGTGCGCCGCATGGAGGGCTATCCCACGGAGATTCTGGGGGAGGACCGGGTGGCGGGCGTCGTCTGCGGCGGCGAGACGGCGGCGGTGGACGGCGTATTCTGCCTGCGCTCCTGCGTGGCGCCGGCGGCTCTTCTGCCGGGACTGGCGGCGGAGGGGGGGCACATCCAGGTGGACCGGCAGCAGCGGACCAACCTGCCGGGCTGCTTTGCCGCCGGGGACTGCACGGGGCGGCCCTACCAGTACGTCAAGGCCGCCGGCGAGGGCAACGTGGCCCTGCACAGCGCGTGGGACTATCTGAAGGCCGCGGGCTCGACATCCAAATAGGGGAGGAACGACATGAAATCAAAGGTATTGCAGGTCAAGGACTACCGGGAGATAGACGTGAGGCCGCTGCTGACGCCCTTTGCGCCGGACGAAGAGGCGCTGGAGACGGAGCTGCGCCGTCTGACCAACCCGTATATCCGCTGGGAGGAGGGCAGGACGGCCGCCTCCGGGGATCAGGTGGTGTGCCGCCTTGTATCGGACTGTCCCCGGTTTCACAGGGAGAAGGTCCGCTTTGTGGCCGGGAGCGGGATGTTCCACCGGGAGCTGGAGGCGCTCGCCGCCGGCATGAGCGTGGGGGAGACCGGGGAGCTGGACCTGCCGGAGGGCAGGGTGTCCCTCACCCTGACGGGCGTGATGAACCGCGTGGTCCCCGCGCCCAGCGACGAGATGGTGGAGAAGCTGGGGCTGGAGGGTGTGCGCACCGTGGCGGATTACCGGGCCTATCTGCTGGCCCAGCAGAAGGAGGCCGCTTTCCAGCAGAACCTCTATGAGCCGCTGCGCCGGCTCACGCGGGACGTCATCAGCGGCTCCGAATTCGTTTTGTGCCGGGAGGACTGGGCCGCGGTGGTGAACCGGGAGCTGGACCGGTGCCGGACGCTGTGCCGCCAGGAGGGAATGGTTCTGGAGGAGATGACCGCCCAGCAGTTCCGGGGCCGCATTCCCGTGGAGAGCTACCACGAGCTGGTGGCCATGACCCAGTTTGAGAGCTGGGACAGGCTGTGCCGGTACCTGCTGGGCCGCTGGTACGCCCAGGAGGACGGCTTCCAGCCCGGGGAGGCGGCGTATGAGGCGTTCATCGCGGACTACACCAAAACCTGGCATGTGTCCGAGGAAAACGCCCGGGCGGCCAACACCTACGAGAACTTTATCTTCGACGAATACGCCGGGCACGCCTGTACGGTGCTGACGGCGTACATCAAAGAATTTTATTAAAGGAGGATGCCACCATGGCGATTCAGACGGCGGACAAGACCAATTTCAAGGACCTGATCGGGGAGGACTTCGTGATTGCCGACTTTTACGGCACGACCTGCGTCCCCTGCAAGCTGTTCTCCAAGATTCTGGAGGATATTGAGGCGGAAATCCCCTTCCTGAACATCGTCAAGCTCAACACCACCGAGAATCCCGAGATCGCGGCGGAGTACCAGATCACCGCCGTGCCCACCATCCATTTCTACAAGGACGGGGAGCTGGTGGCCAGCCACGTGGGCGTCATGCAGCCCCAGGCGGTGAAGGATGTGATCGCCCAATATATGTATGCGTAAACCGGGACAAAATAGGCGCTCTTTCGGACAAGATTGACAGGGCCGCTTTTCCGGCGTTTTCCTGTATGCTACAATCAATCCATTCCAAATCACAAGGAGGTCTTTATCCCATGAAGAACACCGCGAAACGTACCCTCTGCGCTCTGCTGGCACTGATGCTCACCCTCAGCCTTGCCGCCTGCGGCGGTGCGAAGACCGTTGACCCCCAGACCTGTACATACGATGAGATGGTCGCCTATCTCACCGCCAAGGGCTATATCGCCAAGGACGCCGCGCCGGTGGATATGCTGACCACGGCGGGCTACGTCACCGACAACACCGGCGGGGACATGCCCTTCGTGCCCTTCGCCGACAAGGCCCAGGACTACGACGGGCTGTGGCTGATGTGGTGGGATTCCGCTGCGCCCTCCGAGGCCTACGCCTCCTGCTTCCAGAATATCGCCATGAACGGCGGAGTGATCGTCTACATGGGCGGCGCGGCCGTACTGCCCACGGCCGCCTGCAGCGGCAATTTCGCCGTGGCCTTTGCCGAGGGCTACGCCCAGAAGGACGCCGTCCTGGCGGACTTCAGCGCTCTGGCCGGCAAATAACACACGCCCTGCCCCGCTTTATTCCGGTTCAATAAAGCGGGGCCTTTTGTCTATTCGCCGCAAAGGAGGAAGAAAATGGATTCCAGTGCGATTTTCCGAAAGAAATACGGCAGCTTCCGGCGGTTTTTCCTCATGCTGGGCAAGGCGCGCCTGCCCTACCTGTGGATCGCCGCCTACCTGGCCGCCAGCGTGGTCATTGCCAACGTGGGCGTCAGCTCCACGGAATACAGCGCCGCCCTTTTTGCCGGAAACGTGGGCCTGACGGCGGTGGTGCTGCCCTATCTGTTCTACCAGCTTCTCAGCCTGGTGCTCGGCTCCGTCAGCGGACTGCTGGCCAATCTCTGCGAGGCCCGCATGGACCGGAACCTGCGGCGGATGGTCTGGTGCAAAACGGTGCGCCTGCCCCTGCGGTTCTACGAGACCAACAACCCCAAGGAGCTCCTCAGCCGGATCACCACCGATATTTCCAGCATCAGCGGCCTTGTCATGCGGGTGTTTCTGGCCGTGCTGACCACCGCCTACTCCAGCTTTGTGATCCTGCGGAAGATCTCCAGCTATGACGGGGCCCTGATGTGGTCCCTGGTAGCGATTTTGCCGGTGAACATCCTCATCAGCTTCATCATGGGCCGCCTGAAGTTCGGCGTGCAGGACCTCATCAACCGCCGCAACGCCCAGCTGACCGCCGCCATCGCGGAGCGCACCAACAACCTCATGCTCATCAAGTCCATGGGCGCCGAGGAGAAGGAGGCCGCCGTCGGGGAGGGGCACATGCGGGCCAGCTACAGGGCCGCCGGGATGAATATCTGGATCACGGGCCTGTCCCTGCCCATCAGCGCCATCGCCACGGCCCTGCAGACCGTGGTCATCATCCTTGTGGGGCGCGGCTTTTACGCCTCCGGGGCGCTGGAGCTCACCCAGTGGATCGCCTACTATGGATTTGCCGTCCAGCTGACCAACATCCTGAGCGCCTACTGCGGATACTGGACCACCTTCAAGCAGGTCCAGGGCTCGGTGGACCGGGTGACCGAGATCATGGACGAGCGCTCGGAGGATCTGGATACAGGGGAGGTCATGGGCTCCCCCGCCGGCGGCATCCGCTTTGAGAAGGTGGACTTCTCCTTCGGCGGCACACCCCTGTTCCAGGGGCTGGATCTGGACATCCCCGCCGGGCGGATCACCGCAGTTGTCGGCCCCTCCGGCTCTGGCAAGACCACGCTCCTGAACCTGATCGACCGGCTCTACCCCCTGGCCGGCGGCACGATCCGTGTGGGCGGGCGGGACGCTGCGGACTACTCCCTGGCCAGCTTCCGCCGGGCCCTGGGGTATGTGACCCAGGAGAGCGTCATGTACGCCGGGACCATCCGGAGCAATCTCCTGCACGGCCTGGGCCGGACGCCCTCGGAGGAGGAGCTGGACGAGGCCTGCGCCGCTGTGGGCATTCTGGACTACGTCCGCCGCCAGCCCCTGGGGTACGACGCGCCGGTGGGCGAGAGCGGCGCCAGCCTCTCCGGCGGCCAGCGCCAGCGCTTCTCCGTGGCCAGGGCCCTGCTGAAGAGGCCGGACTGCCTGCTGCTGGACGAGGCCACCGCCGCCATGGACATTGACGGCAAGGCCGGCGTCTGGGCCAGCATCCGCACCGCCATGGCGGGCAGGACGGTGGTGTACGTGGCCCACGACGCCCAGACCATCGCCAACGCGGACTATGTGGTCGTCCTGCGGGACGGGCGGGTGGAGGCCGCCGGGGAGCGGGAGCACATCCTCTCCACCAACCTCTACTGCCGGGAAATGATGGAAAACGGGGAGGAGGAGAACTGACATGAAGCGAAGCGGTCAAACGGAAGGGCGCGCAAGGGAGAAGTTCTCCTTCCGCTCCTACATCAGCTTTTACACACGCTTTCCCATCCCCTGGTGGCTGTTTCTGATCTCTCTGCTCCTCGGCCTGGTGAACACGGAGGTGGTGCTGGCCGCCTCCAAGTACGTCATCCAGATCAACAAGGGCGAGCTGTACAACGGCGTCATCATCGGCTATGCTCTGATGACGGTGCTGACCTCCGCCATCTCCATGGGGATCAATATCTGCGACGAGTACGGCACCCAGAAGGTGACGTACCGGGCCAGAAAGCTGCTCTGGCGCAAGATCCTCCACCTGCCCATGGGGGAGGTAGAGCGCCGCCAGCCCTCCTCCCTGATCTCGGGCGTTGTCAACGACATCACCCAGGCCAGCCAGGTGATCCACACCATCTTCGCCACCGTATCCTCCGTTTACGGCTTCGCCCGCTGCTGCGTGGAGATGGCGAAGTTCAACGCCAGGCTCTCCGCCTACATGCTGCTGCTGGTCCCGCTGGCCGTGGGCGTGTTCGCCCTGGTGGGCCGCCTGCAGTACCGCATGATGCTCCGGCGGTATGAGA
The DNA here is from genome assembly GCA_910577915.1 of uncultured Oscillospiraceae bacterium. Lineage (GTDB taxonomy): Bacteria > Bacillota > Clostridia > Oscillospirales > Oscillospiraceae > Pelethomonas. The sequence continues at coordinate 7,462 of CAJTOM010000022.1, forward strand.
GCCTGAACACCATGACAGAGTTCTTCTCCGAACACATCTCCGCCGTGAAGCACGTCAAGGCCCAGGCCATGGAGGAGCTGGAGATGGAGGAGGGCCTGCGGGCCATCGACGAGCGGTACAAGGCGGACCTGTACTACGCCTTCATGGAGGTCCTGCAGATATTCTCCAACACCCTGTATACCACCATCGGCAGCGTCGCCATCGCCATCTTCGGCTCCGACATGATCCGTAAGGGGCAGATGCCGGATACGGGAATCAACGATTTTACCACCTACAAGGGGAAGGTGGACCAGTACCAGGCGGAGATCCTGACCCACTACCAGAGCCTCAAGGGCACCCAGGGCGCCATGCAGTACGTGGGCGTCCTGCTGGGCGGCCCGGAGGAGGACCCGGAGGCCGGCTTCGAGCTGCCGGAGAACCAGGGGAATGCGGACATCGTGCTGGAGCGGGTCAGCTTCGGGTACATTCCCCAGCAGCCGGTGCTCCACGACCTGAGCCTCACCATCCCCGCCGGGAAGGTCACCGCCATCATCGGCAGCAACGGCTCCGGCAAGTCCACCCTGCTCAAGCTGCTCCAGGGCATCTATCAGCCGGACAGCGGGCGCATCCGTCTGGGCGCCGCCGCCGCGGACGAGGTGAAGCCCGCCCGGCTGCGCCGGCAGTTCGGCTATATTTTGCAGCACAATCCCTTGTTTTCCGGCTCCATACGTGATAACATCACCTACGGAGTGTCCGGCACGGTGGAGGATGAGGCGGTGTTTCAGGCGGCCCGGCTGGCCGACGCAGACGGCTTCATCCGGGAGCTGCCCCAGGGCTACGACACGGATGTGGGCGTGGGCGGGTCCCTGCTCTCCGGCGGGCAGCGCCAGCGGGTGGCCATCGCCCGGACGCTGCTGACGGATCCGCGCTATCTCCTCATGGACGAAGCGGGGGCCAGCCTGGACCACAAGAGCGACATGACCATCTTCCGCACGGTCCGTGAGCACATGAAGGGCCGGACCGTGGTGGTGGTGGCCCACGACATGCGCTCTGTAATGGACGCGGACTACATCATTGTGCTGGCCTGCGGCTCTCTGGAGGCCGCCGGTACCCACGACGAGCTGCTGAGGACCAGCCCGACATACCGCAACTATCTGGAGCTCCAGGGCTGCGCCCTGGCGGGAGAGGAGGCAGTACGATGAAGCGCTTTACGATCCTCTTTTCCACCCTGCTGATTCTGGGCTTCGCGGGGGTGATGGTCTACGTGGGGATGCTGCCGGAATTTGTCCCGCCTGCGGGACTGGCGGGCGAGGGGGAGGCCCCGGACGCCCCCATCTGGGATATGACCATGGATGAGGTCCTGGCTGAGATTGCAGCCCAGGGGCTCGTTGACGACCCGTCTGCCGCCATCTCCCTGGCCAGCGACGGCGTGTGCACCGATGCCCGTAAAATCAGCGGCGCGGAATTCTACTGGTGGGATCTGGACAACCTACAGGAGGGCAGCCAGGAGGAGACCGCCTACAAGAGCCTGAAGGCGGAGGGGTTTATTAACCTCTACGGCAACGGACATATCGTGAGTCCTGTCCCCAACGGCCCCTTCGCGCTGCTGCTGGATTTCTATGAGGGCGATTCAGGCGCATTGGAGCAGGCGTTCCGGGCCGTTGGTCAGGCAGAATAAAAGGCGGGGAGGGTCGGATCGTGGAGATGAAAGTCCTGCTGGTGGACAGCGACCAGCGTCTGCGGGGCGAGCTGGCAGTCATGCTGCACGTCTTCCAATGCTTCCGGATAGCCGGGACCGCACAGACCACGGAGGAGGCTGTTGAATATGTCCAGTCCAACGAGGTGGATGTTATCTTTGCCAACCACCAGCCCGCCGACCCCCGCGTTACCAGCGGCGGGGAGCATCTGGCCGCCGTCCTGGGGCAGAGCCATCCCCATATCCAGGTGGTGATCTATTCCAATACGGTGGAATGGGCATACAACGCCTACCGGTGCCAGTGCGCCGGGTATCTGCTGGTTCCCTTTGATCCTCTGGCGCTCCAGTCGCTGGTCAACCGGCTGCGCTATGTGTTTGACCTTCAGCAGGCCAAGCGGGAGGTGTCTAACCGCAGCATCATGATCAAGACCCGCAGCGGTTATCAGTTGACCCGGCTCAGCGATATTCTCTTCATTGAACGCAGTAACCGGAAGAACCGCATCGTCGCCACCGACGGGCAGGAGATCTCCCTGCTGGGGTACACCATGAATCAACTGGAGGAGATGCTGGAGGGCTGCGGATTCTACCGCTGTTATCAATCCTTCATCGTCAATCTGTCCCAGGTGGCCGCCGTCCGGGCGGACAACGAGGCCAAAAATTACGGGATACGGTTCAAGGGCTACGAGGGGGAGATTCTGCTCAGCCGGGAGAAGTATGCGGAGCTGGTGGCGCTTCTGAAGGGGCGGTATGCGGGAATCAACATCTAGGGAGCCGCCGGAGCGGCGCTCCCCGCGTCTCATTCTGTAAACCGGGAGGGAAGCTGCGCACAACTGCGCAGCTTCCCTCCGCGGCTATTGGGGCGCGCCGGCCGCCGGCTGTTCCCGGATATTCTCCCGATGTCTTGACTTATGTGCTAAAAGGGATATAATGACAGGCGAACCTGAAATCGGAGGATATTTCCGTGGAAAGCAACCAAACCTGTTTCCGCCGGGGCGTCCGGGATGGGATGCCCATCGCCCTGGGGTACTTCGCCGTGGCCTTCACTCTGGGCATCGCCGCCCGGAACGCCGGCTTCAGCGCTCTCCAGGCTATGGTGGAGAGCCTGACCAACAACGCCTCCGCCGGGGAGTACGCGGTGTTCTCCCTGGTGAGCGCCGGGGCGGGGTACTGGGAGGTGGCGGTGATGACCCTGGTGGCCAACGCCCGCTACCTGCTGATGAGCTGCGCCCTCAGTCAGAAGCTGGCCCCGGACACGCCCCTGGTCCACCGGATGCTGGTGGCCTACGATGTGACGGACGAGATTTTCGGCGTGTCCATCGCCTTCCCCGGCCGGCTGAACCCCTGGTACACCTACGGGGCGGTGTCCGTGGCCCTCCCCGGCTGGGGGCTGGGCACCTTCTTCGGCGTCGCCGCCGGCAGCGCCCTGCCGGCCCGTCTGGTGAGCGCGCTGAGCGTGGGGCTGTACGGCATGTTCCTGGCCATCATCGTGCCCCCGGCCCGGAAGAGCCGGGTGATCCTGGCCCTGGTGCTCGTCAGCTTCGCCGCCAGCTTTCTGGCGGGGCGCTGGGCCCTGGCGGCGCCGCCGGGGGTCAGGACCATCGCGCTCACCGTGGTCATCTCCCTGGCGGCGGCCGTCCTCTTCCCGGTGGACCCCGCGGGGACGGAGGAGGTAGCGCCATGAAGAACATCTGGCTGTACATCCTCATCTCCGCCGGGGTCTCCTACCTCATCCGGGTCACCCCCCTGGCGCTCATCCGCCGGGAGATCACCAACCGGACCCTGCGGTCCTTCCTCTACTACGTCCCCTACGTGACACTGGCGGTGATGACCTTCCCCGCCATTGTGGAGGCCACCCAGAGCCCTCTGGCGGGGGCGCTGGCCCTGGCGGCGGGGGCCCTCCTGGCCTGGCGGGGCGGGAGTCTGTTTGCCGTGGCGGTGGTTTGCTGCGGGGTGGTGTTTCTGGTGGAGCTGGCGGTGTGAGCCGCCGGCGGCAAAGAAAGGAGTAAGGCCATGCATCCAGCACTCATTATCATTGACATGCAGAACGGATTTCTGAACCCGGAGTCCCCCCTCTGCATCAAGGGAGCCAGGGCCACGGTGCCCGCCTGCGCGCGGATGATCGCCGCCTGCCGGCGGGCGAAATGGCCGGTGGTGTTCGTCAACCGGGCCTACCGGGCCGACGGCAGCGACGTGGAAAAAACCCGCCTCCAGGTGTGGGAGCAGGGGGGGAAGCCCCTGACGCCGGGGAGCACGGGGCCGATCTCCGTGGAGAATCCGCCGGAGTTCGGGCGTTGCGGGACGGATTACGAGATCATTAAGCCCCGGTACTCCGCCTTTTTCCACACCGGGCTGGACCTGCTGCTGCGGCGGCTGGGGGTGGACACGGTGCTGCTCACCGGCACCACCACTCCCAACTGCATCCGCACCACCTGCTACGACGCCATCTCTCTGGACTACCGGGCGGTGGTGCTGGAGGACTGCTGCTCCTCCAACACCCCGGAGATTCAGCGCGCCAACATGCTGGACATGGCCAACGTGGGGGCCGCCGTCTGCTCCTCGGACCGGTTCTGGGGCGGGCTGGCCGCCGGGGAGCTGACCATCCGTACCGCGGAGCCGGAGGATCTGGACCGCATCGCCGCCATTGAGGCGGCCTGCTTTCCGCCGGAGAAGGCCGCCAGCCGGGAGGCCATCCGGGCGCGCATCGCCGCCTATCCCGGCCACATCCTCCTGGGGGAGGCGGGGGGCGTGACGGTGGGCTACGCCATGGGGGCGGTGATCGACGCCCCCGCCATCACCGACGACATGTTCGCCTCTGCCGCCTGCCACCGGCCGGATGGGGCCGTGCAGTCCGTGTTCAGCCTGGCGGTCCACCCGGACTTCCAGGGGCGGGGCTATGGCCGGGCCCTGCTGGACGCCCTCATCGCCCAGGCCCGGCGGGAGGGCCGCAGGGCCGTCGTTCTCACCTGCCTGGCCCGGCGGCTGGATTACTACGCCAGCTTCGGCTTTGCCAGCCAGGGCGTCTCCGCCTCCGTCCACGGCGGGGACGTGTGGTATGACATGACGCTGGCGCTGTAAAGCGGCGGGAAGCGTTCGCTTCCCGCCGCTCCGACATAAAAGGAGTTCTTATATAAAGCCGCCGCAGTGCCAATAAACGTTCTTCTGGAGCCTTTTCCTTTCAAGAAAAAGGCTGTTCGCCGGCCCTGCCCGGCAGCCCCACCCGCTCCTGCAGGATGACCCGCCCGAAGCAGACCATGGTCCGGCCGCTGCTGCGGGGCAGAACCACGTCGGCGTCGGAGCGGAGACGGTTGAGGGAGAAGAGGTAGACGATGCCCAGGCGGTCCCGGAGGTACTGCTTGCAGAGCATTTCGCCGTCCACGCAGAAGATGCCCACATCCCCGTTGGACAGGGGGTCCCGGTTGACGTAGACGGTGGAACCGTCCAGGATGAAGGGCTCCATGGAGTCCCCCTGGATGCGCACGGCGAACTCCGCCCCCTGGGGCACCTGGCCGGTGACGTCGATATAGTCGAAGTCCTCGCCGAACACCGGGGCGGCGTAGCCCGCCGCCGCGGGGCTGCGGTAGAGGGGGATCTGCCGCAGGTCCTGCTCCGGGGTCTCCGCCTCCAGCTCCTCCTGGCAGGCCGCCAGGGAGTCGGCCACCGCTCTGAGGGCCTGGCGGCCCGGCACCCGCAGGGCCCGGTACCGCCGCACCAGCCGCTCCTCCTCCGCCGACAGCGTCAGCTGCCGGCTCTCGAAGTCGTCCTGGTAGAGGTAGTTGGGCTCCACCTGCAAGACGTGGAACAGCCGCAGCAGCACGTCCTCCCGCATGGCGTTCAGTCCCGTCTCGTAGTTGCTGACAGCGGAGACGCTGATCCCCAGGGCCTTGGCCAGTTCCCCCTGGCTGATGCCCAGCTCCTTGCGGCGGTCCCGCAGTCTCTGTCCAAAGCTCATGGCGTGCGCCTCCCCTACCCAATAATTACAGTATAACTGTATACTAAAAAATAATTTCTGAAATCTTGAAATTCACTGTTGACATTAAAGAATATATGTGCTAGTATATGCCATGAAAGGAACGATTGTTCCTAAATATGGGGACCGGCGGCGGGCCGGGAAAGGAGATGGGGGGGAGCGAAGGGCCGGGAATAGGAGGAGAGACAATCTGTGGTGGACATGCCTGTCCGGTCCGGCGAGGGCTGCGGGCCAGGCGCGGCCGAACCGGGGCCTGCTCCCAAAAGCAGAAGACGCCGTGCCAACGGCACGGCGTCTTCTGCTTTGGTGGGAGCGGGTGGATTCGAACCACCGAAGTCGTCGACAACAGATTTACAGTCTGCCCCCTTTGGCCACTCGGGAACGCTCCCATGTAGGTACCACCAAAAGGTCTCCCATAATTGCATTGCTTGTGGGGAAAAAGCTGGAGCTGGTAGACGGACTCGAACCCCCGACCTGCTGATTACAAATCAGCTGCTCTACCAACTGAGCTATACCAGCATGTCTCAGCAACGTGTTGTATATTACCAGACTTCTCCCAATTTGTCAAGCATGATTTTTACATGGGGAGGAAAAATTTTTTGAAAGCTGTACATAGGACGAATCCGGACCCCCAGCGGCGGGCGCCGGCGGGCGTGTGCGCCCGGTGCGGCGGGGAGCTGTACCCCGGCGAGGCGTGCTGGCGGCTGTGGGGGGCGCTGTTGTGCGAGGGGTGCGCGGGAAGGCGGGCGCTGGAGGAGCTGGCCCCCTTCCGGCTGAAGGCGGGGGAGGCGGGACGATGACGCTGCTGCGCATGGCCGCCGGCTACCGGCAGAGCGCGGAGCTGATCCGGCTGCGGATCGCCGCCCTGCGGGAGCTGGCCAGGGGGGCGGAGCCGGAGGAGCAGCTCCGGCTGGAGCGGAGAATCCGGGATCTGCGCACCCTCCACAGGGAGACCACGGAGACAGCCCGGACGCTGGAGCGCTACTATGAGAGGAGGCGGGGCGCGGATGGCCGGCGCGCGTAACAGGGTACAGCCGGCGATTGTACGCCGGGACAACGAGTTCATGGGGGACCTGGCCGCCTGGGAGCGGGAGAACGGGGAGGACAACAGCGAGCAGCTCGAGCGCCTGCGCCGGAACCTGCGGCGGGTGCGCTCTGCGGAGCTCACCGGGCGGCAGGCGGAGATGATCCATCTCTACTACGACCTGGGCCTGAGCATGCCCCAGATCGCCGCCCGCCTGGGGATCACCAAGTCCACCGTTTCCCGGACCCTGGCCCGGGGGAGAGAACGGCTGAAAAGGTACTTGCAATACAGCCTGTGATCTGGTACACTTACTCTTGCGGGCCGGATCGTCCGCAGGAGGAGGACATCTGCCATATGAAAACTGCCATGAAGAGCGGCTGGGGCAGGATCGCCATGGCCGTGACGGGGGCCTTGATCTACGCGCTGGGGGTCAATCTGTTCGTGGTGCCCCTGGGGCTGTTCACCGGGGGGCTGATGGGGCTGTGCCAGCTGCTGCGCTCGCTGGTGCTGATGGTCCTGGGCGTCAAGACCATGACCTTCGACTTCGCGGGGGTCATCCTGCTGGCCTTCAACGTTCCCCTGCTGATTCTGGCCTACCGGTCTATGGGGCGGGTGTTTTTCCGCAATACCCTCATCTGTTCCATGGCCTACACCGTCTTCACCAGTATCGTGCCCATTCCCCCCGCGCCCCTGGTGGAGGACATGCTCACCGGCTGCCTGCTGGGGGGCGTGATCTCCGGGGTGGGGTCGGGGCTGGCCCTCACCAGCGGCTGCTGCGGCGGCGGGCTGGACCTGCTGGGGCTGTATCTGGCCAAGCGGGGGGTGAAGACCACCATCGGGCGGTTCAACCTGGCCTTCAACGCGGCGCTGTTCATCACCTGCGGAGTGCTCTTTGACCTGTCCATCCTGATCTACTCGGCGCTGAACACCATCTTCAACGCTATGGCCATCGACCGGGCCCACCGGCAGAGCGTGACGGTGCAGGTGCTGATCTTCACCAAGAAGGAGCAGCCGGAGCTGGACCGGTTCATCATGGACAACCTCCACCGGGGCGTCACCCGCTGGGAGGGCAAGGGGGTCTATACCGGGGAGGCCACCCATATCCTGTGCGTGTGTATGAACAAGTACGAGATCGACGATCTTCGGGAGGCCCTGCGGCAGATTGATCCCAAGGCGTTCTTTATCGTCCAGGAGGGGGTCCACGTCTCCAGCAACTTCGAGAGGCGTCTGTCATAAGCGGGTACATAGGCAGCCTGTGAGACCCCGTGCGCCGGCCTTTTGCGCGGGACATCCCCCGGCGGGGCTTGCGGTTTCGGGGCGGGTCTGGTACAATACGCAGGTATTGGGCACACTACGGCAGAAAGGGGGCGGGTCCCATGAGAGAAGAACAGGAGCACGCCTATATGCACGAGCACGGCGTACCCCACGAGCACGCCCACGGCCACACCCACAGCCACACCCAGACCAGGGCGGTGGTCAACCGGCTGGCCCGGGCCATCGGCCACCTGGAGCGGGTGAAGGCCATGGTGGAGGAGGGCAGGGACTGCTCGGAGGTGCTGGTGCAGCTGGCGGCGGTGCGCAGCGCCATCAACAACACCGGCAAGGTGATTTTGAAGGACCACCTGGAGCACTGCGTGGTGGACGCGGTGAAGTGCCAGGATCTGGCTGCCATCGAGGAGCTGAACCGGGCCATCGAGCAGTTTGTAAAATAGGAGTAAAGCCGCCCGCCCCTGGAGCAGGGGCGGGCGGCTTTTTGCTTATGTAGCGCGGTCTATTTCTCCAGCAGCTGCTTGGCCTTCTCGTCGGCCCAGACGACCCGGTTGCGGCCGAATTTTTTGGCGTCGTACAGCATGGTGTCCGCGATCTTCAAATAGGAGGCGTAGGAGCTGTCCGAGCGCGGGACGACGGTAACGCCGCCGATGCTGACGGTGACCCACTTGGACACGGACGGGTTGTGGGGGATGTGGAGGTCCTCGATGGCCTGGCGGATTTTTTTCAGGTGCGCGAAGGCCTGGTCCGACCTGTCGCCCATGAGGAAGGCCACGAACTCCTCCCCGCCGTAGCGGGCCATAAAGTCAGTGGTGCGCTGGAGATAGGAGGAGGCGGTCTTGGCCACGGCGGCGATGGCCCTGTCGCCGGCGGGGTGGCCGAAGGTGTCGTTGAAGACCTTGAAGTGGTCGATGTCAAACATGCAGACGGAGAAGGGCACCTGGAGCCGGGCGGCCTCGCTCCACTTGACCACGCTGTAGTGGTCGTGCTGGCGGCGGTTGGCGATGCCGGTGAGCTGGTCGGTGCGGGACTGGAGCTCCACCTGCTTGCGGTAGTTGTAGAGCTTGATGTGGGTGTTGACCCGGGCCTCGACGATCAGGGGGCTGAAGGGCTTGGTGATGTAGTCCACCGCTCCCAGGGTCAGCCCGTACTGCTCATCCTCGATGTCGGACAGGCTGGTGATCAGGATCACCGGGATGCTCTGGGTGATGATCTCCTCCTGCAGCTTCTTGAGAAGGGTGAAGCCGTCCATGCCGGGCATGACTACGTCCAGCAGGATGAGGGAAAAGGTCTCCGTGCTGGCGCGGCGGAGCCCGTCCTCCGCCGTCTGAGAGATAGTGATGTCGTAGCTGCCCTTCAGAATGGCCTGCAGCTGGGCGGCCTGCAGGGGGCTGTCGTCGATAATCAGTATTTTTTCCATATGCTGTTTCACTCTCCGCGTCAGGTGGTGCAGGGGGCCGCCTCCGGGCGGAGCCCCTTTTTCTGGCAGGGACAGTATACGCCATTTGCGGGCAGAGTACAATATTTTTCCCGCGAAAATTTCCACGAAAAATTTTTGCCCCTGCGGCGGGCGGCGCGGGCAAAGCGCGGCGGCGGGCGGTTTTTCATGGAAATCTTTAGAAAAACTGGAAAAATTGGGCGCTTCCTTGAAGAAACCGGCGTTTTTCTTCATAGTTCCGCCGGGGCCTGCCGCTTTTTTTGGGCATTCCGCTGAATTTTCAAATCCGGCGAAAAAAGTCCCCCATGGGGGGATTTTACACTTGCTTTTTTCCGGCGGTTTTGCTAAGATGTAACCATTGTATTGTGAAAAATGTGACAATACGCAGATCCGATGATTTCATTTCTGGAGAGAAAGGAGAAACGAAAACACACCGTCCGTGTTTTCCACATTCCGACTATGAAACTGATCACTGTCGAGCAAATGGAAGCCGCCACCGAACGGCTGCTGGAAAATGGCCGTCAGGTGGGCGCTGACTCCTGGCAGCAGCGCGTGAAGAACCAGACCCCCCACTGCAAATTCGGCGAGGAGGGCATCTGCTGCCGCATCTGCTCCATGGGTCCCTGCCGCATCACCCCCAAGGCGCCCAGAGGCATCTGCGGCTGCGACGTCCACGGCATCGTGGCCCGCAACTACCTGCGCTTCACCGCCGGCGGCGCGGCCACCCACTCCGACCACGGCCGCAGCATCTGCCACACCCTCTACCAGGCCAAGGAGGGCGGCAACTACACCGTCAAGGATCCTGAGAAGCTCAAGAGGATCGCCGGCGAGTGGGGCATCGAGACCGAGGGCAAGGACATCTATGACCTGGCCCACGAGGTGGCGGAGACCGCGCTGATGGAGTACGGCAAGCCCTTCGGCAACTGCCGCTTCCTCTCCCGTGCCCCCGAGCACACCCGGCAGCTGTGGCACGACGCGGGCATCGAGCCCCGGGCCATCGACCGCGAGGTCTCCCAGTCCCTGCATATGACCCACATGGGCTGCTCCTCTCTCCCCGAGGCGCTCATCCGCCAGGCCCTGCGGGCCGGCCTCTGCGACGGCTGGGGCGGGTCCATGTGCGGCACCGAGTTCTCCGACGTGCTCTTCGGCACCCCCAAGCCCATCGACACCACCGCCAACCTGGGGGTCATGGAGAAGGACATGGTCAACATCGTGGTCCACGGCCACGACCCCTCCCTGTCCGAGATGATCGTCCTCTACGCCCAGGATCCCGAGATGATCGCCCTGGCCAAGGAAAAGGGCGCCAAGGGCATCAACATCTGCGGCGTGTGCTGCACCGCCAACGAGGTGGCCATGCGCCACGGCATCCCCATGGCCGGCAACTTCCTCCAGCAGGAGAACGTGGTGCTCACCGGCGCCTGCGAGGCCATCGTGGTGGACGTCCAGTGCATCTTCCCCGCCCTGGGCCCCCTGTCGAAGTGCTTCCACACCAAGTTTATCACCACCTCCGAGATCGCCCGGATGCCGGACAGCGAGTTCATCCACTTCAATGAGGAGACCGCCGGCGACAACGCCAAAGCCATCGTCCGCATGGCGGTGGAGAACTTTGTCAACCGCAACCAGGATCTGGTTCACATCCCCGATCTGAAGACCAACGCCACCGTGGGCTACTCCCTGGAGGCCATCAAGAAGTGCCTGGACGGCGTCACCAATACCCAGGTGGACGTCACCGGCACCACCAAGCCCCTGGTGGAGTGCGTCAACTCCGGCGTGCTCCGCGGCGCGGTGGCCATGGTGGGCTGCAACAACCCCAAGGTCCGCCCCGACACCGCCCACATCGCCCTGATGAAGAAGCTGCTGGCCAACGACATCATCATCGTGGTCTCCGGCTGCTCCGCCCAGGCCGCCGCCAAGTCCGGCCTGCTGGACAAGGAGGCCAAGGAGCTCTGCGGCGACGGCCTCAAGCGCGTGTGCGAGCTGGTGGGCATTCCCCCGGTGCTGCACATGGGTTCCTGCGTGGATATCTCCCGTATGATGGTTCTGGCTTCCGACATCGCCAAGGATTCCGGCTGGAACATCTCCCAGATTCCTCTGGTGGGCTGCGCCCCCGAGTGGATGAGCGAGAAGGCCGTGTCCATCGGCAACTACGTCGTCGCCACAGGCATCGACACCTTCCTTGGCGTGGACCCCTACACCAAGGGCTCCACCGAGGTCACCGAGCTGCTCCAGGGCGAGCACGGCGTCAAGGACTGGGTCGAGGCCAAGTACACCGTCGAGCTGGACATCGAGAAGCTGGGCGACAAGATGATCGAGGCCATCGAGGCCAAGCGCGTCGCGCTGGGAATCTAAGTTAAAATACATACTGTTTTGAGGAGATGAGGTCTGTGAATCAGCGCATTTGGTTGGGAAAGCTCCTGCTTCTGCTGGGAATTCTCACAGATGCCGTAGGCTTGATTCTGGGCCGCGGCCTGGAGTGGTCAATGGGGCCGGCAGCCCTGCTTTTGGAAGCGGGCGGCCTGTACCTCGTCTTTAAGGCCCGCAGGGCAAAACAGTAATTTCATTTGCAAAAGAGGATTTCCTATGAAAGTAGCCGTCACCGGCAAGGGCGGGGTGGGCAAAACCACCTTCGCCTCCACCCTCTGCCGCCTCTACGCCGCCGAGGGCCGCAGTGTCCTGGCCGCCGATGTGGACCCGGATGCGAATCTTGGATTGGCACTGGGCCTGACGGAGGAGGAGGTCAACGCCATCGTCCCCGTCTCCAAGATGAAGGAGCTGGCCAAGGAGCGCACCGCCGCCAATGAGAGCAACACCTTCTACAAGCTCAACCCCGAGGTCTCCGACCTGCCGGATGAGCTCAGCCGGGACGTCAACGGCGTGAAGCTGCTGGTCATGGGCACTGTGGACACCGGCGGGTCCGGCTGCGTGTGCCCGGAGCACGTGATGCTCAAGGCCATCCTGTCCAACCTGGTCTTCCGCAAGGACGACGTGGTGGTGATGGACATGGAGGCCGGCCTGGAGCACCTGGGCCGGGGCACCGCGTCCATGATGGACCAGTTCATCGTGGTCATCGAGCCCGGCGCGCGGAGCATCCAGACCTACGAGCGCATCAAGAGCCTGGCGGCGGACATCGGCGTGCACCGCGTGCGGGTGGTGGCCAACAAGGTCCGGGATGAGCGGGACGAGGAGTTTCTCCGCCGGCGCATCCCTGCGGAGGACCTGCTGGGCTTCATCCACTACAACCCCGACGTCATCGAGGCGGACCGCAACGGTCAGTCCCCCTTTGATTACAGCGACAAGGCCGTGGAGGAGATCCGGGCCGTCAAAGAAAAAATGGATCGTGAGACATAAATAACTTCGATTGTATCGTGAGGAGTGAATCATAACGTGAAAACATTATTCGAGCGCGTTTTCTCCGGCAACGACGAGATGTATGCCCTGGCGGTCAAGGCCGTGGACGAGGCCATGGCCAAGCTGGGCCCCGACGCCCCCGCCACCTTCGGCGACACCGCCTACTCCCTGCCCTGCTTCTACGCGCTGACCGGGAAGAAGGTCGGCACCGTGGGCGAGGCCAAGGCCGCCCTGGAGAATGAGATCAAGGGCTTTATGACCCGCAACAGCCGCACCAAGGACATCTTCACCTCCGGCGTGGCCACCGCCCTGTCCGCCGAGATGATCGAGCTGATGAAGTACGCCATGGCCGGCGGCTCCCCCTACGAGGAGCCCGTCATGGGTCACTTCACCGACGCCCAGGTCCGTGAGCTGGGCGTGCCCCTGGTCACCCGGGACATCCCCGGCGTGGCGGTCATCATCGGCGCGGCTCCCTCCGCCGAGGAGGGCGCGGCCCTGGTCAAGGAGTACCAGTCCCAGGGCATCTTCGTCACCCTGGTGGGCGGCATCATCGACCAGTGTGTGGAGCAGGGTATGAAGCTGGGCTTCAACGTCCGCAACGTGGCCCTGGGCCGTGATCTGAGCAGCGTGGCCCACGTGGTCAGCGTGGCCCTCCGCGCCGCCTTCATTTTCGGTGCTGTCCAGGCCGGCGACTACGAGGGCATGTGGCGCTACACCATGGACCGCGTCTTCGCCTTTGTCAACGCCTACGCCCCTGTGGACGACATGACCGTGGCCTGCGGCGCCGGCGCCATCCAGCTGGGCTTCCCCGTTGTCACCAACGACACCGAGGAGAACAACATGTTCCGGGTGCCCAAGAGCCTGATCATCCAGACCGACACCACCAAGTTCAACGCCACCAGTCTGGAGGCCCGGGACATCAAGATCAAGATCACCAAGATCGACATCCCCGTGGCGTTCTCCTCCGCCTTCGAGGGCGAGATCGTCCGCCGCGGCGACATGCAGCTGGAGTTCGACGGCTCCCGCAAGACCGGCCTGGAGCTGGTGCGGGCCAAGGAGCTCAGCGAGGTGGAGGATCACCGCTTCACCCTCATCGGGCCCGATTTCGACACCTTCGAGGCGGGCAGCAAGGTGGACTTCTGCATGGTGGCCGACGTGGCCGGCAAGAACATGACCAGCGACTTCGAGTCTGTCTTTGAGCGCAAGTTCCACGCCTACATCAACTGCATGGAGGGCGTCATGCACACCGGCCAGCGCGACGTCATCCGCGTGCGCATCAGCAAGGCCGCCTTTGAGGCGGGCGTGCGGGCCAAGCACTTCGCCGAGGTGCTCTACGCCAAGCTGAAGAGCGACTACGACGCCGTCATCGACAAGTGCGAGGTCACCATCATCACCGACCCCGCCGCGTGCGAGAAGTTCCGCCATGAGGTGGCCATCCCCGCCTACGAGAAGCGCGACGAGCGCCTGGGCAGCCTCACCGACGAGAACGTGGACCAGTTCTACACCTGCATCATGTGTCAGTCCTTCTCCCCCAGCCACGTGTGCATCGTCACCCCGGAGCGTCTGGGCCTGTGCGGCGCGGTGAGCTGGCTGGACGCCAAGGCCACCAACGAGCTGGATCCCTCCGGCCCCTGCCAGATCGTCCCCAAGGACCACATCATCGACGAGAACATCGGCCGGTGGGAGGAGGTCAACGAGGCCGTGAAGAAGTACAGCCAGGGCGCTCTGGAGAGCGTCACCCTGTACTCCATCATGGAGGACCCCATGACCAGCTGCGGCTGCTTCGAGTGCATCTGCGGCATCGAGCCCTTCTCCAACGGCGTGGCCATTGTCAACCGTGAGCACACCGGCATGACCCCCCTGGGCATGACCTTCTCCGAGATGGCCTCCATGACCGGCGGCGGCGTGCAGACCCCCGGCTTCATGGGCCACGGCAAGCACTTCATCGCCTCCAAGAAGTTCATGAAGGCCGAGGGCGGCCTGGGCCGCATCGTCTGGATGCCCAAGGCCCTGAAGGACCAGGTGGCCGAGAAGCTGAACGCCTCCGCCAAGGAGCTCTACGGCATCGACAACTTCGCCGACATGGTGGGCGACGAGACCATCACCGAGGACGCCGAGGCCCTGCTGAACTTCCTGACGGAGAAGGGCCACCCCGTTCTGAGCATGGATCCCCTGATGTAATTTTTCCGCCGCATACGACTGGCTCCGGCCGCCGCCCCGCAAGGGGCGGCGGCTTTTTGCGAAAAATGGCCGTTTGGGGGGTTGACCCATTTGGTCAACGGCGGTAAGGTAGAGGGGAAGGGGGGCGGGACGGATGAACGACAAATTTTTCTCCCTGCCGGAGGCCCGGCAGGACCTGATCCGCAACAGCGCCATGGTGGAGTTCGGGGCCAATACCTTCAAGAAGACCTCCGCCGACTCCATCGCCAAGCGGGCCGGGGTGTCCAAGGGGCTGCTGTTTCACTACTTCAAGGACAAGCGGGAGCTGTACCTGTATCTCTACCGGTACGCCCTGGAGGTGTGCGTCAAGCAGTACATGGAAAAGAGCTATAACTTCGGGGAGACGGACTTTTTCCTGGCCCTGGAGATGGGCCACAGGGTGAAGATGGACCTGGTCCGGCGGCATCCGGGGCTGTTCCGGTTCGTCATGCGGACCTATTACGAGCGGGACAGCGTGCTCTCCCCCAAGCTGCGCCAGGGGCTGGACGATCTGATGGAGACCACCATCCGGGACTTTCTCTCCCGGATGGACCTGTATAAGTTCAGGGAGGGGGTGGACCCCAGCCAGGTGATCCGCCTGCTGCTTCTGGCGGCGGAGGGCATGCTGGCGGAGACCGGGGCCTCCACGGCGGAGGAGATCCAGAAGCTGTTTGAGGAGTACAAGCGCCACGCGGACATGCTGCGGCGGTTTCTGTATAAGGAGGAATATCTATGATTGAGATGACGCGCCTGACCAAGACCTACGGAGCGTCCAGGGGGGTCACGGACCTGACTCTCCACGTCCCGGCGGGGTGCTGCTTCGGCTTCATCGGGCCCAACGGGGCGGGGAAGTCCACCACCATCCGCACCCTGCTGGGGCTCATCCGCCCCACCTCCGGGTCGGCGGCGGTCCTGGGCCTGGACTGCGTGCGGGACCGCACCGCCATTCTCGCCCAGGTGGGCTACATGCCCTCGGAGGCCATGTTCTACCCGGAGATGCGGGTGTCGGAGGTGATCCGCCTGTCGGCGGACCTGCGGAAAAGGGACTGCCGGGAGGAGGCCGCCGCCCTCTGCCAGGCCCTGGAGCTGGACGGCCGGAAGAAGATCCGGGAGCTGAGCCTGGGCAACCGGAAGAAGGTGTCCATCGTCTGCGCCATGCAGCACCGGCCCGCCCTGTACATTCTGGACGAGCCCACCAGCGGCCTGGACCCCCTGGTCCAGCGGGCCTTCTGGTCCCAAGTGGAGCGGCGGCGGGGGGAGGGGGCCGCGGTGTTTCTCTCCTCCCACGTGCTCTATGAGGTCCAGCGCTACTGCGACCGGGCGGCCATTATCCGGGAGGGGCGGCTGGTGGTGGAGGGGACCACGGCGGAGCTGGACATTGAGAACAG
Organism: uncultured Oscillospiraceae bacterium; assembly: GCA_910577915.1. Classification (GTDB taxonomy): domain Bacteria; phylum Bacillota; class Clostridia; order Oscillospirales; family Oscillospiraceae; genus Pelethomonas. Next base: position 23,770 of record CAJTOM010000022.1, read on the forward strand.
GTTTTTCGACTACTACGAGGGGAGGGCGTGAGAATGACCGTTTTGAGAAAGGAGCTGCGCGCCGGGCGGGTGAGCCTGCTGGTGTGGAGCGCGGTGGTGGGCGGGCTGATGGCCGTGTGCGTGGGGATGTACCCGTCCTTCGCCGGATCCATGGAGGACGTCTCCGCCCTCTTTGCGGGGATGGGGGATTTCTCTGCCGCCTTCGGCCTGGACAAGCTGGCCTTTGGGTCCATCATGGGGTTTTACGGCACGGAGTGCGGCAATATCCTGGGCCTGGGCGGGGCCTTCTTCGCTGCGCTCACCGCCATGGGCCTGCTGGCCGGGGAGGAGGGGGGACACACGGCGGAGTTCCTGCTGACCCACCCGGTGGACCGTGGGCGGATCGCCGGGGAGAAGCTGGCGGCCCTGGGGGTGATGATTCTGGCGCTGAACCTCGTCTGCTTCGCCTGCGGCGCCGGGAGCATCCTGGCCATCGGGGAGGCGGCGGCGTGGGGGGACCTGCTGCGCTACCACGGGGCCCTGCTTCTGCTGCAGCTGGAGGTGGGGGGCGTGTGCTTCGGCCTCTCCGCCCTGCTGCGGCGGAGCAGCTACGGCCTGGCCATGGGCCTGGCGGCGCTGCTGTATTTTATGGGCCTGCTGGTGAATCTGGACGAGGATCTGGCCCTGCTGCGCTTTTTAACCCCCTACTACTACGCCGACGCGGCCCGGATCTACACCGGGGAGGCCCTGGCGGGTCCGGTCATAGCCGGCTGCCTCCTGGGCGCTCTGGGGGCGGCCCTGGGGGTCTGGCGGTACGGCGGGAAGGACATCGCGGCATAGAGAACCACCGGCCGGAGGGTATGCGCCCTCCGGCCGTTTTTTGAATTTAACGACTTCTTAACGCCATCTGTGGTATACTGGAGACAAAACGCCGCGCCCGGAGGCGCGGGGGAGAGGAGGGAGGCCATGGCCCGCGCCCGGCGCCGGGACTGGCTTGTCACCCTGGGACTGCTGCTGCTGGCCTGCGCCCTGAGCGGGCTGCTGCTGCTGGTGGACCGGGGCGGCGGCTTTGTGTCCATGCTCTTTGTGCTGATGGTGGCCATCACCGCCCGGCTGACGGAGGGGTACGCCTGCGGCGTCACCGCCTCCTTCGTGGGGGTGATCTGCGTCAATTACGTGTTCACCTACCCCTACTGGGAGTTCAATTTCACCATAGCCGGCTACCCGCTGACCTTTTTCACCATGCTCTCCGTCTCCCTCATCGTCAGCGCCCTCACCAGCCAGATCAAGCGCCAGGAGCAGCTGCGGATGGAGACGGAGCGGGAGACCATGCGGGCCAACCTGCTGCGGGCCGTCAGCCACGACCTGCGCACCCCTCTCACCTCCATCGTGGGCTCCACCTCCGTGCTGCTGGAGAGCGGGGCGCTGCTGGAGAGCGGCCAGCGGGAGGAGCTGCTGCGCAGCGTCCGGGACGAGGCCCAGTGGCTGATCCGCATGGTGGAGAACCTGCTGTCCATCACCCGCATGGGGGACGGGGAGGCCCGCATCCGCAAGGAGCTGGAGGCCGCCGAGGAGGTGCTCTCCAGCGTGGCGGTAAAGTTCCAGCAGCGCTTCCCCGGCGTCCGGCTGGAGCTGGAGGTCCCCCGGGAGCCCCTGTTTGTGCCCATGGACGCCATCCTGGTGGAGCAGGTGCTGATGAACCTGCTGGAGAACGCCGCCTACCACGGGGACAGCACCCGCATCCGCCTGTCCGCCCGGCGGCAGGGGGAGGACGGGGTCTTCACCGTGCTGGACGACGGCAGGGGCGTCCCGGAGGAGGTCCTGCCCCAGATCTTCACCCCCGCCCTCCGGGGCGGGAGCGCCGCCAGCGACGGGCGGCGGAGCATGGGCATCGGCCTGTCGGTGTGCCGCTCCATCGTCAGGGCCCACGGCGGGACCATGTCCGCGGCCAACGACCCCGGCGGCGGGGCCGCGTTCTGCTTTACCCTGCCCCTGGAGGAGGCCGGGGAATCTATACCGGAGGAGGAGAAGCTGTGAACATTCGGGAGAGAATTCTCATCGTGGAGGACGAGGCCAACATCAGCGGCTTTATGGCCACCGTTCTGAACGCCAACGGCTACGAGACCATGACCGCCCGCACCGGCAGCGAGGCCATCACCACCATCACCTCCCACTGCCCGGACCTGATCCTGCTGGATCTGGGCCTGCCGGATATGGACGGGGGCGGCATCCTCACCTTTGTCCGGGAGTGGTCGGCCTGCCCCATCATCGTCATCTCCGCCCGCAGCCACGAGCGGGACAAGGTGGCGGCCCTGGACGCCGGGGCGGACGACTACATCGTCAAGCCCTTCGGCACCTCGGAGCTGCTGGCCCGCATCCGCACCGCCATCCGCCACACCCGCACCACCCTGCCCAACGACGACATCGCCCAGTCGGGCCAGTTCCGGGCCCAGGGACTGGTCATCGACTACGACAAGCACCAGGTGCTGGTCAACGGGGAGAACGCCCATCTGACGCAGAACGAGTACAAGCTGGTGAGCCTGCTGGGCAAGTACGCGGGCCGGGTGCTGACCTACGACTTTATCATCCGCCAGCTCTGGGGCCCCAAGGCCAAGACGGACAACCAGATTCTGCGGGTCAATATGGCCAATACCCGCCGGAAGATCGAGGAAAACCCCGCCCAGCCCCGCTATATCTTCACAGAAATCGGCGTGGGCTGCCGGATGATCGACCCGGATTGAGCGCAGGGAGGGCGGGCCGCAGACATGCGGCCCGCCCTCCTTCTTCGCTGTTTCATAAAATCTGCCCGATAAATTCATAAAACCCCTTGTTATTTTGGGAGAGTTTTGCTATAATAGGGTCCAGTTTCCCGCTGCCGGCCGGCGGCGGGGGCGGGGCCGACGGGACAGCGGGCCCCGCGCATATGGGGAGAGGAGGCGTGTGTGCGCTGTCCGCCATTTTTTGATAAGAGAGGGAGACATTTATGAAAAAGAAAATCAGCCTACCCATGCAGATTCTCTTTGCCCTGGGCGCCGGTATCATTGTGGGCCTGATCTGCTACTTTACCGGCCTGCAGGACTTCACCAAGAACTACCTCAAGCCCTTCGGCGACATCTTCGTCAACCTGCTGAAGTTCATCGTGGTGCCTGTGGTGCTCTTCTCCATGATCGACGGCATTCTGGCCATGGACGACATGAAGAAGGTGGGCTCCGTGGGTCTGAAGACGGTGCTGTACTTCATGTGCACCACCGCCGTCGCCTGCGTCATCGGCCTGGTCTTCGCCAACATCTTCAACGGCGCCGGCTGGTTCCCCGATCTCCATGAGCAGCTGGGGGCCGCCGAGTACACCCCCAAGGAGTTCGGCGGGTTTATGAGCGTGCTGGTGGACATCTTCCCCAGCAATATGTGGCAGTCCTTCGTCAACGCCAACATGCTGCAGGTCATCGTGGTCTCCCTGTTCTTCGGCGGCTCCATCATGGTGGCCGGCGAGAAGGGCCGCCTGTGCCGGGACATCGTGAGCTCCTTCTACTCCGTGATTGAGCGGCTGATGGAGTTCGTCATCTCCCTGTCTCCCATCGGCGTGTTCACCTACATGGCGTGGGTCACCGCCACCCAGGGCGCTGAGATTCTGGGTTCTCTGGCCCTGGTCATCCTGTGCGCGTACATCGGCTACATCGTCCACGCCATCCTGATCTACTCCCTGTCCGCCCAGGTGTTCGCGGGCATGAGCCCCTTTAAGTTCTTCAAGGGCGCCTTCGCCGCCATGATCTTCGCCTTCACCTCCACCTCCTCGGCGGCCACCCTGCCCGTGTCCAAGGCGTGTGCCCACGAGATGGGGGCGGAGGATGAGATTTCCTCCTTCGTGCTGCCCCTGGGCTCCACCATCAACATGGACGGCACCGCCATTTACCAGTGCGTGGCCACGGTGTTCATCGCCTCCTGCGCGGGCATCCAGCTGAGCATCGGCCAGATGGTCATCGTGGTGGTCACCGCCACCCTGGCCTCCATCGGCACCGCCGGCGTCTCCGGCGCGGGCATGATCATGCTGGCCATGGTGCTGGAGACCCTGGGCATCCCCGTGTCCTACATCGGCCTCATCGTGGCGGTGGACCGTCTCTTCGACATGGGCCGCACCTGCCTGAACGTCACCGGCGACATCGCCTGCTCCGTGTGCGTGAGCAAGTGGGAGCGCGCCAAGGCCGGGAAGCGCCGCTAAGCGGCCTGCGCTGTCTCTGACAGAGTAAGAACCAGTATTTACAGGTGTTTGACGCCGTCTGGCCGGGTCTTTTTCCGCCCTGCCGCGTTAAAAAATCTTGCAATACACAAAGTATTCCTGGGATTTTTTGCCTTGCAGGGCGACAAAATCCCTCGCCCATCCGGCATCCCCCACCTATGAATACAGGTTCTAAAAACCGGCAGACCCCGGTATGCCAGCTGCCCGGAGCCCGCACACGCGGGCTCCGGGCAGCAAATTGTTTTACCTCCCCCGTATTGCGGAGAAAAAGATGCGCTGCTCCCCCTCCCGGGGGCCGGACATCCGGCAGTCGCCGTAGGTGCGCACGCGGTTGAAGCCGGCCTCCAGCAGCCAGGCGCGCAGCTCCTCCACCTCGTAGGCCCGCTGGCGGTGCTCCTCGCCGTGGCGCCGCCAGGCGCCGTCCGCCTGCCGGGTGAAGAGGTCCACCCAGTACCGGCAGCAGCGGCTGCGCCTGTCGAACTCTGTGCGCCAGACGCAGTACACGTCCTCCGTTTCGTCCAAAAATACCTGCCCGTCCAGGGCCGCCAGCTTGGCGGCGCTGTTGATGTCGAACACCAGCAGCCCCCCCGGCGCGATGAACAGGCGCAGGCGCTGGAAGGTGCGCTGGACCTCCCTGGGGCTGGTCAGGTAGTTGAGGCTGTCCAAACAGCACACCGCTGCATCCACCGTGCCGTACAGGTCCAGCTCCGGCATGGACTGGTTGAGGAACACCGGCGGCTCCCCCCGGAGCCCGGCGGCCTTCTCCCTGGCGGCGGCCAGCATGTCGGGGCTGGCGTCCACGGCGATGAGCTCATAGCCCCGCTCCGTGAGCAGGGCCGTCATGGCCCCGGTGCCGCAGGCCAGGTCCAGCACCGTGCGCACCGGGATACGGCTCTTCTGGAACAGCTTCTCCAGGTAGTCCGCCCGCCGCTCGTAGCCCACGTCCCCGGTCAGCGCGTCGTACACCCCCGCCAGGGCCCCGTAAGCGGTCATTTGCCCTCCTCCTGGCGCGCAAAGAAGGCCTGGTATCCCCCGTGGCCGAAGGCGAGGGACCGGTTGACCCGGCTGATGGTGGCGCTGGAGGCTCCGGTGCGCGCCAGAATGTCGTTGTAGATCATCCCCTGTCTGAGGAGCACCGCCACCTCGAAGCGCTGCTCCATGGCCCGCAGCTCTGTGATGGTGCACAGGTCTTGGAAGAAGTTGTAGACCTCCTCCTCAGTGCGCAGGGTCAGAATAGCCCGGTAGAGGCCGTCGCTCTTCTCTTTTTTCGTGATCCTCGCCATTAGGTAAGTCCTCCGTCGGTTGATGATGCCCCTATTTTATCACTTCACCCCATGAAAGTAAACACCTTTCCCGAAAAATCGGAAACATGTCTGCTCCCGGCCGCAAAAACTGGACATTTTGACGAACCCTGGAGAAAATCGCCATACCCGCCGCCCGCCGCCCGTGAAATTTTGGCAACTGTGACATGATTTGCCAGTTTTTTTTGTGGCTTTTACCGTAGAAAAAGTATTTCACGCCGCCTTGACGGCACATGGACAAACGGAGTATAATAACAGAGAATACAGCTGATACGGTCTTTCTACCAGCTGATACAACGGGAGGATACTATGCCCTACAGAGAAGCAGATGAACTGAATACGTACCTCTTTCACGAGGGGACGGCTATAAGCGCTTACGAATATATGGGCGCCCACGCAGCCACCCACGACGGAGTTGAGGGCCATATGTTCCGCGTCTGGGCGCCGCGGGCACAGGCGGTCTCCGTGGTGGGTGATTTCAATTCCTGGGACAGCGGGGCCCACCCCATGCATAAAATTACGGACGGCATCTGGGAGTGCTTCGTCCCCGGCGGCCGGACCTATGACTGCTACAAGTTCGCCGTCACCGGCGCCGACGGCGTCCAGCGGCTGAAGGCGGATCCCTACGCCTTCCACGCCGAGACCCGCCCGGGCAGCGCCAGCAAGCTCTACTCCATCGACGGCTACCGGTGGGGGGACCGGGCCTGGCGGGAACAGCGGAGCAGCCGCCCGGTCTACACCGCCCCCCTGAACATCTACGAGGTTCACCTGGGCTCCTGGAAGCGCCGGGAGAACGGGGACTTCATCGACTACCGGGATCTGGCCAGGGATCTGGCCCCCTATGTCAAGGACATGGGCTTCAACTTCATTGAGCTGCTGCCCGTCACCGAGTACCCCTACGACCCCAGTTGGGGCTATCAGTGCACCGGCTACTACGCCCCCACCTCCCGCTACGGCACCCCCGAGGACTTCATGTTCTTCGTGGACTACATGCACCAGAACGGCATCGGCATCATCCTCGACTGGGTGCCCTCCCACTTCTGCAAGGACGCCCACGGCCTCTACGAGTTCGACGGCTCCCCCTGCTACGAGTACGCCGATCCCCGCAAGGGCGAGCACTACTCCTGGGGCACCAAGGTCTTCGACTACGGCCGCCCGGAGGTAAAGAGCTTTCTGCTCTCCTCCGCCGCCTTCTGGCTCAAGGAGTACCACATCGACGGCATCCGGGTGGACGCGGTGGCCTCCATGCTGTACCTGGACTACGACCGCAGGGACGGGGAGTGGGTGGCCAACGACAACGGCGGAAAGGAGCACCTGGAGGCCATCGCCTTCCTCCAGGAGCTCAACAAGACCGCCTTCGCCGTCAACCCCGACGTGCTGATGGTGGCCGAGGAGTCCACCGCCTGGCCCCTGGTGACCAAGCCCGCCGACGTGAAGGGCCCCAACGGCATCGGCGGTCTGGGCTTTAACCTGAAGTGGAACATGGGCTGGATGAACGACATGTGCCACTACCTGAAGATGGACCCCTGGTTCCGCCAGGGCAACCACAAGGACATCACCTTCTCCATGTTCTACGCCTTTTCGGAGAACTACATTCTCCCTCTCAGCCACGACGAGGTGGTCCACATGAAGGGCTCCGTCCTGGGCAAGATGCCCGGTGATGCGTGGCAGAAGCTGGCGGGCGTGCGGGGCTTCTACGGCTACACCATGGCCCACCCCGGCAAGAAGCTGAGCTTCATGGGCGTGGAGCTGGGCACGGAGAAGGAGTGGGCCTTCGACGGGCAGCTGGACTGGGACCTGCTGGAGAGCGAGCCCAACCGCCAGCTCCACCAATATATCAAGGACCTCAATCATTTCTATCTCAGCGAGAGCACCCTGTGGGAGGACGACTACAGCTGGGAGGGCTTCCAGTGGCTGGTGCCCGACGACAGCCAGAACAACGTGGTGGTCTTCCTGCGCCGGGACAAGGCCGGCCGCGAGCTGGTGTGCGCCATCAACTTCAACCCCAACACCTACGATGACTACCGCTTCGGCTGTCCCGAGGTGAAGGAATACGTGGAGGTCTTCAACTCCGACGCTGCCATTTACGGCGGCACCGGCGCGGTGAACAGCCAGCCCTGCAAGGTGGAGTGGATCCCCTCCCACGGCCAGGAGAGCTCCGTGTCCATCCGCATCCCGCCCTTCGGCGCGGTGTTCCTCCGGGGCCAGGGCAAGCTGCGGGCCAAGCCCAAGGCCAAAGCCGCCGCCATGGAGCCCCCGGCGGAGAGCGCCCCCGCCGCCGCCGCTCCCGCCGGAGGCGAGCAGGTCACAAGCCCCAT
>CAJTOM010000023.1 GCA_910577915.1 uncultured Oscillospiraceae bacterium
CTCCATGAGAAGCTCCAGCCGCTCCCGGCCCCCGGACTGGGCCGCCTCCACCAGCCGCCGGTACTCCTCACGGGTCAGCTCCCGCTCCCGGTCCCGGAAGACGCGCCGCTGCACCCGCAGAAATTTCACCCGGCACTCCTCCCAGCCCAGAAAGCGGAACAGTCCGTTGAGGGCGGAGAGCTTGGCGTTGACCGTGGCGGGCGTGAGCCCGCCGGACAGCAGGTGTTCCCGCCAGCCCGCCGCCCGCTCCCGCGTCACCGCGCCGCCGCCCACGAACGCCGCGAAGGCCCGCACGTCCCGCAGGTACTTCTCCACCGTCGCCGGGGCGCGCTCCTCCTCCCGCAGCGCCTGGGCGTAGGCCGCGATCTGCGCCGCGCTTAGTCCTTCCTTTTTCATGCACCTTCCTCCTATATGTTGTTGGTTTCTAATAAATATAGAATACGCCGCCGCCCTCCTCTCCCCGCCACGCAAGCTGAGAACAGCTCAAACAGAAGGAATTTTGGTTGCAATTCCCCGCCGGAGCCGCTATACTGTGGAGTGACAAGGAGAGGAGGCGGCAGCGTGATCTATCACATGCTGGCTGTGGGCGATGTGGTGGGGGAGCCGGGGCTCGTCCACCTGGAGAAGTGCCTGCGGCCCTTCAAACGACTCAAGGACATCCATTTCACCGTGGTCAACGGGGAGAACGCCGCCATGGCGGGCATCACGCCCGATCAGGTGGACCGGATCTACGCCGCCGGGGCGGACGTGGTGACCCTGGGCAACCACACCTTCGCCAAGGCCCAGATCGCCGGGCGGCTGGAGGAGGACCCCTACCTGCTGCGCCCTGCCAACTACACCGGCCGGGCCCCCGGCCGGGGCTGGGGAGTTTACGACTGCGGCCGCGTCCAAATCGGGGTGCTCAGCCTCATCGGCCGCTGCGGCCTGGAGAGCAACGCGGACAACCCCTTCACCGCCGCCGCCCGTATCCTCAAGGGGGATAAGCCCCTGTTCACCCTGGCGGACTTCCACGCCGAGGCCACCAGCGAAAAGCTGGCTATGGGCTATCATCTGGACGGCCAGGTCTCCGCCCTATGGGGTACCCACACCCACGTGCCCACCGCCGACGCCAGGGTTTTGCCCGGGGGCACGGGCTATATCACCGACCTGGGCATGACCGGCCCCGCGGAGGGCGTTCTGGGCATCCGCCCCGCCCAGAGCATCGAGCTGTTTCTGGGCGGCCTGCCGGGCCGCTACCAGCCCGCAGAGGGGCCCTGCGCCCTTCAGGGCGCCATATTTAGCCTGAACAGCGCCACCGGCCTGTGTACCGGGGTGGAGCCGGTGGATCTGCGCTGACCGCTGTGGACGCAAAACACCGGCGGGGAGCCAAGCTCCCCGCCCCCATGCGCCAATAAGGGTGTATGATTCATCCCTGAATATACACCGGGTATATGAAAACAACTGGAGCGCCGGAAAGAGACGGCGCACCAAACGCAGGAAAGGGAGTACCACACATGTCCATTCAACGAGTGCGGGCCTATCTGGCCCCCTACGGCGCGGCGGAGCGCATCCGGGAGTTTGAGGTCTCCTCGGCCACTGTGGAGCTGGCGGCCAGGGCTGCCGGGGTGGAGCCGGGGCGGATTGCCAAGAGCCTGGGCTTTAAGCTGGAGGGCCGGACCATTCTGGTGGTGGCCGCCGGCGACGTGAGGATTGACAACGCCAAGTACAAGGCCTGTTTTGGCGGCAAGGCCGCGATGCTCACCCCCGACGAGGCGGTGGAGCGGGTGGGCCACGCGGTGGGCGGGGTGTGTCCCTTCGCGGTAAACGAGGGGGTGGAGGTCTGCCTGGACCAGTCCCTGCGCCGGTTTGAGACGGTGCTGCCTGCCGCGGGCAGTGCCAACAGCTGCATTGAGCTGACATTGGAGGAGCTGGAGCGCTTTGCCCGGACCACCCGGTGGGTGGACGTGTGCAGGCCCCGGCAGTGAGGAGGACCGCTATGAAAATTCTGCACGCTGCCGATCTCCACCTGGACAGCCCCTTCGGCGGACTGCCCCCGGAGCGGGCCAGGGAGCGCCGGCGGGAGAGCCGGGAGCTGGCGGACCGCCTGGCGGAGCTGGCTGCATCGGAGGGGGCGGAGCTGGTGCTGCTCAGCGGCGACCTCTTCGACGGGGAGCGGGTATACCCGGAGACCCTGGAGCGGCTCAAGAGCGCCCTGGCCCAGATGGCCTGCCCGGTGTTCATCGCCCCCGGAAACCACGATCCCTACACCGCCAGGAGCCCCTACCAGACCGGTCCCTGGCCGGAGAACGTGTATATCTTCCGCCGCAGCGCCCTGACGGCGGTGGCCCTGCCGGAGCTGGGGTGTGTGGTCCACGGCGCGGCCTTCACCGGCGGTGAGCGCACGGACCAGGTGCTGGCGGACTTCACCGCCCCGGAGGACGGTCTTCTCCACATCCTCTGCCTCCACGGCGACGTCTTCAGCCAGGACAGCGTCTACGGCCCCATCACCCGGCCCCAGATCGCCCGCAGCGGCGCGGACTACCTGGCCCTGGGCCACGTCCACCAGTGCAGCGGCCTCCAGCGCCAGGGGGACACCCCCTGGGCCTACCCCGGCTGTCCCGAGGGCCGGGGGTTCGACGAGCTGGGGGACAAGGGTGTGCTGGCGGGGACGGTGGATCGGGGCGGGGCGGCGGATCTGCGCTTCGTGCCCCTGTGCCGCCGCCGGTACCGGATTCTGGAGGCGGACGTGACGGACCGGGACCCCGGCGAGGCCCTGGAGGCCGTGATCCCCGCCACCGCCGCCATGGACGTGTGCCGCGTGCTCCTCACCGGCGAAATCGGGGAGCCGGGCGCGGATCTGGCGGACCTGGAGCGCCGGTACCAGGACCGCTTCTACGCCCTGGAGCTCCGGGACCGCACCCGGCCCGCCCAGAGCCTGTGGGCCCGGGCCGGCGAGGACTCCCTGCGGGGCCTCTTCCTCCAGGAGCTGCGCAGCCGCTACGACGCCGCCAAAACCGAGGAGGAGCAGGCGCGCATTGTGCAGGCTGTGCGCTTCGGCCTGGCGGCGCTGGACGGGCGGGACATGGGGTGAGCCCGCCTACCCGAACAGGTGGGCCAGGACGCCGGCGGGGGGCTCGTCCCACATCACCAGCAGCGTCCCCTCCCGGACAGATACTGCGGCGGGCCGCCCGGTGAACCGGTTGCTGACCCCCAGGGGAAAGGCGCTGGTGAGCACCGCGTCCCGCAGGGGGTAGTAGAGCCCCTCCAGGTCCACCCCCCGGGCCTCCCCGTCGGGGCAGAATACGGACACGACGCCCGCCAGCCCCGCCGGGAAGTCCAGCCGGCCGCAGCGCAGGACGGCCGCCGCCGTCCCGTCCCCCAGCAGCACCCCCCGGCCGCCCTGCCGGGCCAGATATACCAGGGTCTGGAGGTTGGCCAGGGTGTGGTCCAGCCGGCCCCCCAGCCCGCCGTAGAGGACGAAGTCCCGCAGTCCCAGGCGGAGGCCGGCCTTTACCGCCAGCAGCATGTCGGTGTCGTCCTTCTCCTCCGGGTGGCGCACCACGTTGGCCCCCTCCGGCACCCGGCCCAGGGAGTCGAAGTCCCCCACGATCAGATCCGCGCCTATGCCCCGCCGCTCCAGATGGTCCAGGCCGCCGTCGGCGGCGATGACAAAGGCGGGCCGTCCGGGGGCCAGGGCCAGCTCCCCCGGCTCCTGCGCGCCGGCGATATAACAGATGGGGTCCATAGGGGACCGCCTCCCTTCTGTGTGTGTTTACAGGGCAGTATACCACATCCAAACAAAAAATGCACCTGCCGGGAAGATTTTCCCGGCGGGTGCGCTTTATAAGAAGCCGTAGACCCCCGCCGCCAGCGCCGCCGACAGCAGTCCCTGGGCCGCCTTCCCCGCCCAGTGCCAGCGAAAGGAGAGCCCCTCTGCCGCCGACAGAGCCTGACAGTGGACCGACAGCCCGCCCCAGCCCACGATGGCCGCCGCCGCGATGAAGCCGGCCCGGCCCGGCTCCAGGGCGGCTATGCCGGTGACCATCTCCAGCATCCCCAGCCCCATTGCCGGGAGCCCCGCCGGCGCCAGCGCCGCCAGCACCCGGAAGAGCACCACAAAGGCGCAGATGTGCAGGGTGGACGTCACCGCCCCCGCCGCCGAGGCGGTGAGGGCCTGGGGGAGGGAGGCGGCCTCCGCCGGCAGGCGGCAGTCCAGCAGCGCAGGGCCCCGCCCCCGAACCAAACGGCACAGCGCCATGCCGGTGATCAGGGCGGCGCAGACGTGGACCAGGTACAGATACGCCCCCGCCCGGCTGCTCCCCAGAACGCCGCTCCCCACGTACCCCAGCAGGAAGGCGGGCCCGCAGTTGTCGCAGAACCCCAGCAGCAGCTCCGCCTCCCGGCGGGTGATCCGGCCCTGGTGGTACAGATCGGCGGCGGTCTTGGCCCCGGAGGGGTAGCCCCCCAGCAGCCCCGTCAGAAGCGGCAGGGCGCACACGCCCCGCAGATGGAACATGGGCCCCATGAAGGGCCCGCACACCCCCTGCAGGCAGTCCGCCAGCCCCAGCCGGAGCAGCAGTGACACCACCACGAAGAAGGGGAACAGAGAGGGAATCACCGTCCGAGCGCACAGGGACAGCCCATCCCGCACCGCCTCTGCGGCGGCCTCCGGCCGGAGCAGGAGCAGCGTGCCCGCCGCCAGCACCGCCGCCAGGGACATCATTTTTTTCATCATCATCACCCCTACAGCCTATGGCGGGGTGGACAAGTTTAGAACAGCGGAGCGGCGCCGCGCACATAAAAAGCGGCCGCCGGTTTTTCCGGCGGCCGCAGGCGCTGTTCATCCAGCCCTTTTCCTCAGTGGCGGGGGGACTCGTTCACCATCTGCGCCGCCTGCACCACGGCGGTGCGCACGTCCGTCAGATGCTGAATGCGCAGGGAGTCTGCCCTGCTGATGGCGCCGCCGGCGCGGGTCGCCACATACCGGGGAGGCAGGTGGTTGAGGGCATAGGCGGCAATATCGCTTCTGCACTGTTCACACATGCAGCAGTGCAGGCTGTCCCCCATGATGTTCAGAACCTCCTCCACCATGGCTTCCATCATATTCTCATAATTTCTCATGGCAATCCCTCCTGTACTCGTCTGTCAGCCATGCACAAAACAGCAAGGGATTCCGTCCATGGCTGAGAAAAGCGGAATCGCTTCAAAAAAGGCCTCACAAACGGCCGGCCCGCGTTTTGCCGGCGGACACAAACCTTCCCACCTTTTTATACCATTCTCCGGCGGAATTGTCAAGCGCGTATCCCAGCGGGGCGGCGGCTGAAATGAACGGGAGGGTATTTACATAGGCGGGGAACTGTGGTACATATAGAGCAGTGAGATAAAAAGTACGCTCTCGCCGGACCGGCGACACAACATCCAGAATCCAGGGAGGTAACCTGCCATGCCGACACCCCGCGTTGCAGCCATCCACGATATAAGCGGCTTCGGCCGGTGTTCGATGACCATCATCATGCCGGCCCTCTCCGTCATGGGCGTCCAGTGCTGTCCGCTGCCCACCGCCTATCTCTCCACCCACACCGGCGGCTTTGAGGGGAACACCTTTCTGGACCTCACGGACCAGATGGAGCGGGCGGCGGCCCACTGGCGGGAGCTGGGTCTGCGCTTTGACGCCGTCTATACCGGGTTTATGGGCAGCTGCGGGCAGGCGGCACTGGCGGCGGACTGTATACGGACCTTCAAAAGGCAGGAGAATCTGGCGGTGGTGGATCCGGTGATGGGGGACCACGGCAGGCTCTACCGCACCTACACCCCGGAGATGTGCGCCGCCGTGGCGGATATGGCGGCCATGGCGGACGTTATCACCCCCAACCGCACCGAGGCGGCGCTGCTGTTGGGGACGGACTACGGGGCGCTGCGGCTGGACCGGGCGGAGGACTGCCGGTGCTGGGCCCGGGCGCTGAGCCTCCGGGGGAGGCGATCCGTGGTCCTGACCGGCGCGTCTGCGGAGCCGGGGCGGGCGGGGGCGGTCTGCTTCGACCGGGACACAGGGCGGACGGAGCTGGTCTCCGCGCCGCTGGTCCCCGGCCAGTTCCACGGCGCCGGGGACCTGTTTGCCGCCGTGCTCACCGGCGCCCTGGTGCGGGGGAGGGAGCTGGCGGAGGCGGCGCAGCTGGCGGCGGACTTTACCAGCCAATGTGCGGAGCGGACCCTGGCGCAGGACCTGCCCCGCCGGGAGGGGATCGATTTTGAGCCCCTTCTGTGGCGGCTGGGACAGGTTATGGCGTGACAACGGCGCCGGCCTGGTGTATACTGGAGCCAAACCATCAACAGGAGGACCGCCCCATGAGCTATGCGGATCAAGTCTTTATTCATACCTGCCGGGACATCCTGTCCAACGGCTTCTGGGACACGGACCTGCCGGTCCGGCCCCGCTGGGCCGACGGCACGCCGGCCCACACTGTGAAAATCTTCGGCGTGGTGAACCGCTACGACCTGCGCCGGGAGTTTCCCATTATGACCTTGCGGCGCACCGCCTTCAAAAACTGCGTGGATGAGCTGCTGTGGATCTGGCAGAAGAAGTCCAACGACATCCGTCAGCTGGGCAGCCGCATCTGGGACGCCTGGGCGGATGAGCGCGGAACCATCGGCAAGGCCTACGGCTACCAGCTGGGGGTAAAGCACCGGTACAGCGACGGCTGGTTCGACCAGGTGGACCGGGTGCTCAAGGACCTGCGGGAGAACCCCGCCAGCCGCCGGATGGTGACCAGCCTGTTCAACCACCACGACCTGAGCGAGATGGGCCTCTACCCCTGCGCCTGGTCCATGACCTTCAACGTTACCGGCTCCACCCTCAACGCCGTCCTCAACCAGCGCAGCCAGGACATGCTCACCGCCAGCAACTGGAACGTGTGCCAATACGCCGTCCTGGTCCACATGATGGCCCGGTCCGCCGGGCTGGAGGCAGGGGAGCTGGTTCACGTCATCGCCGACTGCCACATCTATGACCGCCATGTGCCCCTGGTGGAGGAGCTGCTCCGCCGGGAGCCCCGGCCCGCCCCCCGGCTGGCGGTGGACCCGGCGGTGACGGATTTCTATGCGTTCACTGCGGACAGCTTCCGGCTGGAGGGCTATGAGCCCTGGTCCTTCGCGGAGAAAATCGAGGTGGCCCTATGAACGCCATCGCCGCAGTCAGCGCCGCCTGGGGCATCGGCCGGGAGGGGGATTTGCTCTTCCGCATCGCCGGGGATCTGCGGCGCTTCCGGGCCATGACCACTGGCGGCACGGTGATCATGGGCCGCAAAACCCTGGACTCCCTGCCCGGCGGGGGGCCCCTGCCCAACCGGCGGAACATCGTGCTCACCAGGGATCCCCGGTTCTCCCGCCCCGGCGTGGAGACGGCGGCCTCCCCGGAGGAGGCGCTGGCGCTGACGGCGGGGGAGGACCCGGAGCGCGTGTGGCTGTGCGGCGGGGGGGAGGTCTACCGGCTGCTGCTGCCCTATTGCCGGCGCTGCTGTCTCACGCGGGTCTACGCCGACCCGCCCTGCGACGCCTGGTTTCCCAACCTGGACCGGCTGGGGTCGTGGCGGCTGCTGCGGGCGGAGGCGGTTCTCTCCGAGGGGGAGCTGGCCTATCAGTTTCTGGAGTATGGGAACGACGCGCCGCTGGCGCGGGATGGAGGGTGAGCCGTGCCGGATCTGACCACGGACGTCCGCTACGTCAAGGGCATCGGGGAGCAGCGGGCCAAGGCCCTGCAGAAGCTGCGCATCCGCACCCTGCGGGATCTGATCTCCTACTTCCCCAGGGCCTATGACGACCGGCGGACCTACAAGAAAATCAAGGACCTGGAGGAGGGGGAGACCGCCTGCGTGGAGGCCATGGCCGCCGCCGCCCCCACCCTCAGCCGCGTCCGCCGGGGCCTGGAGCTGGTGAAGCTGCGGGCGGTGGACGAGACGGGGACGCTGGACGTCACCTTCTTCAATCAGGTCTACATGAAGGACAATCTGAAGGCGGGGGAGACCTACACCTTCTTCGGGAGGGCGGAGGCCGCGGGCCGGCGGCGGTCCATGACCAACCCCCTGGTGGAGCGGGAGGGCAGCCGGGTGATGACGGGGCGCATCATGCCCGTCTACCCCCTCACCGCCGGCATCAGCCAGCTCACTCTGGTCAAGGCGGTGGAGCAGGGGCTGGCGGCCTGCCGGGACCTGCTGCCGGACCCCCTGCCCGACCAGGTGCGCCGGGACCACCAGCTCTGCCATATCGGCTACGCCTACGATCAGATCCACTTTCCCGCCAGCGAAGAGGAGTTGGCCATCGCCAGGCGGCGGCTGGTGTTCGAGGAGCTGTTCCTGCTGGCCATCGGGCTCAAGCGCCTGCGCCGGCGGAGGGAGGCGCTGCAGTGCGCCCCCTGGGAGCGCCTCGGTCTGGAGGACTTCTACGGGGCGCTGCCCTTTGCCCTCACTGGGGCCCAGCGGCGGGCCATCGGCGAAATCGTGTCCGACCTGTCCGCCGGGCGGCCCATGAACCGGCTGGTCCAGGGGGACGTGGGCTCGGGCAAAACCATGGTGGCCGCCGCCGCCATGGTCTGCGCCGCCCGCAGCGGCCGGCAGGCCGCCCTTATGGCCCCCACGGAGATCCTGGCGGAGCAGCACCACCGGGGGCTGGCCCCTCTGCTGGAAGGGCTGGGGATCTCCTGCGCCCTGCTGACCGGGGGCATGCCCGCCAGGGCCCGGCGGGCGGTGCTGGCCGGGCTGGAGAGCGGGGAGACCCAGGTGGTCATCGGCACCCATGCCCTCATCAGCGCGGGCGTGGCCTACCGCCGCCTGGGGCTGGTGGTGACGGACGAGCAGCACCGCTTCGGCGTGGGCCAGCGGGCGGCCCTGTCCGCCAAGGGGGAGCAGCCCCATCTGCTGGTCATGTCCGCCACCCCTATTCCCCGTACCCTGGCCCTCATCATCTACGGCGATCTGGACGTGTCGGTCATCGACGAGCTGCCCCCGGGGCGGCAGAAGATCGACACCTTTGCCGTCACAGGGGCCTACCGCCAGCGGCTCTACCGGTTTCTGGCCAAGGAGATCGCCGCCGGGCGGCAGGCCTACATTATCTGCTCCATGGTGGAGGAGAACGACGCCGTCCCCGACGACCGCAAGGCGGTGACGGAGTACGCGGACGTCCTCCAGCGGCAGGTCTTCCCGGATCTCCAGGTGGCCTGCGTCCACGGGCGGATGAAGCCGAGGGAGAAGGACGCGGTGATGGCCGCCTTCGCCGCCGGGGAGGTCCACATCCTTGTCTCCACCACCGTGGTGGAGGTGGGGGTGGACGTGCCCAACGCCACGGTGATGGTGGTGGAGGACGCGGACCGCTTCGGCCTCAGCCAGCTCCACCAGCTCCGGGGCCGGGTGGGCCGGGGGCGGCACAAGTCCTACTGCGTGCTCATCTCCGACAACCGGAACGAGGAGACCCGGGAGCGGCTGCGGGCCATGACCCGGACGGGGGACGGCTTCAAAATCGCCGAGGAGGATCTGCGCCTGCGGGGCCCTGGCGACTTCTTCGGCCAGCGGCAGCACGGCCTGCCGGCCCTGAAGGTGGCGGATCTCAGCTGCGATGTGGCCCTGCTGCGGGAGGCCCAGGCGGCGGCGGAGGCCCTGCTGGCCCGGGACCCGGAGCTGGCGGGGTGCCCGCTGACCGCCCGGCGGGTGGAGGAGCTGTTCACCGCCGGCGGCGACGCGCTCAACTAAGAACCCGTATTCATAGGCGGGGGATGCCGGATGGACGAGGGATTTTGTCGCCCTGCAAGGCAAAAAATCGCAGGAATACTTTGTGTATTGCAAGATTTTTTAACGAGGCAGGGCGGAAAAAGACCCGGCCAGACGGCGTCAAACGCCTGTGAATACGGGTTCTAAAGGGGGGGACAGACATGAAGCGGGGACCCTATATCAGCCGGATCGCCCTGACCCGGCCCATCGAGGGGGACCGGTACCTGCTGGACGAGCTGGCGGGGCGCTCCTCCCAGTTCATCATCGCCACCCACTCCCCCATCCTCATGGCCCTCCCCGGCGCGGAGATTTTCCAGCTGGACCGGGAGGGCGTGCGCGCCGTGGCCTACCGGGAGACGGAGCACTATCAGATCACCCGGCGGTTTCTGGAGAATCCGGAGCGGATGCTGCGCTGCCTGCTGGAAAAAGCGTGAACCGGCGGCGCCCCCTGCCGCATAGAATGGCGGGGGAGGGATGCGTGTGAATCCGCAGGAGATGTCGATGCTGGTGACGGGGATCGCCAACGCGCTGTACGAGAGCCTGCCTGCCCCGGAGCTGTCGGTGCTGGCGGCGGGGTTTGTGCAGCTGGGGGACACCCTGGGCACCATGGCCGCCCAGGCGTCGCTGCTGCAGGGGCGGCAGGGGACGTGACGGTCCCCGGACAAAAAAATAAGCACACTCCCCCGCCGCCGCGTGGCGGGGGAGTGTGTACTTATATAGGGGACTGTGCGTCTCTCTCTCACAATACAGACTGCGGCGCGGCGGACTCTCAGGCTGGCGCAATTTTCAGCTTCAGTCTGATCCGGTCGCTGATCATGGCGATAAATTCCGAGTTGGTGGGCTTTCCCTTGGCGTTGCTGACGGTATAGCCGAAAAAGCGCTGGAGGGTCTCCAGGTCGCCCCGGTCCCAGGCCACCTCGATGGCGTGGCGTATGGCCCGCTCCACACGGCTGGGAGTGGTGTGGAAGCGCTTGGCGACCTCCGGGTAGAGCACCTTTGTGACGGAGTTGATCACGTCCATGTTCTCCACGGTGATCATGATCGCCTCCCGGACATACTGATACCCTTTGATATGGGCGGGGACGCCGACCTCGTGGATGATGGAGGTCACCAGCTCCTCCAGGCCGGGGGTGTGGAACTGGCTGCCGCACTTCTCCGACAGGCTGACCAGGTTCTCCACCAGAGCGTCCTCGTTATAGGGCTTGCTGACGAAGATGGAGGCGCCCAGCTGGCCCGCCTCGGCCACCATGTCGTGGGTGGTAAAGTGGGAGATGGCCAGTATAAGAGGGCGGCGCTCCCTGTCCAGACGGCGCAGAATACCAAGGCCATCCAGACCGGGCAGGATCAAATCCAGCACCAGAAGATCCGGTTTGGTCTCCTCTATCAGCCGCAGGGCCTGCTCCCCATCGCCGGTGGAGGCCGTCACGAGAAAACGGCCCGTCCGCTCCAGGGCGTCCTGCAGCATGCCGCGCGCTTCCTCGTCGGAGTCCGTCAGCATGATCTTTATTCTGTTGTCCATATGCGTGTGTCCTTTCCAAGATTTGCATGTCGACATGAATAGAGGGCCATCCGTCTGTTTAGACGAAAAATCGAAGCTTCGTTGTGCCTTGCTTACAAATTACCATAAACAGACAGAAAACACAAGTCGAATCTTGGAATTTATCTAACAAAATCGTCCCAAAAGTTTCGATAAAATAGGAAAAATTTCCCTGCCTTATCGAAACCTTCTCCACGGTGCGGCATATTTCGCCTCCGGGGAGTCAAGGGGCGTTTTTTACCCCCAATCCGCCGCCTTTGGCGGAAGGGACCATGATCCGCCGGAGACGGACGCCGCCTGCTTTTCCGTACCGGTGGAGCGGACAGGCCTGGACAGACGGGATGAATTTCTCCAGATCCCCGCCGTCTGCATGGCGGCCGTCCATTTGGCGCATACTACAAAAGGGCCGGGGCCGCACAGGAGCCTGTGCGGCCCCGGCTTCTGCCCGTCAGAGCGGCCCCCGCCCGGATGCGATAAGGGATTTTTCGGAATCCGGCCCGGCGGGGCGCCGCGCCCGGCAATTTCCATACTAAGGATACAGCGATGTGAGGAGAAGAGATGCGGATGACAAAGAAGATACTGGCCCTGCTCCTGGCGGGGGCTGTGACAGGAACCCTGGCCGCCTGCGGCGGTCCCGGCGGCGGAGAGAGCGGCGGCAATCCGCCCCCCGGCGGCGATGGGGACGGCGCGGTATATGTGGTGGGCATCTCCCAGCTGGTGACCCATGAGGCCCTGGACGCTGCCACCCGGGGCTTTCAGGACGCGCTGAACGAACTGCTGCCCGGCCAGGTGACTTTTGACGTTCAGAACGCCGCCAACGATCCGGCGGCCTGCGCCTCCATCGCCACCTCCTTCGTGTCCAAGGGGGTGGACCTCATCATGGCCAACGCCACCCCGGCCCTCCAGGCCGCCGCGGCCGCCACCGCCGACATCCCCATCCTGGGGACCTCCGTCACCGAGTACGGCGTGGCCCTGGGCATCCGGGACTTTACCGGCACCGTGGGGGGCAACGTCTCCGGCACCTCCGACCTGGCCCCCCTGGACCAGCAGGCGGCGATGATCCGGGAGTGGTACCCCGATGCGGAGACCGTGGGCCTGCTCTACTGCGCCGGCGAGGCCAACAGCCAGTACCAGGTGGACGCTGTCCAGCGCTGTCTGGAGGACATGGGCTATACCTGCACCCAGTACGCCTTCGCCGACTCCAACGACGTGGCCGCCGTGTGCCGGGCGGCGTCGGACGCCAGCGACGTGCTCTACGTGCCCACGGACAACACCGCCGCCTCCAACGCCCCCATCATTGACAACATCTGCCGGGGGGTCACCCCCGTGTTCACCGGCGAGGAGGGGGTCTGCCGGGGCTGCGGCGCGGCCACGCTGTCCATCAGCTATTACGACGTGGGCCGCAGGACCGGCGAGATGGCCGCCGATATTCTCACCGGCAGGGCGGATGTCTCCGCCATGGCCGTGGAGTACGCCCCGGCGTTTGTCAAGAAGTACAACGCCGCCGTCTGCGCGGACCTGGGCGTGACGGTCCCTGCGGGCTACGAGGCCATCGGGGCGGCGTGACGGGCGCCGGAGAGTGCGGAAGAGGCGGCAGAGGGACCGCCGTTTATTCCGAATAGGAGGATATGGACGTATGGCGGGATTTATCAGCGCGCTGCCGGGGGCCGTGTCCCAGGGGCTGATCTGGGGCATTATGGCCATCGGGGTATATATAACCTATAAAATTCTGGACATCGCGGATCTGACGGTGGACGGATCCTTCTGCACCGGGGGCGCGGTGTTTGTGGTCCTGTTCGGCGCGGGGGCCGGCCTGTGGCTGGCCATGCCGGCGGCGCTGCTGGCGGGCATGCTGGCGGGGCTGGCCACCGGCCTGCTCCACACCGCCTGCGGCATCCCGGCCATTCTGGCGGGGATTCTCACCCAGCTGGGGCTGTGGTCCGTCAACCTGTCCATTATGGGGATGAAGGCCAACGTGGCCATCAACGTCATCGATCCGGCCAGCCTGGACCGCCTTCTGGTGTCCCTGCGCTTTGTCCAGGGGGCGGTCAGGGGAGACGAGTCCCTCTGGCGGCACCCCATTGTGACGGTGGGGCTGTTCACCGCTGCCATCATCGCCGTGCTGTACTGGTTTTTCGGCACCGAGCTGGGGGCGTCCCTCCGGGCCACCGGGGCCAATCCAGATATGGCCCGCGCCCAGGGGATCAGCACCGGCCGGGGCAAGGTGCTGGGGCTGATGCTCTCCAACGGCCTGGCGGCCCTGTCGGGGGCCCTGCTCAGCCAGTACCAGGCCTTTGCCGACGCCAGCATGGGCAGAGGGGCCATCGTGGTCGGCCTAGCGGCGGTGATCATTGGCCGGGTGCTCTTCTCCTCCGTGTTCCGCAACTTCGCGCTGAAGCTGCTGGGGGTGTCCGCCGGCGCGGTGATCTACCATGTGGTCATCCAGGCGGTGGTGAGCCTCAGCGGCATTGACACCAACTACCTCAAGCTCATCTCCGCGGCCACTGTGGCCGTCTTCCTGGCGGCGCCCTTCTGGCGGGAGCGCTTTTTCGCCAGGGGCGCGGGAAAGGGGGGCAGGGCCCATGCTTGACATCGACGGCGTCTGCAAGACCTTCAACGCCGGTACGGTCAACGAGAAGACCGCCCTCAGGGACCTCTCCCTCCACATCGGGGAGGGGGAGTTTGTCACCGTCATCGGCGGCAACGGCGCGGGCAAGTCCACCCTGCTCAACGCCGTGGCCGGCGTGTGGGCGGTGGATCGGGGGACCATCGCCATCGGCGGCGAGGATGTGACTCGCCTGCCGGAGCACAGGCGGGCCCGGTATATCGGCCGGGTGTTCCAGGACCCCATGATGGGAACCGCCGCCACCATGCAGATCGAGGAGAACATGGCCCTGGCCATGCGCCGCGGCCGGCGGCGCACCCTCCGCCCCGGCATCTGCAGGGCGGAGCGGGAGACGTACCGGGAGATGCTGCGCATCCTGGATCTGGGGCTGGAGAACCGGCTGACCGCCAAGGTGGGCCTCCTCTCCGGCGGCCAGCGGCAGGCCCTCACCCTGCTGATGGCCACCCTGCAGAGGCCCAAGCTGCTGCTGCTGGACGAGCACACCGCCGCCCTGGACCCCAGGACGGCGGCCAAGGTGCTGGACGCCACCGAGCGCATCGTGGGGCGTGACCGGCTGACCACCCTGATGATCACCCACAACATGCGGGACGCCATCGCCCACGGAAGCCGGCTGATCATGCTCTACGACGGCCGGGTCGTGGTCGACGTCTCCGGCGAGGAGAAGCGCCGCCTGACGGTGCCCCAGCTGCTGGAGCTGTTCGGCAGGGCCAGCGGCAGCGACGAGGCCGACGACACCCTGCTGCTCTCCTAAAAGCGCCATAGGCTCCAGGGAGCGGCGAAAGCCGCTCCCTGGAGCTCTGTCTACTGCCCCGCCTCCGCCAGCATGTTCTCAATGAGAATCCCGTAGCCCTTGGTGGGCTCGTTGACCATCACGTGAGTCACCGCGCCGATGAGCTTTCCATCCTGCAGGATGGGGCTGCCGCTCATGCCCTGCACGATGCCGCCGGTCTGGTCGATGAGGCGCGGGTCCGTCACCTGAATGAGCAGGTTTTGCACCTGGGAGGCGTCCAGCACCTTGACGATCTCGATGCCGTACTCCTCCACGCCGTCGCCGCTGACGTTGGAGAGGATGACTGCCGGCCCCGTGCAAACCTCGCCGGGGGCCGCCACCGGGACCGCCTCCCGCTGGGAGAACAGGGGCTCCTCCAGCACGCCGAAGACCCCCCGCTCCGTGTTGGCGTACAGCTGCCCGGCGTCGTGGGTGAGGTCGAAGCTGCCCTTGAGCTCGCCGGGCTGGCCGGCGCTGCCCTTTTTCACCGTCTTGACCGAGGCCCCCATCACCGCGCCGTCCCCCAGAGGCATCAGCATCCCCGTGTCCGTGTCGGTGATGCCGTGTCCCAGAGCGCCGAAGGTGTTGGTGGCGGGATCATAGAAGGTGACGGTGCCGATGCCCGCCATGCTGTCCCGGATCCAGGCCCCCAGCCGCCAGGTGCCGTCGGCGGCCAGCACCGGCTCCGCCGCCAGGGTCAGCTCCTTCCCGCCGCGGGAGACCCCCAGCTCCACGATGCCTCCGCACTGGAGCAGGGCCGCGAACTGCTCGGAGCTCTCCACCTCGGTGCCGTTGGCGGCCTCGATCACGTCCCCCACCTGGAGGCCGCAGTCCGCCCCCGGCGTCAGCACGCCGCTGCCGGTCTCCACCTCCGCCAGGCCGATGACCACCACGCCCTCGGCGAACAGCTTGATGCCGATGGTGTGACCCACCGGCACCAGGCTCTCCGCCTCCAGGGCCGCGGCCCGGGCCCCCTGCTGGAGCCCCAGCAGGGAGGCGGCGCACAGAAGGCCGCTAAGAAAAAAAGCCGCGCCGCGCTCCCTGCTCCTGCTGCGTCCAATCATCCATATCACCACCCCTTTCCACAAATTTGCTGCCGTTTTCATTCGGCAGCGCTGTTACTCTATGTGATTTGAGGCAGAATACTCCCGTGCAGAATTTCTAAAATGCGGCTGCTTTGTCAAGGAAAAAGGCGGAAACACCCTGTTTCCACGCAAAAAAGCTCCCCCCACAGGCAAAGCTGTGGGGGGAACAGCAAGTATTGGCTATTTTTTTAAGATGGCTGCGGGGCCGGCTGCAGCGCCAGCAGCTGTTCCAGCGCCTCCGGGGGCAAAAGGTGGGGCGAGCGGACCAGGACGGCGTAGCGGTCTTTCTCATAGCCGTACTGGTAGAGCCGCCCCGTGCCGGTCTCCGCCAGCAGGACGTGGTCCATCACCAGACTCTGGTCCTGGTGCCGGGTGGTGACGGTGGGGGAGGTCACCAGGCACAGAAAGCTGCTCCCGGCCAGCTCATAGGTCCCGTAGCAGCGCAGCGCGGTGCCCGTGTTCAGATATTCGTTGCCGGACACCTCCCGCAGAAAGGGAAG
The DNA here is from genome assembly GCA_910577915.1 of uncultured Oscillospiraceae bacterium. GTDB lineage: Bacteria > Bacillota > Clostridia > Oscillospirales > Oscillospiraceae > Pelethomonas. Next base: position 16,252 of record CAJTOM010000023.1, read on the forward strand.
CAGCTCCCGCCAGATCTCGTCCAGGGAGAACATCGCCGCCCGGCCCCGCACCGTCAGCTCGCTGGTGACAATAAAGTCCTCGCCGGGTATGGGCAGGTCCGTCCCCTCCAGCAGGGAGGGGAGGATGCCAGCGCGCCTGAGACAGCCGGCCAGCCGCTTCACCGCCGCCGTCCGGGCCTCCTTCAGCCGCTCCAGGAGCGCCGCCTCCTCCCATACCTCCCCCACGGGCAGCCAGAGGATCTCACCGGCGCTGAGGGGGCTGCCGGGGGCGGCGGACACCTCTGCCGGTATGCCGAAACCGCCGCCGGGCTCCGGCGCGTCCCGGAAGACCGGCAGATCCGCCAGCTCCTCCAGCAGGCCGCACAGGACACCGGCGTGGGCGGCCATGTCGCCGGCGCAGGGGATCAGGTACCGGGGCAGGGACGGGTCCCCGGCATACAGGCGGTCCTGGTCCTGGGGGACCGCCAGCCCCGCCAGGCCGTGGGCCTCCAGCAGCGGGACGGCGTACCGGTTCCAGGCGGCCGCCCGGCAGTTGTCCCGCAGGTAGTGCCGGCTGAAGCGGGGGGTGGGCGGCACGCCGCCGAGTCCCGGCGACCAGGAAAACCCGGTCCAGCCGTCCTCAACCTGGAACAGGAGCTCCGGGTACCGGGGGGAGGAGACCTGGTAGGTCCGCCGGGTCATGCCGCGTTCGCTTGGATCGCCCACGGAGAAGGGGAGGCCGTAGCGCTCCTCCAGAATGGCCTCGATCTCCCCGGGGGAGTAGAGGGGCCGGCCTAGGTTGGTGCAGCTGACCAGCCCGGCCAGCAGGAGGCCGGCCAGGACGATCAGCCGGCGTCCCCGCCGCCCCGGATCCGGGACCTCAAAGGGTGTCTCCCTGTCTGTTCCGTTTCCCATGGAGCTCTCCTTCCGTCCCCATCCCTCCGGCGGAGAGGGGCGCAAAAGCGCGGCACATGGCGCGGCGTGGCCCATGTGCCGCGCTCTGGTGCGGCTGTGGAATCAGCGGTCGTTGTTGAAAATCCGCAGTATGTCGTCGAAGGGGTCCTTCTCCTCGGCGGTTTTCTCCTCCTCGGTCTGGGGCTTGAGGAAGAGGTTGTCAAACTTGTCCTTGGAGCTGTCGCCGCCGCGGTTAATCACAGCGTCCACGGGGGAGGCCCCCTTCTTCTCGTCGAAGCCGGTGGCGATGACGGTGACCCGGATCTCGTCGTCCATGGTCTCGTCGAAGGCGGCGCCGAAGATGGTGGTGGCGTCGGGATGTACGGCGTCCTGGACCAGGGAGGCGGCCTGCTCCACCTCCTCCAGGCCGATGTCCATGGAGCCGGTGACATTAATCAGGATGCCCCTGGCTCCGTTGATGGAGGTCTCCAGCAGGGGGCTGGAGATGGCCATGCGGGCGGCCTCCTCGGCCTTGCCCTTGCCGGCGGCGCGGCCCACGCCCATGTGGGCCAGCCCCGCGTCCTTCATAATGGCGGTGACGTCGGCGAAGTCCAGATTGATGAACCCGGTCTCCCGGATGAGGTCGGAGATGGACTGGACCGCCTGCTTGAGCACGTCGTCGGCGATCTCGAAGGCGTTGGCGAAGGTGATCTTCTGGTCGGTGGCGTGCTTGAGCCGCTCGTTGGGGATGATGACCAGGGAGTCCACCTTGCCCCGCAGATCCTCGATGCCCTTCTCCGCCTGGGTCATCCGCCGCCGACCCTCGAAGCCGAAGGGCTTGGTCACCACGCCCACGGTGAGGATGCCCTGCTCCTTGGCGGTCTCCGCCACGATGGGGGCCGCGCCGGTGCCGGTGCCGCCGCCCATGCCGGCGGTGATGAAGACCATGTCCGTCTCCTCCAGGGCCTTGGTGATCTGGCTGCGGCTCTCCTCGGCGGACTTGCGGCCCACCTCGGGGTCAGAGCCGGCGCCCTGGCCGTGGGTCAGCTTCTCGCCGATCTGAATCTTATAGCCCGCGCTGGACACGTTCAGCGCCTGCTTGTCCGTATTGACGGCCACGAAGTCCACGCCGCCCACGCCGGCGCGGACCATGCGGTTGACCACGTTGTTGCCGCCGCCGCCTACGCCGATCACCTTGATCTTCACCACGTTGTCAGGCGCGGTTACCAATTCAAATGCCATATTTGGATTCCTCCTACCAATTGTATCTTCCGTATGTCACTGGGACCCTGGGCCCCCAGATAGAGTGTCAAGCATTTATGATCCATTGTATGCTTTTTTTGCGGACAGGTCAATAGGTGATTCCCTGTTTTTTTGAAATTTTGAGGCAAATTCTGGTTTAGGAGGAAGAGCCTGCCGCTCCCGCCGGCTGGGGGGCGGGGATAAAGCGGGCCTCATTGTCGTCCTGCATGGTCATGCGCAGCACGCCTCGCTCGTTGGGCTCCAGCAGCTCCACCGCCTCCTGGAGGCAGTGAAGCTTGAAGTCGAAGTCTGCGTCGTAGAACATCTCCACCTGGAACCGGCCGTCGTAGCCCAGCACCAGGATCTCCTCGTCGCTGACGTCCAGCCCGTCCACCCGGGCCATCATCCCCCGGCTCTCCAGGGCCTCCAGCAGGGCGGCCAGGCGCTCCCGGCTGATGGGACTCTCCTCCGGCAGCTCCAGCATGTGGCTGACGGCGGGGGAGAGGGCCTCCACGCCGCTGATGGCCAGGTAGTCCGCCGCGGCGCTCTCCTCCGCCGCCTCCACCAGCTTCCCCTTGGCGCTGAGGAGCCAGTAGCCCCCCGCGCCCTGGATGGAGGCGATGGCACGGGTCTCGGTGATCTCCAGCAGCAGCGTGTCCGGGAACTGGGGCGTGACCTGCACCTGGGTGATGTAGGGGAGCTCCGTATACAGCCGCTGGGCGATCCGCCGCCGGTCCAGCAGGATGAGGTTGTCCCCCCGCTCCACGCCGGAGGCGGCGATGATCTCCTCCGCCTGATAGCGGATGCTGCCCGCCGTCTCGATCTTGTCCACCTTGAAGAAGAGGGTGAGCGCCGCCACCACCGCCACTGCGGCCAGCAGGACCGACAGGGGCCGCAGCAGGCGGACAAGGCCGCCCCGCCTCCGCCGCCGGCGGGTGGTGCGTTTTTTGGGCATAGCGCTCACTCCTCTCATGGTTTTATTGGTGGGCGGCCGGAGGCGGTTCCTCCAGGGCGATGTCCGCCCCCAGGGCGGCCAGGTCACGCACCGGGTCCTCGTAGCCCCGCTGTATGTGGTGGATGTCCCCGATGCGGGTGGTCCCGTCGGCGATGAGCCCCGCCACCAGCAGGGCGGCCCCGCCCCGCAGGTCCGTGGCCCGCACATCCGCGCCGTAGAGCCGGGGCACGCCGGTGACCACCGCCACCCGGTCCGCCACGCTGATGTCCGCGCCCATGCGGCACAGCTCATCTACATGGCGGTAGCGGTTCTCGAAGATGTTCTCCACGAACACGGTGGCGCCCTGGCCGCGCAGCAGCGCCGCCATCAGCACCGCCTGGGCGTCGGTGGGGAAGCCGGGGTAGGGGGCGGTGCGCACCGTACCCGCGGAGCGCAGGGCCCCGTCGGAGCGGAGGACCACCCGCCCCTCGCCCCCGGTGATCTGGCACCCCGCCCCGTGGAGGGCGGCGGTGACGGTGGACAGGTGCCGGTAGTTGACCCGGTGCAGCTCCACCTGTCCGCCTGCGGCGGCCACGGCGGCCAGGTAGGTGGCCGCCGCGATGCGGTCGGGCATCACGGTATGTACGGCGTCCCGCGTGGGCCGGCGGCCCGCCACGCAGACGGTGGAGCTGCCTGCCCCCCGCACCTGGCAGCCCATGGCGCGCAGGAAGGCCTGGAGGTCCGCGATCTCCGGCTCCCTGGCGGCGTTGAAGATGGTGGTCTCCCCCTCCGCGCCGCAGGCGGCCAGGATAACATTTTCCGTAGCGCCCACGCTGGGGATGCTCAGGGCGATCTCCCGCCCCGCCATCCTCTGGGCGGTGCACCGCAGGCGGCCCCCCTCCTCCCGCAGCTCCGCCCCCAGCTGGCGCAGGGCGGTCAGGTGCAGGTCGATGGGCCGGGGTCCCAGCTCGCAGCCGCCGGGGTAGCTCATCTCCGCCCGGCCCAGCCGGGCCAGGATGGCCCCCAGAAAGATCACCGAGGAGCGCATCTCCCGCATCAGGTGGTCGGGGATGTCCCGCCGGCTCATGCTGCCGGCGTCCACCACCAGCGCCTCCCCCTCCCAGCGGGCCTTGCAGCCCAGGTGGCGGAGGATGCGGATGCTGGCCTCCACGTCGCTGAGATGGGGGCAGCCCTGCAGCACGGTCTGTCCCGGATGCAGGATGGTGGCCGCCAGAATGGGCAGAACGCTGTTTTTAGCGCCCTGGACGGTCAGCGCCCCCTCCAGCCTGCGTCCCCCCCGTATGATAATGTGGCTCATATAGATCCCTCCGCACATGGATTTTACCAAACTAATCCATGGTATGCGGATGGGAGAAAACTGCTACTTCCGCCCCTTTGCCCGCAGGGACATGACGGCGGCGTAAATTTTTTCCGCGGCGTCCACGGAGCCCATGGCCCCCATGGCCTCGGCCATCTGCCGCCGCCGCTGGGGGCTGCCCAGGATCTCCCGGGCCGTGTCGTACAGCAGCTGCCCGCTGCTGTCCCGCTCCAGCACCAGCACCGCGCCGCCGCCGTCGGAGAGCACCCTGGCGTTGTACTCCTGGTGGTTGTGGGTCACGTTGGGGGAGGGGACGATGATGGCCGGGACCCCCAGGGCGGTGATCTCGCTGATGGTGCTGGCCCCCGCCCGGCAGATCACCAGGTCGGCGGCCCGCATGACGGCGCCCATGTCCTGGATGTACTCCCGCACGTCCAGATCCGGGTGCCGGCTCAGGTCGATGCCGGCCCCGTCCAGGTACTCCGCCATATGGCGGCAGCCCATCTTGCCCGCCCCGTGAACGTGGTGGAAGGGGACGCCGTCCCGGACCTCCAGGGCGAAGAGCTGGGCGGTCTCCCGGTTCATCTCCTCGGCTCCCAGGCTGCCCCAGAAGGAGACGATCAGGGGCCGGCCGTCGTCCATGCCCAGCCGGGCCTTGGCCTCCCGCCGGGTCAGCCGGAAGAAGTCCCCCCGCACCGGCGTGCCGGTGACCAGGACCTTGTCCGGGTGCCGGTAGTTTTTCCGGCACTCCTCGAAGCCCACCATGATGAGGTCCGCGTGGTTCTCCAGAAGCCTGGTGGTGAGGCCGGGGATGGCGTTGGACTCGTGGATGGCGGCGGGGATGCCCAGCTTTGCCGCCGCCCGGATCATGGGGTAGCTGGCATAGCCCCCGGTGCCCACCACCAGATCCGCCGGAAAGGCCTCCAGCAGCGCACGGGCCTCCTTTGGGGAGCGCAGGAGGTTGCGCACCGAGACCAGGTTGTGCCGCAGCTCCCTGGGCCGCAGGGACCGGTGGAAGCTGGACACCTCCACCGCCCGGAAGGGCCAGCCCGCCGCCTCGATCAGCGGCCGCTCGATCCCCCTGTGGGCCCCCACAAACAGGATCTCGCTGTCCGGCCGCCGCTCTGCGATGAGCCCCGCCAGGGCCAGGGCGGGGTTCACATGGCCGGCGGTGCCCCCACAGGTAAATATGACTTTCATAGCGGGCGACTCCTTTCTTCGCCGCCGGAGGCGGCGCTTTACCCCGCCTTTGGCGCAGGTATCTGCCTGGACACCGACAGCACGATCCCCACCTCCGCCAGCTGAATGGCCAGGGCGGTGCCGCCGTAGCTGAAGAAGGGGAGGGAGATGCCGGTGGCGGGGATAAAGTTGGTGACGACGGCGATGTTCAAAAAGGTCTGGAGGGCGATTTGGGTGGTGACGCCCACCGCCAGGAGGCTGCCGAAGCGGTCCCTGGCGTGGATGGCCAGCCAGAAGCCCCGGATGATGAGCAGGGCGAAGAGGACCATAATCAGGGTGCCCCCCACCAGCCCCAGCTCCTCGAAGACCACGGCGAAGATGTAGTCGTTGTGCTCCTCCGGCAGGAACATGAACTTCTGCCGCCCCTTGCCCAGCCCCAGGCCCAGCAGGCCTCCGGAGCCGATGGTGATGAGGCTCTGGGCCGTCTGGAAGCTCTTGTCCTGGATGTCCCACCAGGGGTCCTTCCAGGTGATGAGGCGGCTGACGTTGTACTTGAGCACCGACTCCACAATGTCCGTGTTGGCCAGCACGTACCAGCCGGTGCACAGCCCCGTCACCCCGGCGGCGATCCACCCCCAGTGGATGCCGCCCACCATCATCATGGCCGCCCCAATGCCCAGCACCAGGATGGCCCCGGACAGGTGGGGCTCCAAGCCGATGAGGGCGGCGACGAACACCAGCAGCAGTCCCAGGGGCAGCAGGCCCTCCTTGAGGGTGCTCATTTTCTCCCGCTTTTTGGAGATGAACTCGGCAAAGAAGACGATCACGCCCACCTTCGCCACCTCCGAGGGCTGGAACTGCCCCGAGTCGATGCCGGGGACGCCCAGCCACCGGGTGGCGTTGTTGCGGGTGATGCCCACCCCGGGGATGAGCACCAGCACCAGCAGGACCACGGAGACGATGATGCCCAGCTTTGCCAGGCCCCGGAAGCGCTCATAATTGATCTTGGACACCCAGAACATGGCGAAGAGCCCCAGGCCGGCGAAGATGCCCTGGCGCTTGAAGTAATACAGGGGGTCGTAGTTGGTGCCCTTGGAGGCCTGGGCCGAGGGGAAGGAGGCGGACAGGAGCATGATGAGCCCGATGCCCAGCAGCAGCAGGGCCAGCAGCAGGAAGGGCAGGTCCAGGGGGCCGCGGGCGGCCTCCCAGGCCTCCCGCTCCTTCCTGCGGCGCTCCCGCTCCTGCTGGCGCTTGCGCTGGCGGTATTCTTCTCGGGTCATAGGCGTCTCCTCCAAATACGAAGCGGCGGGCCGGGGCCGGCCCTGTCAGGGCACCATGCGGTCCATGACCCCGAAGAGGGCCAGGGCACAGAACAGGGTGGATACGGCGGTGAACACGGTGACGATCTTGATCTCGCTCCAGCCGCACATCTCAAAGTGGTGGTGGATGGGGGCCATCTTGAAGATCCGCCGGCCGTGGGTCAGCTTAAAGTATACAACCTGTATAATATCGGACAGAGTTTCCACAATGTAGATGATCCCCACCAGCAGGAGGACCAGGGGCATGTCGGCGGCGAAGGCCATCCCCGCCACCGCGCCCCCCAGAAAGAGGGAGCCGGTGTCCCCCATGAACACCTTGGCCGGGTGGGCGTTGAAGAGCAGGAAGGCCAGCAGCCCCCCCAGCAGCGCCGCCGCGAAGACGCCCAGCTGGGTGTAGCCCCACCAGGTGGCGACGGAGACAAAGAACAGGGCCACCGGGACAGACACGGAGGTGGACAGGCCGTCCAGCCCGTCGGTGATGTTCACCGCGTTGACGGTGCCCACGATGACAAAGGCGGCGAAGACCATATACAGCGGCCAGCTCAGCGGAAGGCTGAGGTTGAAAAAGGGCACGTACAGGGTGGGGGAGAGCCGTCCCTCATAGCGCATGAGCATGAGAAACAGGATGGCGGCGGCCAGCTGCAGCAGAAACTTCTGCAGCGCGGTGAGCCCCAGATTCTGGTGCCGCTTGACCTTCTCGTAGTCGTCCAGAAAGCCGATCACCCCGAAAACGGCGGCGAAGAGAAAGACGTAGACGTGGGTCAGATCCCCCGCCAGCATTCCCGGCCAGCCGGCGATGAGCATGGCCAGGGCGGAGCCGGCGATGAACATCAGCCCCCCCATGGTGGGGGTGCCGGCCTTGGTTTTGTGCCACTTGGGCCCCACCTCCCGGATCTCCTGGCCGGCCTTCAGCCGGCGCAGGGCGGGCAGGATCACCCTCCAGCCCAAAAGCCCCGTGGCGGCGAAGCTGACAACACACGCGAAAATCATTTCCATGGCAGTTCTCCCTCTGGCCCGAGCGCGTCAGGCCCTCTCCTTTTGTTCAGCGATATACGCGGCCACCACCTCCCGCTCGTCTAAGTGCCGCTTCTCGCGGCCGACGATCTGGTAGGTCTCGTGGCCCTTGCCGGCCAGGATGATGACGTCCTCCGGCTGGGCGTGGTCCAGGGCGTAGCGGATGGCCTCCACCCGGTCCTCCACCACCGCCCAGGGGGTGGTGGAGCCCTCCAGCCCCGGCAGGATCTCCCGGATGATGTCTCCGGGGACCTCGGTGCGGGGGTTGTCGGAGGTGACGATGACGAAGTCCGCCAGCCGGGCGGCAATGCGCCCCATCTTGGGGCGCTTGCCCCGGTCCCGGTCGCCGCCGCAGCCGAACAGGAGCACCACCCGGCCCTTGGCGAAGCCCCGGACCGTGGTGAGGATGTTCTCAATGGCGTCGGGGGTGACGGCATAGTCGATGAGAACGGTGTAGTTCCAGGGGACGGGCACGATCTCCGCCCGGCCCTTGACCCCTTCGCTGGTGGAGAGAGCCGCCGCCGCCGCCGCCAGGGGAACCCCCAGGACTCGGGCGGCCGCCAGCACCCCCAGGGCGTTGTAGACGGTAAAGCCGCCGGGGATGCCCACATGGACGGGGACGGTCTCCTCCCCCAGCAGGGCGTTGAAGGCCACGCCGTCCGCCGCCAGGCGGACCCCCTGGGCCCGCAGATCCCCCGCCGTCTGTCCGAAGGAGGAGAGGGGGCAGGGGGCGTTCCGGGTCACCCGCTCCGCCCAGGGGTCGTCGGCGTTGTAGACGCCGGCGCCGCACTGGCGGAAGAGCAGGGCCTTGGCGTCGCAGTAGTTCTCCATGGTCTCGTGGAAATCCAGGTGGTCCTGGCTGAGGTTGGTGAACACCCCCACGGCGAATTGGATGCCCGCCACCCGCTTCAGGCACAGGGCGTGGGAGGAGACCTCCATGACCACGTGGGTGCAGCCCGCGTCCGCCATGCGGCGGAAGAGGGCCTGGAGCTCGAAGGACTCGGGGGTGGTGCGCTCGGTGTGGAGGACCTCCTGGCCCACCATGTTCTGGTTGGTGCCGATGAGGCCCACCTTGGCCCCCAGAGTTTTCTCCAGCACGTCCTTGAGGAGGTAGGTGGTGGTGGTTTTGCCGTTGGTGCCGGTGACGGCGGTCATGGTCATGGCGGCGGCAGGGTTGCCGAACCAGTTCCGGCCCGCCAGGGCCAGGGCCTCCCGGCTGTCGCGGACCAGCACGCAGGGCCCCTCCTCCGCCGGCCGCTCCTGGCAGAGGACGCAGGCCGCGCCCCTGGCCCGGGCCATGGGGATGAACCTGTGCCCGTCGGTCTCATAGCCGGTCATGGCCACAAAGAGGTCGCCGGGCCGGGTGTTCCGGGAGTCGTAACTGACGCCGGTGATCTCCATATCCAGATCGGCGCCGGCCTCCAGAAGGTCGATGCCCTGCAGCAGCTCGCGCAGCTTCATAGTATGCCACCTGCTCTTTCGTCATTCTTTCAATAGGGGGGCTGCCCCCATCTCATCTGTTATACCCAGTATTCCCCATGGATCAAACGGGAAATGCGCCGGTCAGTCCGCCGTGTTGGAGGTCTGGCCCATCTGGACGGTGATGACCGTGCCGGCGGGGACCTCCGCCCCCTCGCCGGTGGACTGGCTCATGGCCTTGACGCCGCTGCCGCTGGCGCCGGTGGCCTTCATGATGAGCCCCGCGTTGGCCAAAGCCTTATTGGCGTCGGCGGCGGAGAGGCCCAGCACGTCGGGCACCCGGCACAGCTCGCCGGATTTCTCCGCCCCCATGTAGAGGATGATCTCCGCGCCGGTGGGGACGATGGCGCCCCCGGCGGGGGTCTGGTCGGTGACCGTCTCCCCGTCGCCCACGGTGCGGTAGGCGGCGAAGCCGTACTCCGCCAGCCGGGCGGCGGCCTGGTCCCTGGTCAGGCCCACCACGTAGGGGACGGTGCCCTCGGCGGCGGTCTGGGTGTCCTCGGTGTACTGGGGGGCGACGCCCAGATGGGAGAGAATGTCCCCCATGATGGACGAGGCGGTGGGGGCCACCATGTTGCCGCCGGAGACGTAGGTGCCCGTGTTCCGGGATGGGGTGTCCAGGGTGAGGAGCATGATGACCTGGGGGTCGTCGGCGGGGGCGAAGCACAGGAAGGACACCACCACGTCGCCCTTGGGGTTCTTCACCGGGTCCTTGGTGCCGCTCTTGTCGGCGGTGCCGGTCTTGCCGCCGATGCGGTAGCCGGGCACCTGTCCGTTGCGGCCGGTGCCGCTGCTCACCACGTACTCCAGCATCTCCCGCACCGTGGCGGAGGTCTCCTCGCTGATGACCTGCCGCACGGGCACGGCGTCGTGCTGCTTGATGACGTTGCCGTCGCTGTCCAGCTCCCGCTCCACCACGTAGGGGGTGTAGAGGTACCCGCCGTTGATGCAGGCGGCCTGGGCGGTGATGATCTGGAGGGGGGTGATGTTGTAGTTCTGGCCGAAGGCGTAGCAGGCCAGATCCAGGGTGGTGAAGTCCTTGCGGCTGGCGAAGATACCCCCCACGTCCCCCTGGAGGTCCACGCCGGTCTTCTCCATCAGCCCGAAGGCCTCCATGTAGTCGTAGAACCGGTCGGTGCCCATGCTCAGGCCGATGCTGATGAAGGCGGGGTTGCAGGAGTTCCCCACGGCCTCCTTGAGGATCTGGTGGCCGTGGCCGGTTTTCTTGGAGCAGCCGATGGGCTCCCCGCTGACGGTGATGGAGCCGCCGCACTGGAAGGTGCTGTTGGGGGTTATGGCGCCCTCCTCCAGGGCCATGGACAGTGTGAGGATCTTGGCGGTGGAGCCGGGTTCATAGGTGTCGTTGACCGCCTTGTTGCGCCACTGCCGGTTCTGCAGCAGCCCCAGGGCCTCCCAGTAGGCGTCCGAGTGCTCCTGGCCGGGGGCGGGGGGGTTCTCCTCCTCCACCTTGGCCAGCTCCGCCTGGAGCAGGGGGTCGTAGATGCCGTGGTGGTCGTTGATGTCGTAGGTGGGGCTGGAGGCGATGGCCAGGATGCCCCCGGTGTTGGGGTCCATGACAATGCCCGTCGCGCCGTTTTTCGCCCCGTACTTGGCCACCATGTCCTCCAGCCCCCGCTCCACGTAGGACTGGATAACGCTGTCCAGGGTCAGCTGGAGGCTGTGGCCGTCCTGGGCGTCGTAGTACTGCTCATACTGGAACATGATCTCGGAGCTGCGCCCGTCCTGGGCGGTGACCGCCAGACCGGCGCTGCCCTCCAGCTCCTCGTCGTAGAGGGCCTCCAGGCCGTAGGCTCCCCGGTTGTCGGGGTCCAGAAAGCCGATGACGTGGGAGGCCAGGGCGCTGTAGGGATAGTAGCGCTTGGAGTCGGTCTCCAGGTGCACCCCCTGGAGCACCGCGCCGGAGTCGTTGCTGGAGATAAACTCCCGGATCTGGTCGCTGACGCTCTTCTCCACCCGCCGCTTGATAACGGCGTACATGTAGTTGGTCCGGGCCATCTCGTCGCGGATCTTCTCCTCGTCGATCTCCAGGATCTCCGCCAGCCGCTGGGCGATCATGTCCTTGTAGGCCTGGCCGCTCATGGGCAGGCTCTCCCCCTCGGCCAGGCCCGCGTCCAGCTTCTTCAGCCGGGCCAGATCCAGCTCGTCGGCCCGCCGCTGGATGGCGTTGGGGTCCAGGAAGACGTTGTCCGCCGAGGCGGACATGGCCAGAATGGTGCCGCTGCGGTCGTAGATGCTGCCCCGGGAGGCGGTGATGACGGTGCTGCGCATCTGCTGGCTGGAGGCCCGTGACTTCATGTCGTCGTGCTGGTTGATGGTGAGGTCGTAGGCCTTGGCGAACAGGGCCAGAAAGGAGAGCACGCCGAACACCAGCAGCAGCGCCAGGGTGCGCCGCTGGATGATCAGCTTGGCCAGACGGGCGGAATCAGGTTTTCTCTGGGGCTTTTTTGCCATAAGGTCCTCCTTTAGCGATGAAAAAACATGGACGGGAGCAAGAGGTTCCCGCCTCCCGCTCCCGGCCTGCCGGCATACGATCCATGCGCGGGTGGGAGCAGGTCCGCGGCCGCGATCCCGGCGGGAAGCGCCGGCGGCAGCTCTCACCAATGAGTATACTTTCCGTCACTGGAAATATTCCACGACGGCGTACATCGCCCGGCTCAGTCCCGTGAGCACGCGGTCCAGAAGACCGCCGTCTCTCCCGGTGTAGGAGACGGCCTGATCCTCGCCGGGCAGGTCAATGTAGTAGATTTGACTCTCGCTGGGGATGGTCATGCCGGCGGCCTCGGCGGCCTCCTTCACCGAGGAGAGGTCGAAGGCCTGCTCGTACTGGGTCAGCAGGGCCACCTGCTCCACCTGCAGCACGCTGATGCGCTCCTTCATGGACACGATGCTGCGGGAGATGCTGTTGATGCGCACATAGCACAGCAGCGTCGCCACCATCAGCGCGCCCACGAAGGCGAATCCCAGCACCGCCGCGAAGGACACCCGCTGGGCCGGGCGGACGGCGGCCTTGGCCTGGGCCCGGCGGCGGGAGAGGCGCTCGGCCTCGGTCTCCCTGCGCCGGCGGTACTGCTGGTCGAAGTCCAGCTGTCCGCTGCGTTCCAGCCGGCGCTCCAGCGCCCGGCTGTCCAGCTTGCGTGCGAGGTTGCCGTCCACCACGCCGGGGGTGTTGTAGCGCTGTCTGGGTTTTCTTCCGCTGCTGCCGGCCATGGGCGGTCCTCCTCTGTAAAAAATGCGGCCCTCCGGGGCCGGGCTGTTCCTGCCCGGCGGGAAAGCGGGCGGATCAGAACGCCGTCCGCTCCGCCGTGCGGAGTTTGGCGCTGCGTGCTCTGGGGTTTGCCGCCAGCTCCTCCGGGGAGGCGGCCGCGGGCTTGCGGCCCACCAGCTTCAGCTTGGGCTTCTTCCCGCACACGCAAACCGGAAATTGGGGCGGGCAGGTGCAGCCGGTGGCCAGCTGCCGCATGGTCTGCTTGACAATGCGGTCCTCCAGGCTGTGGAAGGTGATGACCGCCAGCCGTCCGCCGGGGGCCAGGGCCTCCGCCGCCGCCTCCAGCATGGGGGGCAGAGCGTCCAGCTCGCCGTTGACGGCGATGCGGACGGCCTGAAAGCTGCGCTTGGCGGGGTGCTGCTTCTCCCGCAGAGCGGCGGCGGGCATGGCGGAACGGATGATGTCCGCCAGCTCCCCGGTGGTTTCGATGGGGGCCTGCGCACGCCGCCGGAGGATGGCCTGGGCGATGCGGGCGGCGTAGCGCTCCTCGCCGTACTCCCGCAGAATGCGGCACAGCTCCTCGCCGCTCCAGGTGTTGACCACCTGCCGGGCGTCCAGGGCCGCCGTCCCGTCCATACGCATGTCCAGTGGTGCATCGTGCATGTAGCTGAAGCCCCGCCGGGGCTCGTCCAGCTGGGGGGAGGAGACGCCCAGATCGAAGAGCATCCCGTCCAGCCCCTCCGCCCCCAGATCCCGGAGAATGCTCCCCAGGTCCCGGAAGTTGCCGTGGACCAGGGTGACCCGGTCCCCGAACTCCACCAGCCGCTCCCGAGCGGCCTCAATGGCGGTCATGTCCCGGTCGATGCCGATGAGCCGGCCCCCCGCCGTCAGGCGGCGGAGGATGGCCAGGGAGTGGCCCGCCCGGCCCAGGGTGCCGTCCAGGTAGACGCCGCCGGGCTTGATGGCCAGCGCCTCCAGACACTCGTCCAGCAGAACGGGCCGGTGCCCGTAGTCCTTTTCTTCCATATCCCTAGAATCCTAACTCCTCCATGGCGGCGGCCAGATTTTCGGGGTCCAGGCCGGCGGCCTCGATGGGGGCCCACCGCTCCGGACTCCAGAGCTCCACGCACTTGGAGGCGCCGTTGATGACCACCTCCCGCTCCAGGGCGGCGTACTGGCGCAGCTTGGCGGGAATAAGGATGCGGCCCTGGGTGTCGGGCTCGCACTTGGCGGCGTTGGCGAAGAGGGCGCGCATGCTCCGGGCCTTGGCCAGGGGCAGGGCGTCAAATTTGGCGGTGAGGTCGGCCCACTTGGCGTCGGAGTACACCGACAGGCACCCGTCCAGGCCGATGGTGACGTAAAAGGTCTCGCCCAGCTCCTCCCGGTACTTGGCGGGGATGAACAGGCGGCCCTTGGCATCGATATTGTGCTGGTACTGCCCGATCATCGCCCTCCACCTGCCTCTCCGCCGCGGGCGCGGCCCTCTGCGGGGGGAGACGGCCGGCCTGAGGGCCGGCGGTGGTCCAATCAGGGATATGGCTCTACTTTCCCCCACTTTCCCCCACTTGTGTTTAGTATAAGGCAGATGAAGCAGAAATGCAAGCATAAAAT
>CAJTOM010000024.1 GCA_910577915.1 uncultured Oscillospiraceae bacterium
CCCCCCCCGCCGCTATGCCCCCCGCAGACAGCACCCCCGCCGCCAGGCAGCCCAGGGCCAGCACACCCAGGGCCAGCACGCCGAAGGAGAGCACTCCCACAGAAAAAATGCCCGCCGACACCAGCCCCACCGCCACGTTGCCCACGGCGATGATCCCCTTGGCCCGGACCAGACTGTTGTTTTTCAGGTGGATATGGACCAGAGGCAGGCCCCAAAGGGTCCGCTCGCTCTTATACTCGTACTCCCAGAGGGAGGGGTGGTAGTAGTTGTTGATGACGGTCTGTCCCCCGCCGGGAGGAACGTCGGGGCTGGGATCGCGGCCCAGGACCAGATAGTCCAGGGTCACGCCGAAATACCGGGCCAGGGCGGCCAGGTTGTCCATGTCTGGCCGGGACGCGCCGCTCTCCCACTTCTGCACCGCCTGGCGGGTGACGCCCACCACCTCCGCCAGGTCCTCCTGACTCAGCCCTCGCTCCCGGCGCAGGCGGTTGAGCCGGTCCTGAAATTGTGTGTCCATTAAAAAGCCTCCTTTGGATTGGGATGGCCCCAGCCTAGCACAGGGGATGCCGCCGGTCCACCAAGAAGTGTGGAAAATTTGACAACCAGCGGTTGCAGCGCGCCATTTCCGTAAATTTTGACGCCCGACTGGAGGACGCGCCCCATTGGCCCCGCCCCCTGTGGACTGGTTTTCAGGCGCTTCAACTATAACACAGCCCGGCGGAAAAGTCCACCGGGCGGGTCGCAGAGGGTCCCCCTCCCGTTTTTTCATTTGTTTCTCCAAATCCCCCAGGGAAATTATTAAAAATTTATGAAGTTATTTACGGATTGCCCATTGCTTTTAAGGAAAAACCTGTTATACTAGTAATATCTGTGCTTATGCCTACTGATTACCGATTTTTTCGGTATGAAGTGTTCCGGCCTGGGTAAACTGTACCTGGACGGCCGATATATTAACAAAGAGGTGCAATTCTTTGACCAAGTATATTGTCGAGGGCGGACGGCCCTTGTTTGGAGAGATTCATATCAGCGGCGCAAAGAACGCCGCCGTCGCCATTATCCCCGCAGCCCTGATGGTCAACGGCCCCTGCCGCATTGAGAACATGCCCCGGATCAGCGACGTGTCGCTGCTGCTGGGCATTCTCCAGGATCTGGGCGCGAGGGTGCGTTATGTAAACCCCCATACGGTGGAGATCGACAGCTCCTCCCTGCGCAACGGCCGGGTGCCCTACGAGTCCGCCCGGCGCTGCCGCGCGTCCTACTATATGCTGGGGGCCCTGCTGGGCCGCTTCGGCGCGGCGGACGTGGCCCTGCCCGGCGGGTGCGATTTCGGCAGCACCCGGCCCATCGACCAGCATCTGAAGGGTTTTCGCGCCCTGGGGGCCCAGGTGGACACCCAGAGCGGCTTTGTCATGGCCGAGGCCGCCGGCGGCCGGCTGAAGGGGGCCAACATCTTCCTGGACAAGTCCTCTGTGGGGGCCACCATCAACATTATGCTCTCCGCCGCCATGGCCGAGGGCATGACCGTCATTGAAAACGCCGCCAAGGAGCCCCACATCGTGGACGTGGCCAACTTCCTCAACTCCATGGGGGCCAACATCATGGGCGCGGGCACCGACGTCATCAAGGTCCGGGGGGTCAGCATTCTGCGGGGCGGGAGCTACTCCATCATCCCCGACCAGATCGAGGCGGGCACCTACATGGCCGCCGTGGCGGCCTGCGGCGGCGAGGTGAAGCTGTGCAACATCATCCCCAAACACATGGACTGCATCTCTGCCAAGCTGTGCGAGATGGGGGTGGAGATCCACGAGGTGGACGACAGCCTGCTGGTCAGCCGCATCGGCCCCCTGGTGCGCGCCAACATCAAGACCATGCCCTACCCCGGCTTCCCCACGGACATGCAGCCCCAGATCGCCGCGGCCCTGTGCCTGGCCCAGGGCACCAGCATCATCACTGACAGCGTGTGGAACACCCGCTTCCGCTATACCGACGAGTTCAAGCGCATGGGCGCGCAGATTCAGGTGGACGGCAACCTGGCCATCATCGAGGGTGTGGAGCGCCTGACGGGGGCCCAGCTGGAGGCCTGCGACCTGCGGGCCGGGGCGGCCATGCTCATCGCCGCCCTGGCGGCCCACGGCATCAGCCAGATCACCAACGTCCAGTACATTGAGCGCGGCTATGAGGACGTGATCGGGAAGATTCGCGGCGTGGGCGGCCGCATCCGCGCGGTGGAGATCACCGAGGAGGAGGAGCTGGCTGTCGGGAGCGCGGGCTGAGTCCAGAATACCGGCATCCCCCAGGAGCGGCGCTCCCAGGGGATGCTTTCGCATGCCCCAATCAACGACCAGGGAGGCATCTATGACCACATTTCAGACCCTTGCCAGCGGCTCCGGCGGCAACGCCGCCCTCCTCTCCCACCGGGAGACCCGCCTGCTCATCGATATGGGCATCTCCTGCCGCCGGGTCTGCCAGGGGCTGGCCCAGGCGGGGGTGCGGCCCGAGGAGCTGGCGGGGGTGGTGATCACCCACGAGCACAGCGACCACATCGGCGGGCTGGCCACCTACATAAAGAAGTACCGCACCCCCATCTTCTGCACGCCGGGGACGGGCCGCCAGCTGGCCTACCGGCTGGCGGGTGTGGAGGATCTGCTGCGTCCGGTCCCCCTGGGCGAGACTGTGGAGGCGGGGGCGGCGGCGCTGACCCTGCTACCCACCAGCCACGACTGCAGCGAGAGCGCCGCCCTGCACCTGTCCCTGCCCGACGGCCGGGTGGGCTACCTCACGGACACGGGGTATATCCCCGAGGAGACCGGCCGGGCCCTGCTGGGGGCGGAGCTGCTGGTGCTGGAGAGCAACCACGACGTGGACATGCTCCTCTCCGGTCCCTACCCCTACGCCCTCAAGCAGCGGGTGCTGGGCCCCTGCGGCCACCTGAGCAACGCCGACGCCGCCCGCTACGCCGCCGCCAGCGCCCGGGCCGGGACCCGCACGGTGCTGCTGGCCCACCTGAGCCGGGAGAACAACACCCCGGCCCTCGCCCTGCGCACGGCGGAGGCCGCCCTGGCGGGGACCGGCTGCCGCCTGTCCGCCGCGCCCTGGAACACTGCCGGCGAATGTATTTCCCTGGAGGGCGCGCCATGCAGAGGGTGAGCGTGATCTGTGTGGGGAAGCTGAAGGAGCGGTTCTACATCGAGGCGGCGGCGGAGTACTGCAAGCGCCTGAGCCGCTGCTGCAAGCTGGATCTGGTGGAGCTGCCGGAGCAGCGTCTGCCGGAGAACCCCGCCCCGGCGGAGATCGAGCGGGCCCTGGCCAGGGAGGCGGAGGCCATCCGCTCCAGGCTGCCCGCCGGCGCCGCCGTGGCGGCCCTGTGCGTGGAGGGGACGCTCCGCTCCAGCGAGGAGCTGGCCGGTCTGCTGGCCCGGGAGGAGGCGGGGCTGGCCTTCGTCATCGGCGGTTCCTGCGGCCTCCATCCCTCCGTCAAGGCCCTGGCCAAGGAGCGGCTGAGCATGTCCCCCATGACCTTCCCCCACCATCTGGCCCGGGTGATGCTGCTGGAGCAGATTTACCGGGGCTTCCAGATCCGGGGGGGCGGAAAGTACCACAAATAGAGAGACCGCGGGGCTGTCTTCCGGACGGCCCCGCGGTCTCTCTATTTTCTACCCCAGGTGGGCCAGCTGCTCGATCCCCATGGCGCACACCATGGCCCCCGCCTCCGAGTGGATTCCGTGGGCCTTATTGACCGCGTCCATCACCTGGTTGCGGATGTCCTTGGGGACTACGATGAAGATGATCTCCTTCTCCTCCTGGAGGGTGGTGATGCCCCGCGACTGGGCGAAGCTCTCGTCGCCGGTCCAGCGGGCGCGGATGATGGTGCCGCCCCTGGCCCCCGCCTTCCGGGCGGTGTCCATGACGGTCTCGGTAAAGCCCTGGTTGACGGTCACCAGGATGAGGCTGTTTTTCTGCTGCTTCTCCATGCTATCGTCCTCCCTGTCCCTCTCGCTTCTGGTCATCAGCCCCACAAAGGCCGCCACCAGATTGTTCACCGCCGTCAGCGGCAGACTGAAGGCGATGCCCCGGCCAGGGACCGCCCCCCGCAGCTCGTCGTCCAGCCGGTCCAGCAGGGCGCTGGCGGCAGAGGCGGCGGCGGTGCTGATGAGAATATCCTTCTCCGAGCTGCCCAGGCCCAGGATGTCCATGATCTCCGACGTGGCCGTGCCGGCGCCCTCGCAGCGCAGGTTGACGAACACCTGGTTCTCCCTGTAGAGCTTGTTGAGCTTGTTGCCGCTGCCCCGCTCCACGATGGATATGAGCAGCACCATGCGCTCCGGCTGTCTTCCCGCCATGGCGTCACCTCCTCAGTCGTAGTAGAGGACGCAGTCCTCCGCCTTGGCCAGCTCCGCGCGCAGCGCGTCGTCCGCCAGCCGCTTCTTCACCCGGCCCGCCAGCCCCAGCAGCTGGATGGTCACCAGGGGCGTCATGGCCACCAGGGCCACCAGGCCGAAGGCGTCGGTCATCAGATTTCCCCCCGCCGCCTCGCAGGCCCCCATGGCGAAGGGGAGCAGGAAGGTGGCGGTCATGGGCCCCGAGGCCACGCCGCCGGCGTCGAAGGCCACGCCGGTGAACAGCTGGGGCACGAAGAATGTCAGCGCCAGGGAGACGGCGTAGCCGGGGATGAGGAACCACAGGATGGAGATCCCCGTCAGCACCCGCAGCATGGCGATGCCGATGGAGACCGCCACGCCGATAGCCAGCCCCTGCTTCATGGCCCCCTGGGAGATGGAGCCCATGGAGACCTCCTCCACCTGCTTGACCAGCACATGGACCGCCGGCTCGGCGCCCACGATGAAATATCCCATGAGCATCCCAATGGGGATGAGCAGGAAGGGGGCCCCGCCGCCGGCGATGGCGGCCCCGATGAGCTGGCCGGCGGGCATGAAGCCCACATTGACCCCCGTGAGGAACATCACCAGTCCCACGTATGTATAGATGAGACCGCTGACAATCCGCAGCAGCTGGGTGCGCTTAAAGCGGCGGGTGAGCAGCTGGAAGAGCAGGAACATGGCGCAGATGGGCACCATGGCGGCGGCCACCTCCCCGGCGTAGTGGGGGATGGCGGCGGCAAACTCCCTGGCGGCGTCCCGGGTGGTGGCGATGTCCGGCAGGGCGGCGGGGGTGTAGCTGGCGGAGTCCGGGGCGTAGCAGACGCCCAGCACGAGCACCGACAGAACGGGCCCAATGCTGCACAGGGCCACCAGGCCGAAGCTGTCGCTGGTGGAGTTCTTGTCGCTGCGCACCGAGGCCGCGCCCACGCCCAGGGCCATGATGAAGGGCACCGTAATGGGCCCCGTGGTGACGCCGCCGGAGTCAAAGGACACGGGGATGAAGTCGTTGGGCGTAAAGAGGATGGCCAGCGCGAAGGCCGCCAGATAAAAGACCACCAGCAGCCGCGACAGGGGAATTTTCAGCATGACGCGCAGCAGGGCGATCACCAGAAACAGCCCCACCCCGGCGGCCACGGTCA
Source organism: uncultured Oscillospiraceae bacterium (assembly GCA_910577915.1). Classification (GTDB taxonomy): domain Bacteria; phylum Bacillota; class Clostridia; order Oscillospirales; family Oscillospiraceae; genus Pelethomonas. Next base: position 5,519 of record CAJTOM010000024.1, read on the forward strand.
GAATCAGCACCTGGTTGGGGATGGCGGGCACCTGCTGGGCCAGCACCGTCAGATCCGGCTCGGCGATGGTGATGAGCATGCCCAGGGCGAAGGCGGTGAGCAGGGGGACGGACATGTGCCTGGCCCGGCTCATATAGGCGCCGATGCCGCCGCCCATGGGGGTCATGGACATGTCGACGCCCAGGGTGAAGACCCCCACCCCCACGATCAGCAGCAGCGACCCGAACAGAAACAGCACCAGCGCCCCCGGCGTCAGGGGCACCAGCGTGACGCTCAGCAGCAGCACGATGGCCGTGATGGGCAAAACGGAGGACAGGGACTCTCTGATTTTTTCCAGCAGCTGCGGATTGATGCGCACAGGGCGGCTCCTTTCTCATCCCGGAGGGGATGGCGCTCCAAAACACTTCCTCATCTGTCATTCTACAGGAGATGTCCCCAAATGTACAGGGCTTTTCGCTTCTTAACAGTATTTTTACATCACGGGTCCCTGCGGAACACGTGGATCCGGAAGTCCACCTGGCAGGACAGGGTCTCCAGGGCCGCCAGCCGTTTCGCCCCCTCCTCCGGCGTCTTCCAGTAGTAGGGCGTCATCTGAAACAGGGCGTGAATGTCCGCCTGACCGGGCAGGGAGATCCTGTCGGTCACCGGCACAATCCGCTCGTAGGCAAAGCCCTCGTAGGGGGTCTCCCGCTCCTCGTTGGGGTAGGGCCGGTCGTAGAGAACCTGCTTGAGCTCCCACAGGTGCCGGGCGGCGGGCACCACATAGATATAGAAGCCGCCGGGGCGCAGCACGCGCCGGAACTCCTCGATGGCCAGGGGGGAAAACACATTCAGCAGCAGCTCCACGCTCCCGTCCGCCACCGGGAGGCGGTAGGCGGAGGCCACGGCAAACGCCACGTCCGGGTACCGCTTCGCCGCCTTCTGGAGGGAGAACTTGGAGATGTCGATCCCCGCCGTCCGGGGCTCCTTTCCCGCCCCCGCCAGCGCCTCGTGCACCCCGCCGGTGTAGTAGCCCTCCCCGCACCCGGCGTCCAGCACCACCGGCTCCGGCCCCGTCAGCTCCACCGCCAGCGCGGACAGCGTCTCCCGCAGGGGCCTGTACCACCCCCGCTCCAGAAACGCCCGCCGGGCGGCCACCATTCCCTTGTCGTCCCCTGGCGCTCTGGAGTGCTTCTGGTTCACCGGCAGCAGGTGGACGTATCCCTCCCGCGCCCGGTCAAAGCGGTGGCCCCCAGGGCAGGAGAGACCCTGTTGAACCGCCGCGAGGGGCTGCCCGCAGAGGGGGCAGGAGAACAGCGACATAGAGGCTCCTTTCTTCGCGCGCGGCCCGCGCGAGCGTGACATTCTTCTGCGGAGAACCGCCCCGCCCTACTCCACCATCCTTGTTATATCGTTGATCCATCTCCTGCTGTGAAACCGCACCAGCCCTATGGGGCACTTGCAGATGTTCTCCGCCTGCATGGAGATGCACACCACCCAGGTGGGGGCCTGGAGCACCAAGGCGGCCACCGCCATGAGGGGGATGGCCAACAGCCAGAGGGGGGTGATGTCGATGATGGAGGCCATCTTCCCGTCGCCGCCGGCCCGGAGCACGCCGGTGATGTTGGTGATGTCGAAGGCCCGCATGGGCATGAACAGGGCGTAGACCACCGCGAGGTAGACCGCCGCCTGGGTGGCGCCGGGGCTGAGCTTGAACAGGGGGAACAGCACCGGCCGGAAGAAGGTGGGCAGCAGGATCAGCAGCAAGACCATCACAAAGGCGCCGACGAACATGGACACCAGCAGCAGCGTCCAGCTGACGGAGAACACGTGCTCCTTATCCCGCCCCTGGCCGATCTCCTTGCCCACGATGACGGCGGCGGAGGCGGCGATGCCGAAGCAGACCACGGTGGAGAGCTTGTCGATGCTGCCGATGAGGGCGTAGGCCGCCAGCATGTCCTGGCTGTTGGCCATGTGGCCCATGATGACGGTGAGCATGGAGGTGCCGATGCTCCACATGGCCTCGTTGCACACCACGGGGGTGGAGTACTTCACGAACCCCCGCAGAATGCTCCGCCCCGGCCGCAGGATGCAGCCCCAGCGCAGGGGCAGCCGCTTGTTCCACAGGGCGAAGCCCGCCGCCACCGCGAATTCCACCACCCGGCTGGTGAAGGTCGCCACCGCCGCCCCGGTGATGCCCATCGCCGGCGCGCCGAACTTGCCGAAGATGAGCACGAAGTTGAGGAAGGTGTTCACACACATGGAGATGGCGAACAGCAGCATCCCAAAGGCCGGGTACTCCGTACTCCTCTGCACCCCGGCGTAGATGCTGCTGATGCCGTTGAAGATGTAGGAGAAGCCCACGATCTGGATATACCGCACCGCCAGCTCCACCAGCTGCCGGTTGGGCGTGATCAGCCCCAGCACCTGGGCGGGGAAGAGGAAGGTGGTCAGCGCGATGAGGGTGGAGAACCCTGTGACGGCGTACAGGGCCACCCCCATACACCGGTTGATGTTGTCCACATCTCCCCGGCCCCAGTACTGGCTGACCAGCACGGCCATCCCGCTCTGGAATCCGAAGATCACCACCTGGATGATGAAAATGGGCACGTTGGCCGCCGTCACCGCCGCCATCTCCGCGTTCCCCAGCAGACCCACCATAAAGGTGTCCGCGAATCCCAGGGAGGTGGTGATCATATTTTGCAGGATGATCGGCAGTGAGAGGACCCACAGCCTGCGGTAAAAGCCGGGCTCCCGGCGGAGAGCACGGAACATACAGCATCAGCTCCTTTCTTCGCCGCCTCCGGGCGGCGAGGCAGCTGGGCGGCCACAGGCCGCCCAGCTGCCCTTGCGCGCATAAAATAAAACCAAAAAATTGCCGGACCAAATCCCCCTCATTGCGCCGCACGGTCAAGGGGGCAGCGCTGTGGTCCCTGCCTCTGTCTGTCCGGCGCTCCTGACAGAGGCCCCGTTCGGACCGGCGGTTCGCTTACGGCACATCCATCATACCACAATCCGCCGGTAATGCAACCCTTCAGGCCAGATCAGCCGCACAATTTTCTCCGCCCGCTGCCGCATACAGTTTTCTCCTGCATATTATTGACATGATCGGGGCGTACATGGTATTATGACACAGATTTTCTGATCTCTGCGGTGGAGCTGCTGGAGCAAGGCGGAAGAATTCCGGCATTGTGAAACAGCGCTTTCCAGAAATCTCCTCTGCACATGGAAAGCCGCTGCGGCAACTATGGCCGGATACCGGTCAGTATGGAGGACAGACATATGGAGTATGTAGGGGAACTTTTGAAGCGGACCGGGGAGGGCGCTCCGGCTGCCGGGGCCGGCGAGCAGCACGGCGGCATGCGCAGCGTTCAGAATCTGGAGGCCGTCATCAACGAGGGCCTTCGCGTTGCCCTGCTGGAGGAAACGCCGGATCAGTCCCTGGAGGTGCTGCTGGAGCATCTGGGGAAGGCGCTGAACGGGGAGCGGACGTATATATTCGAGCAGAACGAGGCCGGCTGCGACGACAACACCTACGAATGGGCGGCCGACGGGGTGGAGCCGGAAAAGGAGAGCCTCCAAAACGTCCCCCCGGAGGTGTGCGCAAGCTGGTACCGGAAGTTCAGCGTCGGCAAGCATATCGTCATTGAAAGCCTGGAGGATATTCGGGAGACGGACCCGCTTCAGTATGAGAACCTGAAGCGGCAGGGGGTTCACTCCCTGGTGGTGGTTCCCCTGTATGACGGCGAAAGGATCATCGGCTTTTACGGCGTGGACAATCCCCCCGTGCGGTCTCTGGAGTACACGTCGAACATGCTCCAGACCGCGGCGTATTTTATTGTATCCTCCCTGAAGCGGCGCAACCTGGTCCGGGAGCTCCAAAAGCGGAGCTATACCGTGCTCCACGCCCTCAGCGTGGACTACCTGGGCATCTATGAGGTGAACTTCGACACGGGCGAGTGCAAGGTGTACCGCAGCAGCGAACGGCTGGGCATGGATTGGGCGGCCTGTTTTCAGGAGGGCTACGCGGCGGCTGTGGAGCGGTATATTGCCGCGTGCGTGGTCCCCCGGGACCAGGAGCGGCTCCGCACGGTGACAGAGAAGCGCTATGTGCTCGCCCGGCTCAGGAGCAAGAAAAAGTTCTCCGTCCGGTACCAGGTGAAGGACAGCGCCTGGGGGCTGAAGCATCTGGAGCTCCATTTTTCCGCCACGGAGGAGACGGCGGCGGAGAACTGCGCGATTTTCGCACTGCGGGACGTCAACGCCCTGGTGGAGCAGGAAGAGAAATACAAGCTGGAGGCGCGGCAGAGCCTTGAGGACATTCTGGAGGGCGCCCGGACCGGAATCTGGACAATTGAGCTGGAGGACGGCTGCCCGCCGAGAATGTACGCGGACCGGACCATGCGGATCCTCCTGGGCGTGCCGGACGAAATCGGGCCGGAGGCGTGCTACCGGCACTGGTTTGCAGGCATTGAGCCGGATTATGTGGAGATGGTGGAGGAATCCGTACAGGAGATGCTGAAGAGCGGGCGCTCTGAGGTGGTGTACCCATGGAATCATCCGGAATTGGGAAAGATCTACGTCCGCTGCGGCGGCGTACCGGACAGGAGCTTCAAAAAAGCCGGCGTCAGCCTGAACGGATACCATCAGGACATCACGGAGACGATGGTGACGCGAAGGAAGCAGGAGCAGTCCATCATGGAGCTTCTGGAGCGGGTGCGGCAGGCGAACTCCACCAAAAGTGAATTTCTCTCCCACATGTCCCACGATCTGCGCACGCCGATCAACGGGATTCTGGGGATGCTGGCCATTCTGGAAAGGAGCCAGGACGACCCGGAGCGGCAGCGGGCGTGCCGGAAAAAGATCCGCGTGTCGACGGAGCATCTTCTGTCCCTGGTGAACGATGTGCTGCAGGTCAGCAAGCTGGAGAGCGGACGGCTTGCGGCGGTGGAGGAGCCCTTTGACCTCCATGACGCGCTGGAGGACTGCGTCACGATTCTCTCGCCCCTGGCGGAGGAGCGGGGCATCCGGCTGGAGCTGGAGGATTCCGGTCTGCGGCATAGCAGGGTCGTTGGAAATCCGCTGCATCTGAAGCAGATTCTGACGAACGTCATTGACAACGCGCTCCGCTATAACCGGCCCCACGGCGCGGTTTTTGTCCGGGCGGAGGAGGCCTCCTTCCAGGCGGGGACGGCGGAGTGCCGGTTTGTCGTCGAGGACACCGGCATCGGCATTGGGGAGGACTTCAAAGCGCACATCTTTGAGCCTTTCACACAGGAGCACCAGGGGGCGCGTACAAACTATAACGGCGTCGGGCTGGGCATGTCCATCGTCAAGAAGCTGGTCGACCAGATGAAGGGCGCGGTGGAGATCGACAGCCGTGTGGGCAGAGGAAGCGTGGTTCAGATTACGCTCCCCCTGCGGGCCGGCGAGGCGGAGAGCGGCGCGTCCGCCGGCGAGGCGTGGAGCATGCCGGACAACATTGCCGGGATGCGGGTGCTTCTGGTGGAGGACAACGAGATCAACTGTGAAATTGTGGAGTACATTCTCCGGGGCGCGGGGGTGGAGGTCGTGACGGCCAGCGACGGGAAGGCCGCCGTGGACGCCTTCACGGCGGCCGAGCCCGGGGCCTTTGACTGCGTGCTCATGGATCTGATGATGCCGGTCATGAGCGGATATGAGGCGGCGCGGGTGATTCGCAGCCTGGAGCGGAGGGACGCGGCGGCCGTGCCGATCATTGCGCTGTCGGCCAACGCGTTCGACGAGGATATTGCGCTGGCAAAGGACGCGGGGATGAACGAGCATTTGGCAAAGCCGGTGGACATGCATAAAATGTTTCAGGTTATGAGCCGGCTGAGGGGCTGACAGAGCCGGTAAACGGATGTTGGGCAGCCAGACAACTTACATGCTGAAAACTGTGGAGATGGAAAAATATGAAAGGCAAGGCTTTGCCGCGTGCTTTTAAAATCAGCATAGCGGTGATTATTTGTTTTACTATTTTTGTGTTTTCCTTTCTTGGAATATCCATTCACAATATGAGCGAAGACACGATTGAAGACATTGGGACCGCTTATATGGCCGGAATGAACGAGCAGGTGTCGCTGCACTTTGAAACGATCATTGAGCTCCGCCTGACGATGGCGGAATCCATCGCGCATATCGCGGCGGGCGACGGAAATTCCAGCTATGGCTCCCGGGAGGAGATCGAATACGGCGCAAGGGCGAGGCACTTTCTGTGCGCCGCCCTGTATTCGCCCGACGGCGGCATTGAAATGGTGTATGGCGATCCCGTGGAGCTCAAGCACCCCGAGCCGTTTCTGGAGAGCCTGCGGAGCGGGGAGCGCAGGACGGCCTCCGCTGCCGACGGCAGCGGGAACGGCGTGATTTTGTTCGGCGTCCCCTGCGCGTATCCCATGTCCGGCGGCGGCAGCAGCCTTGCCATGGTTGTGGGGCTCTCCACCCAATATATGGGAGAGGTCCTCTTCCTCGATTCGGACGACTCCCTGAGCTACTCGTTTGTCATACGAAAGGACGGCAGCTACGTTGTCGGGAACGAGAAGGACGCCCACGAAAATTACTTTGACAGGCTCTACAGCATCTTTGAGGGCCAGGACGAGGAGGCCGCTTCCTACATAGAGCAGCTGACGGCGGCCATGGACGCGAACGAGGAGTATTCCGTTATTCTGCGCAGCGGCGCGTCGCGCCGCCACCTGTACTGCACCGGCCTCCCCTACTGCGATTGGTACTTGGTGACGGTCCTCCCCTTTGACGCGCTGGACGACGCCATCGCGGGGATGGGCGGTCACTGGCTGACCATTGTCTACGCCGCCTCTTTTGCCATCATCGCCATGCTCCTCTGCCTGTTCGTGCAGTACTTGCGGCTGTTCAGAAACCAGATGTCCGAGCTCAAGCGCATGAACGCGGAGATGGACCGGGCCCGGCAGGACGCGGAGCGGGCGCGGAAGGAGGCGGAGCAGGCCAACATGGCCAAGCAGGACTTTCTCTCCAGCATGAGCCACGACATACGCACGCCTATGAACGCCATCATCGGGATGACGTCCCTGGCCATGAACCAGGCGGATCATCCGGGGCAGGTGCAGGATTATCTGCGCAAAATTGCGCTGTCGAGCAATCACCTGCTGGGGCTGATCAACGACGTGCTGGATATATCCAAAATTGAGAGCGGAAAAATGGCGCTGAATGTTGAGCCGGTGTCGCTGCGAGAGGCGATGGACTGCATTGTCAATATCATGCAGCCCCAGGTCAAGGCAAAGCATCAGCAGTTCAACGCCGCCGCCTACGACATTCTTTCGGAGGATGTGTACTGTGACGGCGTGCGGCTGAACCAGGTGCTGATCAACCTGCTGGGCAACGCCGCCAAATTTACGCCGGAAAACGGCTCGATTCAGGCGGTGGTGTACCAGGAGGCGCTTCCGGAGACGCCCTCCTTTGTCCGCACCCATTTCCTGGTAAGCGATACGGGAATCGGCATGTCGAAGGAGTACCAAAAGGTCATATTTGAATCCTTCAGCAGAGAGGACAACACACGGGTGCAGAAAACGGAGGGCTCCGGGCTGGGAATGACGATCACCAAGTATATTGTGGACGCGATGGGCGGTGCCATTTCTGTCCGCAGCGAGCAGGGCCGGGGCAGCGAGTTCCACGTTGTGCTCGACCTGGAGCGGGCGGCGGAGCGGAAGACGGACACGGCGTTTCCGGACTGGCATATCCTGGTGGTTGACAGCGATGAGCGGCTGTGCGTCAATACGGTGCGCCTGCTGGAATCCATCGGCATCCGCTCCGAGTGGCGCGCAAGCGCCGCGCAGGCGATGGAGCGGATGGCGGACGTCCCCTGCCAGCTGGTCCTTCTGGGGCGGCAGCTGCCGGACATGACCGGGATCGAGGCCGCCCGTGCCATTCGCTCAAACTGGGGGGAGGACGGTCCGGCGGCGCTGCTCATGGCCTGCGACGGGAGCGAGGCGGCGGACGAGGCCGGAGAAGCGGGCATTTCCGGCTTCATCTCCAAGCCGCTGTTCAAGTCCACGCTGATCGACGCGCTGAGCGCGTTTGCCGGTACCGGCGTCAAGGAGGCCGCCGGCGCTGACAAGGCGGTTGATCCGGTGCTGCGGGGGAAGCGTATTTTGCTGGCGGAGGATAACGAGCTCAACTGGGAAGTGGCGAGGGCGATGCTCTCTGTTCTTGAAATGGAGCTGGATTGGGTTGAGAACGGGCGGGACTGCGTCGCAAAATTGGAGGAGTCTCCGGTGGGGTATTACGACGCGATTCTGATGGATGTGCGCATGCCCGTGATGGACGGCTACGAGGCCACCGCGGCCATCCGGGCGCTGGAGCGGGAGGACGCGGATATTCCCATTATCGCCATGACTGCCGACGCGTTTGCGGAGGATATGCAGCGGTGTTTGGAGTGCGGCATGAATGACCATCTGGCAAAGCCGATTAACGTGCAGGCTGTCGCGTGTAAACTGAAGAAATATATGAAATAGTAGAGACCGGCGCCGCTGTGCTGCAGCGGTTATCGCATGCAGGAACCCGCCGCCCTGCGGATCACCCCGCAGGCAATTTTGATACCGGAGCTGCCTGACGGCTGGGTCGTAAAATCGTCGGGACGGCTGTGGATGAGAATCGTTCTGCCCATCACCTCGTTTACAGAAAACCGATTTGTCAGAAACAGGGAAAGGGCACATCCATGGTTCCCGAACAGCGGCGGCAGGTCGCCGGCATGGCGGGGGTGCTCACAGCCGCTTGGATCGTAATGCGCCATGGCGTTCGCAAACGGGTCGTCCATACTGCCATCGCACGCAGAGCCCTCGTGAATGTGAAATCCGAAAATCTGCCCATGGCACGGACCTTCGGAACAGGGCAGGCCGTTGACCTCCGCCCAGACGATCACGCCCGCGCTGGTTTGGTAAAATCGCACTTTGCCCGAAATATCGGGATAGCTTTCACTGCCTGCAATATGGGCCGCCGCTTGCGGCCTGCTGCGCAGGATGGTGAGAAGGTGGATGCGGGAGTTGCCGCAAGACGAACATGTGCTCATACAAAAGGCTCCTAACAATTAGCGCTCCTCGCGGAGGGTATTCTATCATCAGAATATGCGGCGGAGGCGCGGTTGACAGTGCCGCGCATGGGAGCGGCGCCGGCCGGACAGGCAGGGGGAACAGGGCTGGACAGCCATATCCAGCCCTGTTCTCTCTGCTTATTTTGATAACCTCAGCTTTCCGCGCGGTTTAAAAAAGGTTTCAGCGGTTCCAAAAGCGCGGCGGACAAGGAGCCCTAAAATATATCGCCGCCGCGCCCCTAACATAATGAAAAGATCGCAGCTGAAAAGGATTTGAGAGTTGCAGCCCATTTCCTATTGCAAAATTCTAGAGCGTGTGATAAGATGCTTCTGTCGAAGGTGGGCGCATTGCCCCTAAAAACAGCATGACCTTGCCCGCTCCCCCAGGGCTCATTTTGTACGAACGGCAGCCCGCGCCCGATGGGCTGCGGCGAAGGGAGCCGGCATTGGGAAAGAAATCCTTCAAACAGGAAAATTGGCAGACAGCCGGCAAATAATCCAAATGTTTAATCGGAATTTGCAGAAGAGGCCCGATATAAGCCGGTTATTTTGCGCTGTTATCCATAATATATTGACTAAGGAGCGATTCACATGAGAGGAACCAGGCGCGGGTCCATAGTGGGACGGAAAAGGACCGCCCATATCTGGCCGGTATGTTTGGCCCTATGCGCATTGCTGGCAACAGCCGGCTGTGGTGCAAACGGGGGAAACGCGGGGAAAGAGCCGCCTTTGGAGCCGGATCCCATAGAGGACATGGAGCCGCCCGCACCGCCTGAAATCGAGGAGCCCGAGGAGGAGAAGCTCCCTCCGGAGGAGGAGGGGACCCCGGAGCCGGGGCAGGCCGGGGAGGCGAACATGGAAACCACGCCCGGCACGGAGGAAACACCTGATACAGAGGAGACGCCCGATACAGAGGCGGCGCCCCCTGGAAATTCTGTGAGCCCCGAAGTTCCCTCCGCCTCTTTCACCCAGGAGGGGCTGGACGAACTGGTGCAGGAGACCATCGACAGCATCATCACCCCGGACATGACGCAGCTGGAGCAGGCCAAGGCGGTGTGGGACTTTACCAAGGGCGGCATCAGCTACACGGGCAAATCCGACAAGTCCAACTGGCAGGCCGGCGCCTATGAGGGGCTGAGCTCCCGGAAGGGCGACTGCTTTACCTACTATGCCGTCTCCCGGGCGCTGCTGACCGCCCTGGGCATCGACAATTTGGAGGTCCAGCGGGTGGGCGGCCCCACGTCCCACTACTGGAATCTGGTCAACTGCGGGGACGGCTGGTATCACTTCGACGCCACCCCCCGCAGCAGCAAGATGCCCTATTTCGTCAGCTTTATGTTTACCGATGAGGAGGCGGCGAATTACACCGCCCAGGCCGGACGGAACTACTACAGTTTCGACGGCTCCCTCTACCCGGAGCGGGCGGGCGGCGCGGCGGAGGAGCCGGCTGTCCCCGCAGCCGGTCCGGCGCCCGAAGCCCCGCCGGCGGAGGAGCCCCCGGTGGTCACGGACGCGGAGCCTGCGCTGCCGGAGGAGACGAACAGCGGCGCATTCCCCGCTGACGGCGCGGCGCTTCCCCCCGATACGGGAATGGAATAAAAAACCAGTGCAGGTGAAAGGAAAATCCAACCTATGAAATGTACATTGATTTCGGTGCTGCTTCTGGCCCTGCTCTTCACCCTGGCGGCCTGCGGCGGCAGCGAGGGCAAACCGTCTCCCCAGCCCCCGGACGCCGCCCCGCCCGCAGAGGGGACGGAGGCCCCCGACGCGCCGGCCGCTCCCGCGCCGGCAGCCGGCAGCGACTATGTTCCGACCTATCAAAACTGCCCGCTGCCCATGAACGCGGAGTTTGCGCCGCTGCTGGACTTTCTGGGGGAGCCGGACAGCTACTTCGAAGCGGCCAGCTGCGCCTTTGACGGGCTGGACAAGACCTATACCTACGCCGGTGTGGAGATCATTACGTACCCCGACGAGGAGAAGGACTATATCTCCAGCGTCCGCATTCTGGACAGCAGCGTCTCCACTCCGGAGGGGATCACCATCGGCTCCACCCAGGAGGATGTAGCCGCCGCATACGGCGCGGATTTTCAGGAGCTCGGCAGACAGTACGTCTATGAGAACGGGGACGCCCAGCTCAGCATCCTTTTTGAGGACGGCGCGGCTATCTCCGTAGAGTATACGGCCCTCAATGACCTGCTGGGGTAAGGAGGGCGTATGCACCATAACATTCTCACCGATCTGAACCGCACCGCCCGGGAAAAGCCGGATAAGCTGGCCTTTTCCGACGGCGTGACCGGCCTGACCTTTCGGGAGCTCCACCGCCAGAGCCGCGCCGTGGGGACGTTTCTCCACCAAAGGGGCGTCTATCGAAAGCCCGTGGTCATCTTTATGGAGAAGTCCCCCCAGGAGGTGGCGGCTTTCTTCGGCACGGTCGCCGGCGGGTGCTTTTATGTGCCCATTGACGCGGAGATGCCCAGCGGGCGGATCCAGATGATCCTGGACAACGTGAAATCCCCCCTGGTGATCTGCGACGGGCAGACGCTGGAGACCGCCGGGAGCTTCCGGCTGGAGGGCGCGGAGGCGGTGCTCTACGACGACGTCGCCGCGACAGAGCCGGACGACGAAGCCCTGGCGGACATCTATGACCGGGCCATCGACACGGACCCCATCTATATCGTCTTTACCTCCGGTTCCACGGGCATCCCCAAGGGGGTGGCCGCCTGCCACCGCTCGGTGCAGGACTACGTGGAACAGCTCTCGGAGGTTCTGGGCTTCGATGAGGATACGGTGTTCGGCAGTCAGACGCCCCTCTACTTTGACGCCTGCCTGAAAGAGGTCTATTCCACCATCCGCTATGGCGCCACCACCTACCTGATCCCCAAGAACCTGTTTTCAATCCCGGTGGCCCTGGTGGAGTATCTCAACGAGCACCGGATCAACACCCTGTGCTGGGTTGTTTCCGCCCTGACCATGATCAGCGCTTTTTCCACCTTCGACGTGGTCAAGCCCCTGTATCTCCGGACGGTCGCCTTCGGCAGCGAGGTCTTCCCCCTCAAACAGCTGCGGCTGTGGCGGAAGGCCCTGCCGGACGTGTCCTTCACCAACCTGTACGGCCCCACCGAGGGCACCGGCATGTGCTGCTACTACCACGTTGAGCGGGAGTTTCAGGAGGGGGAGTCCATCCCCATCGGGCGGCCCTTCCCCAACCGGGAGATCCTGCTGCTCACCGGGGACGGCCGCCTGGCGGAGGCGGGGGAGGAGGGCGAGATCTGCATCCGCGGCACCACCCTGACCCTTGGGTACTATAACGACCCCGAGCGTACCACGGCGGTCTTTGTGCAAAATCCGCTGCAAAGCGCCTACCCGGAGCAAATCTACCGCACCGGCGACATCGGGAAATACAACGAGGCGGGGGAGCTGCTCTTCGTCTCCAGGAAGGACTACCAGATCAAGCACATGGGCCACCGTGTGGAGCTGGGCGAGGTGGAGGTCAACGTATCCATGCTGCCCGGCGTGCAGATGGCGGCGTGTATCTACGATGAAAAGCGCGGGAAGATCGTTCTTTACTACGTGGGCGATACGGCGGAGGGGGAGCTGACGGCGGCGCTGAAGCAGAGGCTGCCCCGCTACATGCTGCCCAACCGGCTGATCCGCCTGGACCGGCTGCCGCAGACGTCAAACGGAAAGATTGACCGCGTGGGTCTGAAAAAACTGTATCTGGAGCCCGCGCACAAATAATGGAAACAGATGAACGGAGGAAAACCATCATGGAAGAACTGCTGAATATCCTGCGGGAGATGCACCCGGATGTGGATTTTGAGAACGAGGAGCACCTGATTGACAACGGGATCCTGGACTCCATGGACATCGTCAGCCTCATCACGGAGATTGGGGAGGGGTTCGACGTGACCATCACCGCCGCGGACATCATACCCGCCAACTTCAACTCCGCCAAGGCGCTGTACGCGCTCATCCAGAGGCTGGAAGACGAGGCGTGACCGCCCATGCTGTTCACATCGTATGAGTTCCTGGGGTTCCTGGCAGCGCTGTTTCTGCTCTACTACGTCCTGCCGAAGCGCTGCCAGTGGATCCTCCTGCTGGCCGGCAGCTATGGGTTCTACTTTGCGGCCAGGCCGGCTTTCCTGCTCTATATTCTGGCCACTACCGTCACAACATGGTTTGCCGCATGCCGGATTGGGGACAACCTCACCCGGCAGCGCGCGTATTTGAAAGAACATACGGCGGAGCTGGACCGCGAGGCAAAAAAGGCCTACAAAAAGGGAGAAGAGGGCATTCGCCGGAGGTGGATGGCCGTCTGCCTGCTGGTGAATCTGGGCATTCTGGCGGTGGTCAAGTACACCAACTTTGCGATCTCCAACGTCAACGGCCTTCTCTCTCTTTTCGGCGGGGAGGAATTGCCGCTGGCGAATCTGATCCTGCCGCTGGGCATCTCTTTTTATACCTTCCAGGCGGTGGGCTATCTGATCGACGTTTACCGGGGGACGGTGCCGGCAGAGCGGAACCTCCCCCGCTTTGCCTTGTTTATCTCCTTCTTCCCGCAGCTGATCCAGGGGCCCATCAGCCGCTACGGGGATCTGTCCCGGACGCTGTATAAGCCCCATGACTTTGACGGGAGGCAGGTCTGCTTCGGCCTCCAGCGGATGCTGTGGGGGTATTTCAAAAAACTGGTAGTGGCCGACCGAGTGCTGGCCGCCGTTGTGACCATCGTGGGCGAGCCGGATGTATACCAGGGCGCGTATATTCTGGCGGGGATGGTTTTCTACACCCTTCAGCTCTACGCAGACTTCACCGGCGGCATCGACATGACCATCGGCATCGCGCAGGTGCTGGGGATCACGGTGCAGGAAAACTTTATCCGGCCCTATTTTTCCAAGTCCCTGAAGGAGTACTGGCGGCGCTGGCATGTCTCCATGAGCAGCTGGTTCCGGGATTACCTGTTCTATCCGGTCTCCACCTCCAAGGTGATGCAGAAGGTTACCCGCCTTGCCAAAGCCCGTCTGGGCGAAAAGGCGGGCAGGCGGCTGCCGGTGTATCTGTCCATGTTTGTGGTCTGGTTCGCAACCGGCGTGTGGCACGGGGCGAGCTGGAATTTTATTGTCTGGGGCCTCGCCAACTGGGTGGTGCTGATGGTCTCGGAGGAGCTGGAGCCGCTGTATGCGAAATTCCATCAGCGGTACGCGGTGCGGGGGAAGCGCTGGTACAGGCTGTTTCAGGTGGGGCGGCTCTTCCTGCTGGTCTGTATCCTGAACCTGTTTGATTGTTACCCGTCCCTGTCCCTGACCTTCGGGGCCTTCGCCTCCATCTTTACCGCGGGGAACTGGCAGGTGCTGTGGGACGGCTCCCTGCTGGCGCTGGGACTGTCGGCGCTGGACTACGGAATCCTTGCGGCCGGCGTGGCGCTGATGCTGCTGGTGAGCCTCTCCCAGCGCAGCGGAAGCGTCCGCGAGAAAATCGCAAAAAGGCCCTACGCACTCCGGTTCGCGCTGTGGTACGGCCTGTTTCTGATCGTGCTGCTGATGGGGATCTACGGCGTGGGCTATGATGCCAGCCAGTTTATCTACAATCAATTCTAGCGAGGAGTAATACCCATGAGACGGGCTATGAAAATCATTTTGTCGGCTCTGATCGTCCTGGGCAGCCTGTTCCTTCTGCAAAGACTGCTGATGCCCAAGTATGTGGACGGCGTGATAGAGGGGGCCTTCATAGCAGAATATTACCGGGATGTAAAGGATCACGACGTCATCTTTGTGGGGGATTGCGAGGTATATGAAAACTTCTCCCCCGCCGTTCTCTGGCAGGAGTACGGGATCAACAGCTACATCCGGGGCAGCGCGGAGCAGTATATCTGGCAGTCCTACTATCTGCTGGAGGACACCCTGCGCTACGAGACGCCCAAGGCCGTGGTCTTCAATATTCAGTCCCTCCAGTTCAGCGAATCCCAGCGGGAGGCCTATAACCGCATGACGCTGGAGGGCATGGAGTGGTCCCCGGTGAAGGTGAAAGCCATTCTGGCCTCCATGAAGCCGGAGGAGCGGTTCTTGGACTACGTATTCCCCATTCTGCGCTACCACTCCCGCTGGAGCGAGCTGACGGCTTCGGACGCGGCGTATATGTTCAAAACGAAGCCCGTCTCCTTCAACGGCTACTATATGCGGGTGGATGTCCGGGCGGCGGAGAGCGTACCGGAGGGCAAGCCCCTGGCGGACTACAGCTTTGGGGACAACGCGTGGAAGTACCTGGACATGATGGTGGAGCTGTGCGAGGAGAAGGGCATTGCGCTGATTCTCATCAAAGCGCCCAGCCTTTACCCCTACTGGTACCCCCAGTGGGAGGAGCAGGTGGAGGCCTACGCGGCGGAAAAGAATCTGCCCTATATCAACTTCCTGGATATTCAGGAGGAAACGGGGATCGACTACACCACCGACACCTATGACGGCGGCCTGCACATGAACCTCTCCGGCGCAGAGAAGCTGTCCCGGTATATGGGGCGGTATCTGCTCGACGAGGCCGGCATCCCGAACCGCAGCGGCGAGGCGGAGCTGGCCGGGCGCTGGGAGAAAAAGCTGGCCGCATACGAGGCGGAGAAGCGGGCCCAGTATGAATATTATGGTATGACAGAGGAGGACTGACTGTGTGTGCCATTTGCGGAGTGCTTGACTGGAAGAGCCAGAAGGAAATTGAGAGAGAGGATATTCTGCGGATGCAGGCGGCCCTCCGCCATCGGGGACCGGACGGCAGCGGTATGCTGATGCGAAAGGGCGCCGCCCTGGGGTTTGACCGGCTGAGCTTTCTGGATCTGGAGGGCGGCATGCAGCCGCTCCAGAACGAGGACGGGGACATCGCCATGGTCTGCAACGGGGAGGTATTCAACTTCCCGGAGCTGCGGCAGGAGCTGGAGGCCAAGGGGCACCGCTTCCGCACAAGGACAGATGTGGAGGTCATCCTGCACCTCTACGAGGAGGAGGGGCTGGACTTCCCCAAACGGCTGAACGGCCAGTTTGCCGTCGCGCTGTACGACGAGAAGCGGGGCCAGCTGCTGCTGGTGCGGGATCAGGCGGGGATCTGCCCGCTGTTTTATACGGTCTCCGGAGGACAGGTGATCTTCGCCTCCGAGATCAAGGGAATTCTGGAGTACCCCGGGGTGGAGCGGCGGCTGAACCTGAAGGCTGTGGATCAACTGATGAATTTCCCCGGCGTGGTCTCCCCCACCACCTTTTTTGACGGCATCTACTCCCTCCGGGGCGGGCACATGCTCCAGATCCGGCCGGGAGAGGCGATCCGGGATCTGGAATACTGGGATCTGTGCTACAGCGCCGGGGCGGAGGAGGACCGGGGCGAGGCCTACTATGTGGAGCGCCTGCGGGAGCTGCTCAAGGACGCCATCTCGCGGCGGCTGGTGGCGGACGTGCCCATTGGCTTCTATATTTCCGGCGGGCTGGACAGCTCTGTTGTGGCGTGCTATATCGGGAAATACCTGCTCAACAGCTATTACTCCTTCTCCGCGGAAATCGCGGGGGAGCTGGATGAGAACCGGTTCCAGCAGATCGTCCACGACTACGTGCGGTCCACCCACTACAGGACGGTTATCACCGAGGAGGAGCTGTGGGCCAACCTCTCGAAGGTGATCTTCCATGCGGAGTCCGGGGTGAAGGAGAGCTATGACGTGGCCGCCTATATGCTCTCCGGGCTGGTCAGGGAATCCCCGGCCAGGGCGGTTCTGACGGGGCAGGGCTCCGATGAGTTCTTCTGCGGCTATGTGGGCTATATGGTGGATCTGTTCCGGGGGATGCAGAAGGATAAGATGACCCCGGAGGAGCTGGCGCTGAATGAGAAGCTGTGGGGCGACCCCTGCTTCCGGTTCGAGCGAAACCACCCCGAGCTGCGAAAGATCCATCAGAAGGTCTACAGCAGGGACGTCTGGGGGCAGATCGACCGCTTTTCTGCGCTGGCGGAGAGCCCGGTGAACGTGGACCGGCTGCGGGGGCTCAGCACCCAGAAGCGCCGGTCCTATATCGACAGCAAGCTGCGCCTGGCGGATCACCTGCTGGGGGAGCACGGGGACCGGATGTTCTTCTCCCACTCCGTGGAGGGGCGGCACCCCTTCCTGGACATGGAGCTGCTGCAGTTCGTGCAGACGATTCCGGATAAGTACAAGCTCAACGGCACCAACGAGAAATATATCCTGAAGAAGGCCGCCCAGGGGATCGTACCCGACGAGATCCTCAAGCGCAAGAAATTCCCCTTCCAGGCGCCCGGCATGTCCGCCATGGTGAAGTGCTCCAGCGGGCGGCTGGAGTTCCTCAGTGACGAGCTGCTGAAAAAGTACGGCGTCTTTGACGTGGACTATGTACACGAGCTGCTGAAGCTCTACAGCCGGAGTGATTTCAAGCTGATGGGTGCCTATGAGATTGACTACCTGCTGATTGTTATGACGGTGACGATGCTGTGCGAGACCTACAGACTGACGGTATAGGGAACCAGGGCAAAAAAACTCCCCCGGATCGGACGGATCCGGGGGAGAATTCGTTTATTCGCCGCCGGCGATGCGGCGGGCGGCTATGTACTTTTTGGCGTTGTTGCTGGTGACAAGGCTGCTGTACTCCACCACGCGGGTGTCGCTGGAGGCGTGGATAAAGGTCTCGCCGCCCACATAAATGCCCACATGGGAGGCCGCGTGGGAGTCGCCGGCGTTCTTAAAGAAGACGATGTCCCCGGGCTGGAGCTGGTCCTTGGAAACCGCCGTGCCGTTGTTCAGCTGGGTGCTGGCGGTGCGGTTGATGCTGTAGCCAAAGTGGGTGAACACATACTTCACAAACCCGGAACAGTCAAAGCTGTTCGGCCCGTTGCCGCCGTAGACATAGGGCGTTCCCAGGAACTCCTCCGCGTAGGACACGATCTCCAGACCGGCCTCGGTGGACAGCCCGTTGCCGATGGTTCCGGTGGTATCGGCGGTGGGGCCATAGCCGCCGGAGGACTGGGCGGCGGAGCAGGTCGCCAGGTAGTCGCTGGACACATAGCCTGTCTGTCCGCCGTACTCGATCTTATACCAGCCGTTTTCGATGCCGGTCATCTTGACCACGGCGTTGTTGTAGAGGGACATCACCCTGCTGTTCTCCGTGCCGGGGCCGGAACGCACGTTGAGGCTGCTGCCCTCGGTGGTCACCCTGCCGTTGCCCAGGTCGGCGTCCAGCTGGGTGGAGACCTCCAGATAATCGGCGGAGAGATAGCCGGTTTCATCCTGGTAGGAGACCTTATACCAGCCGTCCTGGGCGTCCTCCAGCACTACCACGCAGGTATCGGCGTGGAGCGTCGCCAGGACCTCGGAGGAGGTGTTGGGCTCTTCCCGAAGACGGAGGCCGTCCCCGGTGACGGTGCCTGCCCCATAGCTCAGCGCGTGGGCTTGTCCGGAACAGACCATGAGAAAAAGCAGCGCAAGGAGGGCGGCGGGCGTAAAGCGTTTGAAATAAGACATGAGGTGGATTCCTTTCATTGGCAGAACAGAGATTTCATTTTGTTACCAAATTGTAACATATTTATCTCGATTCGTCAATTGCTTTCTAAGAAGATTCTCTGAATTTTCGAGCAAGACCGCCGCCATGGCCGCCGCGGCCCCTGGCTCCAGTCTGTAAACAAATGTCTCCTGTATGGGAATTTTTTCTTGCAATTCGCGCCTCGTTCGTGTATAATAGACGTAACTTCACCCGCCGACATCGGAGAACCCCTGAAATTCCACTGGTTTTAGGGGTTTTTTCGTACCCTGCCGCCATTTGCAGAATACTCCCCGTTCCACTCGTCCCCTGCCCGTCAGGAAAGTAGGTGGTGCTTATGCGGGCAGCCTAGACCTCTGGCGCCGGCAATGTTCCGGCAGTAACATGCAGTAAATCGAACGATGAAAGGAGCGCAGCATGAAAAAGACGTTGAAGAGAGGTCTGTGCCTGGTGCTGGCGATGGTGCTGGCGATGGCGATGGGGATCACGGCGCTGGCGGCCTGTGTGCACGAGGCGCATCACCAGACCCTCAGGCAGGTGTCGGGCTACCGGTATTATTCCAGCAGTCAGTGCGAGGCGGAGTACGAGGTAACGTGGACCTGCAAAAACTGCGACAAAACATTTGTGGAGAGCAAATTCCTGCGCGAAGCGCACAATTTTCGGCCCTATTCCTCGAGCTGCAACGGAACTACGCAGACTTGGAAGGAGAGCTGTTCCAACTGCGGATATGGCCGCAGCACACTCCACAAGTGCCCCAAAGCGCCCCACACGGGTCCCTGTACTGTTTTGCCCTACAGCGTGACCCCTGAGACCGAGAAGAAATAAATTTTCAGCCTACAGCCGGCCGGCGCTCTGTGCAAACCGCGTGCCGGCCGGCTGCGGAAAGGGGGGCGCACGATGAACATTCTTATAAAGAAGCTGTTTCGCAGTAAGGTATTCACATCTCTTACGATTTTATTCATGGCCGCCGCCGTCGCCCTTCTCTCCATCGGCATCTGCGCTTGGCGGGAGACCTATGCACAGCTGGAACGGGTGGGGGCGCAGTATACGACGATTGCCGTTCCAAACCCCTATACCTTCACACCGGCTATTTTGTGGCGAGAGGGGGACAAAACCTGGCTTCCGCTGACTCGGCAGGAGCGTAAGTATCCGGGCTTGCTGGCGGAGGACCTCCGCGGATTTCTGGTGGCCCATGTGGCCGGGTGCGGGACCCTGTCCTGCTACGATGTCGGGGAGTACCGAAGTGCGGATTTTGATGTCTATGGAGCCGCCATGGCGGTTGTGGCGGCAAAGTGTACGTCGGTACAAAACAGGTCAAATCTCATAGAGCATACGAGAACCCTTGAGGACGGAACCACAGAGGATATAAAATACCGGATTGATAACTACGACACCAATTTTTCCATGGAGGAAATCGTCTGCCGACACCCCGCATACAGCGAGCTGCCGGAGTTAAAAACAATCAACTTATCTACCAATATTTACGCCGCCGGTAAAAAAATTCCCTTTGAGGTTGGAAAAACATATCTGCTTTTTGGGATTTTAAACGGTCCCATGTCACATCAGGGCCCCAATGGATATGAGTTTCTGTTCCCTGACCGCGCCATGCTCAACGTGGACCAGACCCCATTCAGCGGGGGATTCGCGTCCCGCCGGGGAAACGGGCTTTTTTATTGGCAGATGATTACGATCAATGAGGGGAGTGAGAACGAGGAGCGCTACTACTGCCTGGAGGATGACTCGCTCCCCTTTTATACGGAATACACCGGCAGCTGGCGGGATTTTCTGTGCACAGAGGACGGGAAAATCTGGGAAGAAACGCTGATACCGCTTTGCGAGATCAATCACGAGAGTGCCGCTATTATTTTGACGGACAATATCGACAGCCTCTACCAATTCAACACCGGTGCCGCCTCCCTGCTTGAGGGGCGGCGATTTACGGCGGAGGAGTACGCAAACGGGGACGAGGTCTGCCTGGTCAGTGCCGCCTACGCGCTGAAGAACGGCCTCGATGTGGGCGATGCCATCAATTTGGATTTCTATCACAGCAATCTGCGATACCGGACAAGTATATTAGGCCCAAGTGAGGACATTCTGGTCCACGACCCGTGCATGCCGGAGGCCCGCCTGGGCGTACAGAAGGACTATGAAATTATCGGGATCTATACGGCCCCGGAATTTGAGTTCGGCCATAACAGCTTCCAGGCGGACACCATTTTCATTCCCAAAGGCTCTGTAGCCAGCGGCGATATGGAATTGAATGAGGATCCATGGAGTCCTCTGCTGTATTCTCTTGTCCTGAAAAATGGAAAGGTGGAGGAATTTGAGGAACATCTTGCCGCCCTGGGCTGCGGCGGCATGTTTGAGTACTTTGACCAGCAGTACAGCGCCCTGGAGGAGACCTACGCGGTGCTGACCGCCAATGCCCGGCGGCTGGCGGCGCTGGGGGCGGCGGCGTTTGCGCTGGCGGCGGCGCTGTTTGTGTTCCTGAGCCTGCGCCGGATGGCCCCGGCGGTGCGGGGCATGCGCCTGATGGGCGTGGAGCCCGGCCGGGTCTGGCGGGAGCTGACGGCGGCCCTTGCCCTGCTGGCCGCCGGCTCGGCGGCGCTGGGCGGCCTGCTGGGCGCGGCGCTGTACGACTTCGTTACCAACCGGGTTCTAGCCAGCCGGGTGGCGCTGCGCCCGGAGGTCCTGGCGCTGTGCGCGGCTGCGGCGGCTGCGGCGCTGCTGGCCGTGAGCGCCCTGTGCGCCCTCCCGGCCTCCCGCCGGAAGCTGTTGCAAAGCCCGAAGAAGAGGGGAAGGTGAGCGTATGGAGCAATGCAAAAAGACGGGCGGGGCCCTCCGGCGGCTGACCCTGGCGGTGCTGTGGCGGCGGCGCGGGGCGAGCCTGCTGCTGATTGCCATAGCGGCGCTGGGGGTGTTCGCCTCGACGGCGCTGCACAGCCTGTCCGCGCGGCAGGAGGCCGCCATGGCGGAGCTGGAGCGGAACGCCCGCATCCAGTGCGTGGTCACCACGGCCCAGGGGAAGAACAGCAACAACCTGAAGATGATCTCGGTCCTGGTGGACATGCTGCTGGGGGCGCGCCATGAGCGGGGCTGCTATCTGGACGAGTACGTGCGGGATGTGCGTGCCCTGGCCTCCGCGCCCCTGGACATACCGGCGGAGACGGAGCTGCGGCGCATTCTGAGCTTTGATTCCGACGCCTCCCTGTCCGCCGTGGAGGGCGCGTCCATCCGGCTTGCGGAGGGCTGGGAGGAGTCCGCCTTCCGCACGGATCAGCGGGTGTGCCTGATTCCGGAGGGCATGGAGGCCCAGCCGGGGCCGGACGGGGCCCTCTATGTGTCCACCAGAGAGAAGATGACCGGCGTGTCGGTGGATCT
Source organism: uncultured Oscillospiraceae bacterium (assembly GCA_910577915.1). Classification (GTDB taxonomy): domain Bacteria; phylum Bacillota; class Clostridia; order Oscillospirales; family Oscillospiraceae; genus Pelethomonas. The sequence continues at coordinate 27,467 of CAJTOM010000024.1, forward strand.
CCAGGTGATCGGGACGGTCTCCGGCGGGCCGGGGAACGTGATCTGGTGTCCCTTCCGCGTCCAGCGGCAGGAAGGGGTGTCCGAGGCGTTCCAGGTGGACAGCTGCTCCTTCGACATCGGGGACAACGCCCGTCTGGAGGAGTGCAGGGCGGCCATTTACGAGACCTTTGTGGAGCCGAAGCTCTCCAACGTGGGCGATTTTATGACCTACGGCGTTCTGGTGCAGGACGAAACCTATCTGGCGACGATGGAGGAGTTCCGCTCCAACCTGTCTCTTCTGCGGGTGCTGCTGCCGGTGCTGATGGCGCTGTGCGGGGGGATCAGCTTCTTTGCGGCCTACCTCACCACCCGCGGCCGGGTCCGGGAGTTCGCGGTGATGCGCTCCCTGGGCCTGAAGCGGGGGCGGATGTTCCTGCTGGTGTTTGAGGAGTACGCGCTGCTGACGGCGGCGGGGGCCGTGCTGGGCGGTTTAGCGGGCGTTTTGCTGGAGGGCGGGCTCTCCGGCGGCGCGCTGATCCGGGCCGGGGCGGGTCTGGCGGTGTTCTGGGCCGGGGCGGCGGCAGCCGTAGGGAGCATGACGCAGGTAAACGTGATGAAACTGATGAGAACGGAGGAGTAGCTATGGCATTATTGACTGTGGACCGGGTGGAGTACGAATATCGCAGCGCCTATCAGACCGTGCGGGCGGTCAGCGGCGTCAGCGCCGAATTTGAGATGGGGCGTCTGTATGCCATTGTGGGGGCCTCCGGCAGCGGGAAGACCACGCTGCTGTCCCTGCTGGCGGGGCTGGACGTGCCCTCTGGCGGCAGCGTGTGCTATCAGGGGACGCCCACGAGCCGGCTGGACCGGGACGGCTACCGGCTGGAGCACGTGTCGGTGATCTACCAGAATTTCAATCTTTTTTACCATCTGACAGTGCTGGAAAACGGGGCATATCCCCTTTATCTGCGTAAAATGCCGCGAAAAGAGGCGGACGCCCTGGCCCGGGAGAAGCTGCTGTCGGTGGGGCTGACGGAGGACCAGCTGGTCCGGATGCCCAACATGCTTTCCGGCGGGGAGCAGCAGCGGGTGGCCATCGCCCGCGCCCTGGCCGCAGGCAGCGAAATCATCCTGGCGGACGAGCCCACAGGCAACCTGGACACGGAGAACACGGAGAACATCGTCTCCATCCTGGGCGCGCTGGCGCGGGAGGCGGGCCGCTGCGTGATTATTGTGACCCACGATCCTGCGGTGTCGGCAGCGGCGGACGTTGTACTGCATATGCGCGACGGGAAGCTGGCGGCAGAGGGGGGATAGCCGGCAGCAGAAAGGGGGTCGTATGATGAACATTTTTACAAAGAAGCTGTTTCGCAGTAAGGTATTCACATCTCTTACGATTTTATTCATGGCCGCCGCCATTGCCCTTCTCTCCATCGGTATTTGCGCTTGGTGTGATACCCGCGCCCAGCTGGAGCGAGTGGGGGAGCAGTATACGACGATTGCTGTCCCCAGCAGTCCCGAGAATTTCAAGCAATTAATTTTTTGGGAAGAAGGGTCTGATGACCCGACCCCGTTGACCCGGCAGGAGCGTAAGTATCCGGGCTTGCTGGCAGAGGACCTCCGCGGGTTTCTGACAGCCCATGTGGCCGGGTGCGGCACCCTGTCCTGCTATGACGTTGGGGAATACCGGGAATCGGATTTTGACGTCTATGGAGCCGCCATAGCGGTTATGGCGGCAAAGTGTACGTCGGTACAAGACAGGTCACGTCTCATAGACAGCAGGAGAAGCCTAGAGGACGGAACCATCGTGAATGTAAAGTATCAGAACTGTTCCTACACCGCTGACTTTTCCGTGGAGGAAATCGTCCGCCGCCATCCTGCATACGGCGAGCTGCCGGAGCTGAAAGAGATTTCCCTTTCCACCCAAATCTACACCGCTGACAAGAGCATTCCCTTTGAGGTTGGAAAAACATACCTGCTGTTTGGCGTTTTTAGTGGTCCTGGAGCAATTCAAACCGCCGATGGCTGGGGGCCCTTTCACCCCGAACACAGTCTTCTCACCGTGGATCTGACTACCGACAACGGGCGTGCTCCAGCCCGCACGGGGAACATGCTTTTTTATTGGCAGAAAATCGAGGCCAACTGGGGAACGGAGAAGGCGGAGTACTATCACATCCTGGAGGAGGATTCCTTCCCCTTCTATGCGGAATATACCGGCAGCTGGCAAGATTTTCTGCGCACAGAGGAAGGAAAAATCTGGCAGAAGACGCTGATACCCCTTTGCGAGCTCAACTACGAGAGCGCCGCCGTTGTGCTGACGGACAATATCGACAGCCTCTACCAGTTCAACACCGGCGCCGCCTCCCTGCTTGAGGGGCGGCGTTTTGCGGCGGAGGAGTGCGTGAATGGGGACGCGGTCTGCCTGGTCGGCGCCGCCTACGCGCTGAAGAACGGCCTCTCTGTGGGCGATACCATCCATCTGGATTTCTATCAGAACGAGTTGAAATACCGGAGAAAAAGACTGGACTCAAATGAGGACGTTTTAATCCACGGCCCCTGCATGCCGGACGCCCGCCTGGGCGTGCAGAAGGACTATGAAATTATCGGGATCTATACGGCCCCGGAATTTGAGTATGGACAGCACAGCTTCCAGGGGGATACCATTTTTGTGCCCAAAAGCTCTGTGCCCAACAGTTCCCGGTATGAAAATCCCAACATGTCTCTGCTGTATTCTCTCATTCTGGAAAACGGCAGGGCGGAGGAATTTGAGGACTACCTTGCCTCCCTGGGCTTCGGCGGCATGTTTGAATACTTCGACCAGCAATACAGCGTGTTGCAGGACACATACGCGGTCATGACATCCAACGCCCGGCGTCTGGTGGCGCTGGGGGCGGCGGCCTTCGCGCTGGCGGCGGCGCTGTTTGTGTTCCTGAGCCTGCGCCGGATGGCCCCGGCGG
>CAJTOM010000025.1 GCA_910577915.1 uncultured Oscillospiraceae bacterium
ATTCTTCCAGGCGTTAGCGAATCTGCCTCCGCAGATGCCGCCTCGGAGCGGAGGAGCGCGCCTCCGGCCCATTGCGGCAGGTCTCCACACTGCCGCACCGCACGCCTACGCGGGAAACATCCTTTCTTGTCAGTCTGCCCCGCCATTTTGTGGAGTGGCGAAGCAGCTCATGATTATGTGCCCGGACGCTGCCGCCCGAAGCTACGTATAGGATACCGCCGGCGGGGGAAAAGTCAAGTTCCCGAAAAAATTTCGGCGTTTCCCCCAATCCGGCGGTTCGTTTCTGTATATTTTGCCAGCCCCGCTACTGGATACTCCGGGCCTTGACCCGCAGGCGGTTCAGGGCGCGGGCCAGGGTTGCCTGGGCCAGCTGGTACTCCTGGCGGCTCTTCCTCTGGAGCAGGGCCTCCCGTGCCTCGTCGGCCTCCCGCCGGGCGCGGGCGGCATCGATCTCCTCGGGCCGCTCGGCGGAGTCCACCAGCACCAGCACCTCGTTGGCCTCCACCTTCACCATGCCGGGGGAGACCGCCGCCAGCTGCACCGGCTGGCCGGGGACCCGGTAGCGCAGGGTGCCCGGCTGCACGGCGGCGATCATGCTGCTGTGGTGGGCCAGGATGCCCTGTTCGCCGTCGCTGGTGGGGATGGTCAGGCTCTCGCAGGGCCCCTCATAGAAGGTCCTGTCCGCCGCCAGAATGTGGACCACAAAAGCCTCCACTTACGCCCCGCCTCCTTCCAGCCGCCGGGCCTTCTCCACCACGTCCCGCCAAGTGCCTACGTTGTAGAAGGCCGCCTCCGGGTATTGGTCCAGCTCCCCGTCCACGATGGCGGCGAAGCTCTCCAGGGTGTCTCGCAGGGGCACGTACACGCCGGGGATGCCGGTGAACTTCTCCGCCACGTGGGTGGGCTGGGCCAGAAAGCGCTGGAGCCGTCTCGCCCGGGCCACCGTCGCCCGGTCCTCCTCGCTGAGCTCCTCCATACCCAGGATGGCGATGATGTCCTGGAGCTCCCGGTATTTCTCCAGAATCTCCTGCACCCGACGGGCGGTGCGGTAGTGGGCCTCCCCCACGATGTCGGCCTCCAGAATCCGGGAGGAGGACTCCAGGGGGTCCACCGCCGGATAGATGCCCTGCTCGGAGATCTTCCGGCTCAAAACCGTGGTGGCGTCCAGGTGGGCGAAGGTGGTGGCGGTGGCCGGGTCCGTCAGGTCGTCCGCCGGCACGTACACCGCCTGCACCGAGGTCACCGAGCCGTCCCTGGTGGAGGTGATGCGCTCCTGGAGCTCCCCCATCTCCCCGGCCAGGGTGGGCTGGTAGCCCACGGCGCTGGGCATCCGGCCCAGCAGGGTGGACACCTCGCTGCCCGCCTGGACGAAGCGGAAGATGTTGTCGATAAACAGCAGCACATCCTTGTGCTCCTTGTCCCGGAAGTGCTCCGCCATGGTCAGCCCCGACAGGGCCACCCGCATGCGCACGCCGGGGGACTCGTTCATCTGCCCGAAGATCAGGGCTGTCTTGTCGGACACGCCGCTCTCCCGCATCTCCCGCCACAGGTCGTTGCCCTCCCGGCTTCGCTCGCCCACGCCGGTAAAGATGGAGTAGCCGCCGTGCTCCATGGCCACGTTGTGGATGAGCTCCTGGATGAGCACCGTCTTGCCCACGCCGGCCCCGCCAAACAGGCCGATCTTCCCCCCTCTGGGGTAGGGCTCCAGCAGGTCGATGACCTTAATGCCCGTCTCCAGCACCTCCACCGCCGGGCTCTGCTCCTCGAAGGAGGGGGGCCGGCGGTAGATGCTGCGCACCGGCGTGTCCTCCGGCAGGGGGCCGCCCCCGTCGATGGGCTGGCCCAGCACGTTGAACATGCGCCCCAGGGTGGCCCGGCCCACGGGCACCTGGATGGTGTGGCCGGGGATGTCCACGGCCAGGCCCCTGGCCAGCCCCTCGCTGGGGGAGAGCATGATGCAGCGCACCGTGCTCCGGCCGATGTGCTGGGCCGTCTCCATCACCCGCACCTCCCCGTCCTTCTCCACCGTCAGTTCCTCCCGGAGCCGGGGGAGGGGGCCGCTCTGTATCTCCACGTCCACGACAGGACCGGAAATCTGTACAATAATGCCTCTTTCCATCGCCCTCACCTATCCTTCCTGTGCTTCTGGCGCTGGGCCGCCGCCCCGGCGGAGATCTCCGTGATCTCCTGGGTAATGCCCGACTGGCGGACCCGGTTGTACTGCAGGGACAGCTCCCCCAGCAGTCCCTCCGCGTTCTGGTTGGCGCTGTCCATGGCCGTCATCCTGGCGTTCTGCTCGCAGCAGAAGCTGTCGATGAGGGCGCTGTAGATAAAGCCGGAGACGTAGCTGGCCATCATGCTGTCCAGCACCGCCGTGACGCTGGGGAGAAACTCGAAGGGCTCCGTCACCGCCCGCTCCCCGTCGGGGGGCGCGAAGTAGGTGCGGTGAAAGGGGAGCAGCCGGGTGGAGCGGGCCTGAAAGGACATGGCGCTGGCCATGTCGGTATAGACCACGAAGATCTGCTTGAGCTCTCCCCGGTCATAGCCGTCCAGCAGCAGGGCGCTGATCTCCCTTGCCCGCGCCATGGTGGGGTTCTGGGCGGTGTAGAGGAAGCTGTGCTCGATTGGAATCTGCCGCTGGGCGAAGTAGCGCCGGCCGTACTCCCCCACCACGAAGAGCTTGGTGTCCGGATGCTGCTCCAGCAGCTCCAGGGCCCGGCGGATGGCGTTCTGGTTGTAGGCCCCCGCCAGCCCCTTGTCCGCGGTGATCACCAGGCAGCCGTATGTCCCCTCCAGGGGGGTGTCGTCCCCGGTGGGGAAGAAGTAGCGGCTGTCCACGTCGTTGGCGGTGCGGAAGATGCGCTTGATCTCCCCCCGCAGGGCCTCGAAGTAAGGGCGGGTGTTGTCCAGCTCCTGCCGGGCCCGGCGCAGCTTGGTGGAGGCGATGAGGTACATGGCGTTGGTGATTTTCCTGGTCTCCTGCACGCTCTCCATGTGCGCTTTGATCTCCTTCGTCCCCGCCATGTCAGCCACCCCGCCTCTCGGGGGCCTGGAACTCCGCCAGGAAGGTCCGGGACAGCTCCAGCAGCTCCTCCCGGTCCTCCCCGGAGAGGAGCCCCGTCTGGTCGATGCGCCGGCACAGGTCCGGTGCCTGGTCCTCCAGCCAGGACAGCAGGCCCGCCCGGAAGTCCTCCAGCCGCTCCAGGGGCAGCCCCTGCATCACCCGGCCCAGGGCCGCCGTCAGCAGGGCCACCTGCCGGTGCTGGGAGAGGGGGGCGTACTGGCCCTGGCGCAGAAGGCGCATGAGCCCCTGGCCGTAGGCCAGCTGGCGCTTGGTGGCCTCGTCTAGGTCGCTGGAGAACTGGGTGAACACCTCCATCTCCCGGTACTGGGCCAGCTCCAGGCGGATGGCCCCTGCGGCGCTCTTCATGGCCTTGGTCTGGGCGTCGCCCCCCACACGGGAGACGGACAGGCCCACGTTCACCGCCGGCCGCTGTCCGGCGAAAAACAGGTCGCTCTCCAGGAAGATCTGGCCGTCGGTGATGGAGATGATGTTGGTGGGGATATAGGCGGACACGTCGCCGGCCTGGGTCTCCACGATGGGCAGGGCGGTCATGCTGCCGCCCCCCAGCTCGTCGGAGAGGTGGGCCGCCCGCTCCAGCAGCCGGGAGTGGAGGTAGAACACGTCGCCGGGGTAGGCCTCCCGGCCCGGAGAGCGCTCCAGCAGCAGGCTCAGGGCCCGGTAGGCGATGGCGTGCTTGCTCAGATCGTCATAGACGATCAGCACGTCCCGGCCCTGGTACATGAAGTACTCCCCCAGGGCGCAGCCGGCGTAAGGGGCGATATACTGCAGGGCGGCGGAGACCCCGGCGGTGGCGCTGACGATCACCGTGTAGTCCATAGCCCCCCGGCGGGCGAGGTTCTCCGCGATCTGGGCCACGGAGCTGGTCTTCTGCCCGATGGCCACGTAGATGCACACCACGTCCTTCCCCTTCTGGTTGAGGATGGCGTCCAGGGCGATAGCGGTTTTGCCGGTCTGCCGGTCGCCGATGATCAGCTCCCGCTGTCCCCGCCCGATGGGAAACATGGAGTCGATGGCCAGCAGGCCGGTTTCCATGGGGGTGTTCACCGGCTGGCGGTCCAGAATACCGGGGGCCGGGGTCTCAATGGGGCGGTAGCCCTCGGCCTGAATGGGGCCCTTTCCGTCCACGGGCGCCCCCAGCGCGTCCACCACCCGGCCCAGAAAGGCGCCGCCCACAGGCATGCCGGCGGTCTTCAGAGTCCGGCGAACCATGCCGCCGGCGCTGACCTCCTCGCCGGCGCCGAAGAGGATGCAGCTCAGGCTGTTGGCGCGCAGGTCCTGGACCATGCCCTTCACCCCGGAGGGGAAGAGGAGAATCTCCCCGTACTGGGCGTGGGCCAGACCGCCCACGGAGGCGATCTCCCCGTCCACCGTCAGCACCTCGCCGATCTCCTCCGGGGACACCGACAGCTCCCACTCCTCCACGGCCTGGCGCATCAGGGGCAGGATGTCGTCCTGCCCCGGCTGGAGCTGGCGCAGGTAGTCCTGGAACTGGCGCAGGCGGCCGTCCAGGGTCCAGTCGTACACATCGGACCCCGCCTGGAGCCGGAAGCCGCTGCGCAGGGCGTCGTCCTGCTCCCAGTGGAGGGGCACCTTGCGCTGGTAGGTGCGGGCGAGGAAGTCGGAAAAGCGCTGGAGCTGCTGGACGGTGGGCTCCTTGGCGCTGCGCAGCACCGCCGTCATGCGTCCTCTAGCGGTCCTCATGCGCCCCGCCCTCCTCCGCCAGATTCAAAAATTGGTCAAAGGGGTCCGTCCCCGGCTGGGCGGCCAGCTTCCTGGCGGCGGCCGCCGCCAGCTGGCGCAGCTCCCGCTGGGACTCCCGGAGCACACGCTCCCGGCGCTGCTCCGCCTCGGTGCGGGCCTTGGCCACAATCTGCCGGGCCTGCTCCTGGGCCTGGGCCAGCTGGGCGTCGGCGGCCTGCTGGGCGGCCTGCTGGGCTTTGCTCCGGGCCTCGTGGATCTCCGCCTCCGCGCCGTCCAGCTTGGCCTGGCAGGCCGCCTTGATCTGCTCGGCCTCCTCCAGCTTGCCGGCGGCCTGCCGGTCCAGCTCACGGTAGTGGGCCTCCCGCTTCTCCATAAAGTCCTTGACGGGCTTGTAGAGCAGGAAGTACAGCCCCCCGATGAGAATGGCCAGGTTCATCCAGTGCAGCAGAATCTGCTGCCAGTCGATTTTCAACGGCATTGTCTCCACCTGCCTTACAGCACAAAGATAATGAGGATGACCACCAGCAGAGCGTAGATGATGGCGGTCTCAATAAAGACCAGGCCCAGCATGAGGGTGGTACGCACCTTGCCCTCCGCCTCGGGCTGGCGGGCGATGCTCTCCGCCGACTTGGCGGTGGCCATGCCCATGCCCACCGCGCCGCCGGCGGCGGCCACGCCCACGGCAATGCCCGCCGCGATGGCCTTCAGGCCGATGGTGTTCTCCTCCGCGGCCTCCTCCTGGGCCGCCGGCTCCCCCTGGTCCTCCGCCGCCGCATAGGCGGGCGCCGCCATGGCGGCCGCCAGCAGCAGCATCAGGGCCAGGACACAGATTCTTCTCATCCGAAACAGCTTTTTCATCACAAACAAGCCTCCATTTTTAAATATGTGTGGGGCCGGGCGCATCAGGCGCTCCGGGCCGTGCTCTTCCGCTCCCTGCGGGCGGGCTCGGACACCTCGCCGTAGTAGAGGGCCGTGAGCATGGTTAGAACATAGGTCTGGATCAACGCGTGGAGCAGGGTGAACAGCACCCCCACCACCACCGGCAGGACAAAGCTGAGGCCGACAAAATAGTACACCAGCTCCGTCACCAGAAGCCCGCTGAGCAGCGCCCCGAACAGGCGGAAGCTCATGGAGATGGGCAGGGAGAACTCCTTGAGGGTCTTGCCGATTCCCCCCGCGCCGTTGCCCGCGATCCCCCCGGACAGGATGACCAGATAGGACAGGCACCCCAGGGCGATGGCGGCGTTGACGTCGGAGAGGGGGGCGGGCAGGGTGATGGGGCGGCCCGCCGTCGTGACGGCCTGGAGGCCCAGCAGCTCAAAGAGGGTCCCCACGAAGATATAGGCCCCGGCGGAGAAGATATAGAGGCCCAGAAATCCGCTGCGGTGGGGGCTGTTGGTCTTGGCCATGCGGTCAAACAGGCCCACCGCCTCCTCCAGCAGCAGCTGGAGCCGCCCCGGCACGTACTGAAAGCGGGGGATCACCAGCACCCGGATACAGGCCGCCGCCGCCAGCAGCGCACCCGTGACCGTCAGAGCGGAGATCATGCCGGGGTTGACCTCCTTCAGCCCCAGAAGGCTGATCCGGTTGGCGCCGTGGAGCACCGCGTCCCGCATGGCCTCCTGTACGCTCTCCGCCCGGCCGGGGGAGCCCGTCAGCACCGCGCCGGCCAGCAGCAGCACAGCCGCTCCCAGCCACAGCGCCAGCACCTTCTTGCGATGGTTCATCAAGCATTCCTTCCTTCCGTTGTTCGCTTGGCTTGTCCGCGCCCGGCAGATTATGGGCGCGCTTACAGCTTATAGATTATACCACCGCTGTCAAGAGGGTGTCCAGAGAGAGGGGCGGTAAAAATTGCGTAAAGATTACGGGCAGGGGTCATATGCAATATATGGTTGTCAAGGTGCGCTCTGTGCGGTCTTCTTGACCCCGCCGCACGCGGCCCGGTACCTGGGCCTGGTCGCACTTACTTTCGGACTTGGCTACCGCGGTGGTGGTGCTCCCTACAATAGGGGGGCAAACAGAAGGGGAGGCTGCACGCCGGCGTGCAACCTCCCGCAAAATATTTTTGGATCAGTGAACGACTTCGTAGCGAAGGCGCAAATAGGAGTTCTCCAAAACCGCACATTCCCGCAGCTTCAGAACGCCCAATTTCGACAATTCGCTCTGCGACACCAGGGATGCGCCGTCAATTAAGGTGGACGTGTCCCTGCCGCCAATCAAAACCGGCGCAACGACAATGTCGGCATAATCAAAGAGCTTTTCGCGAAGGAAGAGACCGTTCAGCGTCCCGCCGGTCTGTATCGTGATCCTCTCGCAGCCATGGGCTGATTTGAGCTCTGCAAGGGCGGCGTTCAGCGACAGCTCCTTTTGATAGATGATATGGAGGTTGTCCGCCTCTATGGAAAACGCCGGATGTCCGGCATTGGACGTAATCAACACAAACTTTTGGGATAAGGCACAGAAATACCGTATGCCGCGTTCGTTTAAATGGCTGTTGTCAATAATGACATAGGACAGGGGCGTTTTGCGGGGCGCCTCCTTTGCGTTGGCGCCGATTTTGGCCTGGACCCGGCCGGAATTGAGGGTCCATAGATCGGTCGTCTGCTCTAGTTCATAGTACTGGTGCAGGCCCTCTCTGACCCCCGGGATCTGGGGAAAATCCCTGTCCACATCCAAATCGTCCGCTGCGCCTGTGCTGATCTTTCCGTCAACCGACATCAGCATGAACAAGGTGGTAATGGGTCTGTTCATATGTATGCCTCCCTCAGCCGCCGATGTGGTGGGCGATGCGCTGCATAATCATGTCCAGCGCCACCAGGTTGTGGCCGCCCTCCAGGACGATGATGTCCGCAAAGCGCTTGGAGGGCTCAATGAACTGCTCGTGCATGGGCTTGACCGTGGTCAGATACTGCTCTACCACCGACTCAATGCTCCGGCCGCGCTCCTGCACGTCCCGGAGAATCCGGCGGAGGATGCGCACGTCCGCGTCGGTGTCCACAAAGATCTTGATGTCCATCAGGTCCCGCAGCTCCGGGTTCTGGAAGATCAGCAGGCCCTCCACGATGATGACCTTGGCGGGGCGGATCTCCACCGTCTCCGCAGTCCGGTTGTGCTCGGTGTAGGAGTACACCGGGCACTGGATGGCCACGCCGGCCCGCAGGGCCTGGAGGTGGCGGACCATCAGGTCCGTCTCAAAGGCGTCGGGGTGGTCGTAGTTCTGACGGCAGCGGACCTCGAAGGGCACCCCCGTCTGATCCCTGTAGTAGTTGTCGTGGTAGATGACCCCCACCGCGTCGCCGAACCGCTTTTTGATGTGCTCGGTCAGGGTGGTTTTGCCGCTGCCGGTGCCGCCGGCGATGCCGATAAAAATGGTGTCCGTCATGGCCGTCTCCTCCTCTCCGCCGCGCCCTACAGCGCGAAGTTCCCGTCAATGAAGATGTCCGCCTCGCGGCCGTCCCTGGTCCGGCCGGTGATGCGCAGGTCGGCGGTGCCCACCATAAAGTCCACGTGGGTGATGGAGTCGTTGAGCCCCCGCCGGGCCAGCTCCTCCTTGCTCATGTGCTCGCCGCCTTTGACGCACTCTGGGTAGGCCTCTCCGAATGCCAGGTGGCAGGAGGCGTTCTCGTCGAAGAGGGTGTTGTAGTAAAGCAGCTTCTGCCGGCTGATGGGACTGTCGTAGGGCACCAGGGCCACCTCCCCGAACCGGGCCGCGCCCTCGTCCAGGCTGATGGCCGCCCGCAGGGTCTCCTCCCCCTCCTGGGCATTGGCCTCCACAATCTTTCCCTCTTTGACCACAAAGCGGAACTTGTCGATGATGTTCCCGTCGTGGACCAGGGGCAGGGAGGCGTACACCACGCCGTCCACCCCGTCCCGCAGGGGGGCGGTGAAAATCTCCTCGGTGGGCATGTTGGCGATAAAGGGCACGCCGGACTTTGCCACGCCGCTGCCGCCGCACCACAGGTGCTCCTCCGGCAGGCGGATGGTCAGGTCGGTGCCCAGGGCGTTGGTGTAATGCAGGCTCTCCAGCCCCAGGGCGTTGAGCTTGTCTATGCGGGCTTTCAGGGTGTCCAGGTGCGCCCGCCAGCGCTCCACAGCCCCGCCGTCGCCGGTGACGCGCACGGCGGTGAAGATGGCGTCCCACAGCCGGGACACCGCCTCCTCCCCGGAGCAGCCGGGGAAGGCCTTTTTCGCCCAAGAGGGGATGGGGACGCTGCCCACGCACCAGGGGAAGCCGTTGGACATCTGCAGGCGGTAGAAGTCCTTGAGGGCGGCGTTGCTGCTCTTCTGGCCGCGGACGATCCGGTCGGAGCTGACGCCCTTGAGGTTCTCCGGGTCGCTGGCGGAGATGGCCAGGTAGGCGGCCCCCTCCCGGGCGTAGCCGTTGAAGAAGGCGCTCTGCCACTCCGGGACGGCGTCGAAGACATCGCCGGCGGCGTGGAGGTACTTCTCCCGCGTCAGCTCGTCGTCCTTCCAGTTCATCACCACCTCCCGGCACCCGGCGGCGTAGGCGGCCCTGGCGCACAGCCGGGCGAACCAGGCGGTCTCCACCGGGGAGGCGATGACCAGGTTCTGTCCCGGCTGGATGTTGACGCCGACCTCCACCAGGAGCCTGGCGTACTCCTCAAACTTGGCTTGCATAGCTTGCTCCTTTCTTCGCCGCCGGCGGCGGCGAGGGGACATATTTCTCATGGGAAGCGCCGGGGTCCGGGACGCGGCAGAAAGGACGCAAAAGTGCCCCGCAGAAGCCGTGTGAGCCCTGTTATAACCTGCACATAACCGGCAGGTGGGTCGCCTGCACCGCCCTTTACTGCTTCCAACTTCCAACCGCGAGAGTGGCAGCCGGGAGGCCTGCAAACCAGACGGTGAACCAGCGTCCCTTATAACAAAATGTGGGTTAAAAAAAGACTCATCACGCACCCCGCAGGGCACATACGCTCTATTCTATGCGGGGAGAGGCCTTCGCGCGCCTCATTCCCCCTGGCCGTCCTCCTCGTCGGCGAACAGCAGCTCCATAAACAGGTCGTAGACCTCCGTCAGCTCCTCCTCGCTGTCCAGGGTGGAGAGCAGCTCCTCGCCGTTCTCCCGGATGGACTTGAGGATCACCAGGCCGTCCTCGTCGCTGTCCTCGTCCTCCTCCAGCACGGCGGGGAAAAAGGCCATGTAGGTCTGCCCCTTGTGCTCCAGAACGTCCAGCAGCTCCAGCTCAATGTCGTTGCCGTCCTCGTCGGTGACCGTAATAAAGTTGGGGCCGAATTCCTCGCTCATAGCCAGATTTCCTCCTTGCGCGGCGCCGTCCGGAACCGATGTGTCCCGGCTTCTATAGTGTAACCGTTTTTGCGCGAAATTGCAAGGGGGTTTCCATATGACATTTCGACGATTTCTGCACTTCGTTTTTGTATTTTATGGATAATTTTGGGGAAATGTGTAAAAGCCAAGAGATTTTTGCGATTTTTTTCGCCTTTTCAAGGTTGACAAGCCGTGATATACTATAAATTGGTATATCTTAGACACGGGATATGCCGACCGCGGCCGGACCGCCGCCCCCTGGGGGCCGCCGGCCGGGAACCCGTCCCCGGAGTTTGCCCGCCGGGGCGGGCGCGACCATCGGAAAAGGAGGTACATGACTACTATGGATCGTGCGCATAACGGCGGCCAGAGCGCCCCGCCCCCCGGCGGCGCGGAGCGCGGCGGGCCCCGCAAGAAAAAGAAGAGGTTCTCCGTCGGCCGCCTCATCGGCGGTATCTTTCTCACCCTGTTCACCCTGTGCGTCATCGGGGTGCTGACGGCGGCCATCTTCTTTAAAATCTTTATGACCTACGTCAACACCACCCTCATCCCCTCCCTGGGGGACGTCTCCGCCCAGGAGATGACCCTGTCCCTGGCGTCCACCATCTACGACAAGAACGGCGCCCCCATCCTCACCCTCTTCGACAACAGCGGGGAGACCGGGGGCAACCGGGAGCTCATCGAGTACAGCGATTTGCCCAAGCACCTGGTAGACGCGCTGGTGGCCATCGAGGACCACCGCTTCTGGGACCACAACGGCGTGGACTGGTACGGCACCGCCCGGGCCACCATATACAGCGTCACCGGCAGCAAGACCCAGGGCGGGTCCACCATCACACAGCAGGTGGTGCGGGCCATCTACGACGACAAGGAGGTCACCGTCAAGCGCAAGCTGCGGGAGATCTTCCGGGCGCTGGAGTTCGACAAGAACACCAGCAAGGAGGACATCATCACGATGTACCTCAACCGGGTCTACTTCGGCAACGGCTGCTACGGCATCCAGACCGCCGCGAAGAGCTACTTCGGCAAGGACGTATCCGAGCTGACATTGGCGGAGAGCGCCGCCATTGTGGGCATCACCAACAACCCCTCCCTCTACGACCCCTTCCGGGACGCCAAGTTCTTACAGGACGACGGCACCTACAAGACCTGCCGGGACTTCAACAAGAGCCGCCAGGAGGACATCCTCAACCGCATGGCCAGCGAGGACGTGGGCTTCATCACCGAGGCGGAGTGCGAGGCCGCCAAGGCGGAGAAGCTCCTATTCACCGACACCCCCGAGTACAAGGCCAAGTACGGCCTCACCGAGCCGGAGCCCAGTGAGGACGAGGAGGCGGCCGTGGACCTGAGCAAGATCTACACCTGGTTTGAGGACGCCGCCATCGACGAGGCCATCACTCTCATCATGGCCGAGCGGGGCGTGGGCCGGGACGCGGCCTCCCTTCTGCTCTACAACGGCGGTTACCACATCTACACCACCCTGGACCCGGACATCCAGGCCATTGTGGACGAGATCTACCAGAACCCCGCCAACTTCGACTACCCCTCCAACAAGGGCACGCCTCTGGACTCCGCCATCACCATCGTGGACCCCTACACCGGGGATGTGAAGGCCATGGCCGGCGGCGTGGGCGTCAAGACGGTGAACCGGGGGCTGAACCTGGCCACCGCCCGCCGCACGCCGGGCAGCTCCATCAAGCCCGTGAGCATCTACGCCCCCGCCATGGAGTACGACGTAATCTCCCCCATGAGCGTGGTGGACGACTACCCCCTGTGGGTCAACGACGCGGGCACCGGCGGCTTCCCCAAGAACGCACCGGTGGGCTACCGGGGGTACACGACCGTCAACACCGGCGTGCAGCGCTCCATCAACACCGTGGCCAGCCGCGTCCTCCAGTCCATGGGGGAGAGCCGCTCCTTCGAGTTTATGGAGCAGAAGCTGGGCTTTGACCTGGACTCCCGGGACCTGGCGCTGAGCCCCCTGGCCATGGGCGGGCTGACCTACGGCGTGACCACCATGGAGATGGCGGCGGCCTACGGCGCGTTCGTCAACGAGGGCGTGTATACCCCGCCCCGGACCGTCACCCGCATCGAGTCCAACGACCACTCGGAGGTGATCGTGGACAACAGCCCCGTCTCCACCGTGGCCATGAAGAAGACCACCGCCTACCTGATGAACCGGATGCTGCGCAATGCGGTCACCAGCGGCACCGGCAGCTCCGCCGCCTTCAGCGGCATGACCATAGCCGGCAAGACCGGTACCACCAACGACAACTACGACCGCTATTTCACCGGCTACACCCCCTACTACACCGCCGCCGTCTGGGTGGGGTACAAGGAGAAGCCGGAGAAGATCAACGCCAACGGCAAGAGCCCGGCGAACCTGGCCTGGAAGATGGTCATGGAGAAGGTCCACGAGGGCCTGGAGGACAAGGGCTTCTTCGAGCGGCCCGAGGGCATCACCTCCGTTCAGGTCTGCGCCGACTGCGGCCTGAAGCCCTCCGCCCTGTGCGCCCTGGACTACCGGGGCAGCCGGGTGGTCAGCGGGGAGATTCAGGCCTCCGCCGCTCCGTCGGAGACCTGCACCTGCCATATTGAGGTCCAGGTGTGCACCGATCCCGCCACGGGCACGGTGCGCCTGGCCGGGGAGTACTGCCCCGAGGAGACGGTGACCACACGGGTCATGCTCCAGGGCCGGACCTTCCTGGAGATCCCCTACGGCTACACCGTCACCAACGAGGACGGCACCACCTCCACCGGCTGGCCCCTGCTGGCCGACGACAGCGACGCCCACCTGACCTATTTCTCCACCCTGGGGACCTGCCGTGTCCACGACGAGAACTATATGCCCGAGCCCGGCCTCCCCGGCGAGGAGGGCGATCTCTTCCCCGGCGGCTCCGGCTGGCCCGTGGCCCCCTTTGACCCCAGCAATCCGGACGGCTCCGGCGAGCCGGAGGACCCCGGCGCCGGTGAACCGGACAACCAGCCCGAGATCCCCGACCCTAATCCCAATCCCAACCCAAATCCCGACCCGGATCCGGATCCCGGTACCGGGGAGGATGGCCGCACTGATCCGGGCGTCGATCCCGGCGTTGACATCCCCGAGCCGGTGGAGCCCACCCTGCCGGACGAGCCGGTGCTGCCCTGACGGCGGCGCCGCTGCGTCCGGCCCCCGGCCGGCGGCGCAGAAAACCCCCGGAGCCATAGGGCTCCGGGGGTTTTGCGGCAACAGATGCGGGATGCGGGAATCAGCGCTTGCTGAACTGGGGAGCACGGCGGGCCGCTTTGAGGCCGTACTTCTTGCGCTCCTTCATCCGCGGGTCGCGGGTGAGGAGGCCGGCCTTCTTCAGGATGGGGCGGTTGTCGTCGCTGGCCAGCAGCAGGGCGCGGGAGATGCCGTGGCGCAGAGCGCCGGCCTGGCCGCTGACGCCGCCGCCCTTGACGGTGGCGACGATGTCCACCTTGCCCTCGTTGGCGGTGGCCACCAGGGGCTGACGGACGATCATCTTCAGAGTCTCAAGGCCGAAATACTCGTCGATGTTCCGGCCGTTGATGGTGATGGAGCCGGTCCCGTTGGGATAGACCTGGACGCGGGCGACAGAGGACTTTCTGCGGCCGGTGCCGTACAGATAGGGCTTCTTAGACTGATACATATTCCTCTACCTCCTTATTCCGCAGCGTAGAGCTCGGGCTTCTGGGCCTGATGCTCGTGGGTGTCGCCGGCATAGATGTGCAGGCGCTTGAGGGAGTCCTTGGTGACCACGTTGCGGGGCATCATGCCGCGCACGGCCACGCGCATGGCCAGCTCGGGCTTCTTCTCCATCATGTCCTTGTACTTGGTCTCCTTCAGGCCGCCCACCCAGCCGGAGTGGGTGCGGTACATCTTCTGCTCCAGCTTCTTGCCGGAGAGAGTGGCCTTGGAGGCGTTGATGACGATGACGTTGTCGCCGCAGTCGGCGTGGGGGGTGTAGGTGGGCTTACGCTTGCCGCGCAGCAGGTCGGCGACGATCACGGCGGTGTGGCCCAGGGGCTTGCCGGCGGCGTCAACGACGTACCACTTGCGGACAATGTTGCCCTTGTTTGCCATAAAAGTGGACATGGTTGCGTTCTCCTTCTTTCGTTCCTTCGATTACGAAAGAACAGGAGGGGTGCTCCTGCGGTTTCGTCATCGAAGGAAGCTTGTATTTTTGCCCGAAATCAGGTACAATGCCAGATGCGAGCAGGTTTATTTATAGCACACATGCCCCGGATTTGTCAACAGCGTTTTTGTTTATCACCACAAATACTTTTTATGGCTCGCGATTTCTTTTGTTTTCTTTCGATTTCTTACTTCCTATTTTCAAAATTTTGCAGCCGAAGGGAGGACGCCCCATGCAGCACATTCTGTCTCTGGTCCGCCGGTGCGTGGAGGACTACCATATGATCGACGAGGGCGACACCGTGGCGGTGGGGGTCAGCGGGGGCAAGGACTCGGTGCTGACCCTGGCCGCCCTGGCGAAGCTGCGGGACTTCTACCCGAAGCAGTTTGAGCTCACCGCCCTGACCATCGACAGCGGCGTTCCGGGGACGGACTTCACCCCCATCGCGGACCTGTGCCGGGATATGGGGGTGCCCTACCGGATCATTGACGTGCCCATCTACGAGATCGTCTTCGTCCACCGGCAGGAGAAGAACCCCTGCTCCCTGTGCGCCAAGCTCCGCCGGGGGGCCCTGAGCACGGAGCTCAACCGGCAGGGTTTGGGCAAGATCGCCCTGGGCCACCACTACGACGACGCGGTGGAGACCATGCTGATGAGCCTCTTCCTGGAGGGCCGCATCAGCTGCTTCCAGCCTGTGACGTACCTGGACCGCAGCCGGGTCACCCAGATCCGTCCCCTGCTGTACGTCCAGGAGCGGGAGGTGCGGGGGGCGGTGCGGCGGCTGGGCCTGCCGGTGGTGAAGAACCCCTGTCCCGCCAACGGCTCCACCAAGAGGGAGGAGATGAAGGAGCTGCTCCTCCGGCTGGACAAGACCTACCCCCAGCTGAAGAAGAAGATCTTCGGGGCCATCCAGCGGTACCCCCTGTACGGCTGGAGCCTGGAGGAGGAGCAGCGGTAGCGCTTTTCAGCTGCGCGCCGGCTGTATCAGGGCCGCTGTCAGACGAGAACTTGGACAACAGGAGGAGCAGGCTATGCGAAAGGATCCGGCGTCCATCCGGCGCTGTCCCACCATCTCCGCCATTCAGCGGCTGCTGGGGGGGCAAATAAGCTGGAGATCATCTGCTACGTGGGCGCAGCCGGGGGGCGGCGCTTCGGGCAGCTGCGGGAGCTGGAGCGGGACGGCTTTCTGCTGCGCCGCGACTTCTGCCAGATGCCGCCCCACGTGGAGTACACCCTCACGGAGCTGGGGGAGAGCTTCCTGCCCGTCATGGAGGAGATGACGGCCTGGGAGGAGACACGCCTGGGAACGCGGCGCGGCGCGGGCGGGGGAAAACTGGCGGAAAAATGGCAAAAAAGAGTTGACAAACCGGCTTATCTCCGCTATAATACCCCTTGCGTTCCAAAGACAGCAGGTGGGGCTCGCCCGGAAATCCTGCCGAGGATTGCCAATCGTCACTGATTAGCACGGTCTTTGCGTCTTTGCGCAGAGACCGTTTTCCGTTTCTGGACGCACCTGGGGCGCACCGGCAGACGACGCCGGCACATACCCCGCAAATTCTAACGGAGGTGAAAGAAAGAATGCCTAACGCAAAGGTTCTCAGCGAGAAGCAGGCCATCGTGGCCAGTCTGACCGAGAAGCTGCAGAACGCCGCCGCCGGCGTGCTGGTGGACTACAAGGGCATCACCGTGGCCGAGGATACCCAGCTGCGCTCCGAGCTGCGCAAGAACAACGTGGAATACGCCGTTGTGAAGAACACCCTGCTGCGCTTTGCCGTCGACAGCTGCGGCATGAACGAGCTCGACAGCCTGCTCAGCGGCACCACGTCCCTGGCCATCTGCCACGATGATCCCGTGGCCCCCGCCCGGGTGGTCAACGACTTCGCCAAGAAGATCGAGGGCCGCTTCGAGATCAAGGGCGGCTTCATGGACGGCAAGGTCATGCCCCTGGACGAGGTGATGGCCCTGGCCGCCATTCCCCCGCTGCCCGTGCTCCAGGCCCAGGTCCTGGGCACCATGCTGGCCCCTATTTCCGGCCTGGCCTGCGTGCTCAAGCAGATCGCCGAGAAGCAGGGCGCTCCCGCCGAGGAGCCCGCCGCCGCTGAGTAAGCGGAGCAGTCCGAAGGACCGCCTGCCGGCGCAGGACGCGGCAGAGGCGGTCCGCATCACACATTTATAAAAGAAAAATTATTAGGAGGTACCTAACAATGGCTAGCGAGAAAGTTACCGCTATGATCGAGGAAGTCAAGGCTCTGACCGTTCTGGAGCTCAGCGAGCTGGTGCACGCCCTGGAGGAGGAGTTCGGCGTTTCCGCCGCCGCCATGGCCGCTCCTGCCGCCGCTGCCGGCCCCGTTGCCGAGGAGAAGACCGAGTTTGACGTGGTCCTGGCCGGCTTCGATGCCGCCGCCAAGATCAAGGTCATCAAGGTCGTCCGCGAGATCACCGGCCTGGGCCTGGCTGAGGCCAAGGCTGTGGTCGAGGGCACGCCCAAGACCCTGAAGGAGGCCCTGTCCAAGGAGGACGCCGAGGCGATGAAGGCCAAGGTCGAGGAGGCCGGCGGCAAGGTGGAGCTGAAGTAAGCGGCCGATGGCGCTTGAAGGCTGAACCTTGAGAAGGGCCCGCAGCGGAGTGCTGCGGGCCCTTTTTGCGCGTGTTTGACAGCAGGAGTCCCGCGCCGGAGGCCGGGGAGCGCGCAAGGGCGATCCGATGCAGTTCAGCGGTGTACTGCTTATTTGTCGGAACTAATGCCAAATGTCAAGACTAAATTACAAAAAATTATAAAAAGTTTTTAATGGCCTTAAAAACGGGGGTCCCGCTCCAGGTGGGATCCCCGTTTTCCGCGCCTCCACGGCGCTGGCGGTGCAAAAAAGGCGCGAAGAATAGGCCGGCGGCCCTGGGCGGTTCCGGCCTGGTCGTTTTCCCGTGTTCAGCTGGTCAGGCCGCCACGGTCATGTATTCGTCATAAAGCATTTGCGGCGTTTTCCACTCCAGGATCCGGCGCGGATAGTTGGCCAGCCACTCCTCCACCTCCGCCACCTCCGCCGCGCTCACATTGTCAAAGTTGGTCCCCTTTGGAAAAAACCGCCTTATGATCCGGTTCATGTTCTCATTGGATCCCCGCTCATATGCAGAATATGGGTGACAATAAAAAATCTTTGTGCGCGGTTTCCTGGCCCGCTTTGATCTCTCCATTCCCTCACAGTCCTGGAACTCACACCCATTATCTACTGTAATAGACCGGAAAACCTCCCGGAACTTTGCGCCCATGCGCCGCTCCATGCGGTCCAGCGCCCGGACCACGCTTTCCATGGTGTGATCAGGCACCCGGACGATCACGGGGTAACGGGTCAGCCGCTCGGTCAGGACAACCAGGGCCGCCTTGCTGCCCTTGCACCCCATAACGCTGTCCATTTCCCAGTTCCCAAACGTGTCCCGGCTGTTGATCTCCTCCGGGCGCTGTTCGATGGTGTCCCCCTTTGCCGGTCTGGCCCGTTTCTGGCGGTCCCGGTCCTCCGGTTTCCGGTGGTCGCCTTTATATAGCAGGTCCTCCTCTGTCACGTTCAGGAAAATGTCCCCCCGATAAATCCAGTTGTAAAGGGTAGTTTCACAGATTTCTGTATCAAACTTTTTCCCGTCGATCTTGATTTGTGCCAGGGCAGCGCCAGGGGACCGCTTTTTATTTATGATCTGGTCCTCAATGTACTCTACAAAGGCAAAGTCTTTCCCCAGTTTAATGTCCGGCCCCTTTGCCCTCAAATTTTCCTGGTATTTCCGCTCCGCCACGTCCGCGCAGTATCTTTCCACAAATTCGTATTCACTGGTTTGCTGTACGCACATTCCCCGCTTGATCTCATTGTATATAGTTTTCTTGCATACCCCTATTTCCTGTGCGATTGCCTCCGGTTTCGCCCCTGTCCGCAGGGCACCCTCTATTTTCAGGCGTTGCTCCCACTGGATATGATGATAGCCCTTGTAATTCATAGCAGCCTCCTTTTGGCATGACAAAACCGGCGCGGTGCAATACCACGCCGGTTTCACTCTCTCCCCAGCAGCCACAACACGGAAACGTCCAAAATATCCGCTATTGTGGTAACTTCATAATCTGCCACATACCTGCTGCCGCTCTCAATCCTACTTATGCTGTCCCGCTCCATGGGGATCCCTGTTAGTTGTAACTGTCTGCATAGATCAGACTGTGAAAAGCGTTTCGCCAGGCGGGCCAGCCTTATGCGATCACCACAAATATTTCTTTTTCCGTGAAATGTGTATGCCCTCATGGTTTCCTCCAGCCGCCGAAATAACCAACACTTTTCTTGATATTACCACGGTTTTTTCAATAGACCCGTTGGAATATCCAGCATTTGAAAAAATAGTTGTTTCAGCTTATGGAGGAGGGCCGAAAGTGTCCCGGCCCTCTCTTTTTACTCCTCCGGCGGTTCTTCCCCCAGGACCTCCGCCGCCAGCTTGTCCATGGCCTGCTCCATAAATTTGTTTACGCTGCACCCCATGGCCGCCGCCGCCGCTTTATAGCGATCCTTTTTCCCGCGTTTGACATATCCGGCCAGCCGATCATACGTCTTTTCGTTAAATTCCCGCTTGTAATCCGTGGCGCTCATTCCGTTTTCCTTTTTCGGTCTACCCATTTTTATCACCTCGCCGTCATTGTACCACACATTTTTATTTTTATCTAACGTTAGATTTCAATGAAAATCTAACGTTAGATTTGTTTATTTTGCCGCTTGTTTTCATCTAACGTTAGATGTATAATGTAGACAGTTCAAGAGGAAAGGGGGTGGACGGGTGGCAAAGGGCAAGAAAAAGCGCCGTAGGCGCAAGCCCACGGCGCAGCCCAAAAGGTTGGAAGTCCTGGCAGACACAATCCTTGCGGGCACAGTTTCCGGCCTGATAGTTTTAGCAATCCAGAAATTGCTTGACTGGTAAAGGCCAGGGGTGTGGGGTCCCAAAACCCCACACCCCAAATATAAAACAATATCCACCCATTTGTCAATAGGAGGGCGCAAGAATGAAATTTTTAATTTCCCTGGCCATTTTCGTGGCCGTGTTTGTCCCTGTTAGATACGGGATCCGGGCAATCCGTGAATATTTCAATAGGAGGAATGGGAAATGAAACAGTTTGAGATTGGCCAGGAATACAAAACCCGCAGTATCGGGGACTATGATTGCATTTTCACCATTCATGTCACCGGGCGCACGGCGAAAACCGTTTCTTATAACTACCTGGGCCGGTCCCGCCGCTCCATGGTCCACGTTGATCAGGATGGCGAATGGATCCAGCCGGATCGGTACAGCATGGCCCCCACGTTCCGGGCCAGCCGCACGGCATAGCATAGGACCCCCGGCACGTTGCCGGGGGTCCTCCCTTTATCATTTCTTGTTTTCCAGGTGGTTGATCTGCTCCAGCATTTGCCGGAATTTATCAAACCCGAACATGGCCGCAAATGCCACGAAAAAGCCCAGGGCCACGGCGGCGGCCACCATGTACCAGACAATGGGCACCCCCTTGATCTGGCACACGGCGAAAAATACCAGCAGGGTCACGGCCATGGCCACGATAAAGGCCAGCAGGTTGGTGGGCACCTTGTCCCAGGTCAGTTTCTTGACCACCTGCACAATGATGTTGGTGATCACCATAAGGATCAGCACCGCCAGCAGGATGGCCGAAAGGACGGCGGGAATGTTCTGCAGAATGGTTTCCATGTTCATGTCCTCCACAAATTTATTTCACAGCCCCGCCCAGGGCGCACAGCAGCGCGTCCAGGCTGGGGAATGTGTTATAGTTGGCCAGCCAATAGTCCGGCGTGTCGATCACGCCAGCGGCCACCAGGGCGCCCACGGCGTTGGCCACGGTGCTGGAGCGCGGCCCGGCCTTTGTGATTTTCGCCGCTGCCTTGACCAGCAGGCGGTCCAAATACTTGACCTTGCCGGACGCGGCGGCCTGCTGCCAGTAGTCCGGGGAATTGATCACGCCCAGGCTGGCCAGTTTGGCCACAGCTGCCGCCGCCTCGGTCAAATAGATCACCTGGCCCACCCGGATCAGGTTCTTGTTCTTGATCCCGTTGATGGCCGCCAGGGCGTCCACAGTGGTGCCATAGCGGGCCGCGATCTTCCCCAGGGTATCACCCGCCACGACGGTGTGGGCGGCTCCCTGGACCGCGCTGGAGACCCCCGTGTTGCCGGTGCTGTTCCCGCCCAGCTTTTTGGCAATCGCCGCAAAGTCCGGGCAGATAAAGCCGCGAATATACCGGCCATTGATGGCCATGGTACGCTTTCCCACTTTCCCGCCGGTCATGTTGCCCTCTGTCACCACAAAGGACCCGGCAGAAACCTGGGTCACGATCCCGATGTGGTCCCCGGCCCCGGTACAATCGCCCTTTCCGTTGTCCTGCCAATCATACACGCAGGCGTCCCCGATCCTGGGGGTGTGGGTGTCGTTCTCCACCCAAATGCCCAGCTTTTTGGCCACCAGGGTGTACTTTTCCACGCCGCACTCGGTCCCGGTATAGGGGGCGATCCCGGCCCGGATATAGGCCGCGCTCACCGTGGTGGCACAATAGGCGTCTTTCACCTGGACCTTGTAGCCCCGCGCCAGGGGGCGGTAATTGTTGTAGACCTCCAAAATGTCCAGGTGTTTGGCGCTGCCCTTGGTGGCCCCCACCCATGCGTTGATAGTGTCCGCCACTTTCTGGCGCAGTTGGTTCTCTGTCATATGTATATTGCCTCCCTTACAGGCCCACGTCCGGGGGTTCCTCCCGCTCGGTGGGCGGGTCCATGGGGGCGGTCTGGTTCCCGCTCCCGTCCGCTTTGGCGGCCTCCGCCGCCTTGTCCTTGTTGGTCTTGATCCAGCCCATGACGCCGTTTTCCAGGCCGCAGACGCCGAACACGCAGGCGGTCAGGGTGGCCGGTTCGCTGCCCGTGTGCCAGAACACGATCAGGTCCGCCGTCGTGTAGGCCACCAGGATCACCACTTCCAGGATCAGCACCTTGTCCATGACGCCCATTTTTTTCTTGCGCCCGCTGCCGTCTGGCTGGAGGCGGCGGGCACGGTACAGGCGCGGCCCCACGATCCGGGCCAGCAGAAACCCCAGGGCGGTCCCTGCGGCCATGGCCAGCGCGGCCACCACCACGGTTCCGGTCATGCCGCCACCGTCAGCAGGTAGATCAGGCCGGCAGCCAGCGCGGTGGCCAGCGCCCCCACCATGCCATAAAGGAACTTGTCCACCATGCCGTCCCACCGCTTGCCCGGTTTCTTTTCGATGGCGTCCACCTTTGTCCCCAGGGCGGTCACGTCGTTTTTGATCTCCGTCATGGTTTCGGTCTGGTGCCGCTGCTCCGTGGCCATGACCTCCACGGCGGTGGTCAGGCGTTGGAGCGTGTCCACCTTTCCCTCCACCTCGTCCAGGCGGTGGGTGTTGGATTTGCTCCGGGCGTCCACCTCCGCCAGCTTTACCGCCGTTTCCTGCTCATTCATGCCTCACACCTCCAATTTTTCAACGGGGGCGCCGGTTGCCTCCGCGTATTTTTTCCGCAGGGCGGCGATCTCCTCCGCACGGGTCAGGGCGTCATGCTGGGCCAGTTCCATGGCCTGGGCCTGTATGATCACATTTTGCTGGTCGATGATGGCGCACAGGTCCATGATCAGCTTGGCATTATTCACCGTCACCGCCACCCAGGGCGGCATACTCCGCCGTCACGTCCTTTTTTACCTGCTCCGCAAAGTCGAAAAACTCCTGGTATTCCTCCGGCTTGGTGTCCTTCTGGCGCAGGATAGCGATCTGGTCGTCCACACTGTACCTGGCATTGATCACCTTTGCGATCATCTGCTCCCGGTTGATCCTCATGTTTTGGTTTTCCATTTTCGTTTCCTCCAAAATTATTGTAGTTTGCACCTTGGCGCCGCCACCCCAAACAGTTCCCGGAATAGCTTGTCCATGCGCTGGACGGCTTTTCTGCCGCCCCGGTGTAGAGCGTAGCCCTTCCATGACCCGTATGCTGTCGCCGCGTCCTCCACGGTCATTTCCCCAGCTGCCACTTTTGCGGCAAACTTTTTTAACCGCCGCCGCTGCCTGGTGATACTCTCCCGGCACATTCTCCGCTCAACCTTTCCCGTTTCTGTCAGCCGGTGCGTTGCTTTCAAAAATCGGAAACCATGCCGGATCGGGACGATCCTGGTTTTCCTCTGATTGACTGAAATGCCCAGGGGTTCGCAAAATGAAATTACAAGGCCCACCGCCTCCTTTGCCTCTTTCTTTGTCCGAAATAGCATATAGCCGTCGTCCATATATCTGGCATACCAGCGCACACACAAAACCTGCTTAATGAAATGATCCAGGCTATTGGGATAACTCACCGCCGTGATCTGCGAAATTTGACTTCCTAACCCCAGGCTTTTCCCGGTGTACTGTTCCGCGTCCTGCCGTTTTACCCTCTGCCAGTTTGTTTCTGCTGCCGGATAGCCGAACGGAATTACAAAATCTTTCAAAATCCGCAGGATCCGGCGGTCCCGAAATGCTCTTGAATACACGGCGAAACATTCCCGGTGCAGGATATTGTCAAAATATCCCGAAAAATCGAATACCACCGCCCAGCCGTCATTACTGAAACCGTTGGCCCTGTAAAACTGCTGCAGGTGTGCGGTCAGGCGGTCCATGCACCTGTCCACGCCCTTGCCCTCCAAACAGGCCCCATTGTCATAAATCAGGCTGCGGCCCAGCATTGGCACCAGGGCGTTGTCGCAGGTGCTCCGCTGTACCACTCGTTCCGAATAGTGGACGCTGCGAATATGCCGCAGTTTCCCGCGCTCCATGGCGTCGAACTCCACAAATCCCTTTGTGATGTTTTCCCCGGCCTCCAGCTTTTGGTGTGTTTCCTCCATGTTCCGCAGCAGGTTCATTTGATACCGCTGGACGCTGGTTTTCCAGCTGACATTCCGCATAGATTTCTGGTTGCCCCGATATAGCGACTTATACCGGACTATGTTTTCCAGCCGGTCATTTTCCGCGTATCGTTTCCACTTCTTTTCCTCTCTGGCGGTTTTCCTCCTCTGGTATCTGGCCTCCCGCCGCCGCTCCAGTGAAGTCATGCGAATTTCTCCTTTAGGTCTTGGTGGCCTTGTACGGCAGATCCTTCCCTCCGGGTCGCCACTCCCGGCGGGTCGGGTGTGTCTTTATGAAATAGCCGCGTAATGATACCGGGCATGAAACTGGTGTGATACACACAGACACGCCAGCCATGCACGAAAGCGTCCGCCCGATCATATCAAGGCCAAAATTTACCCTTACGGGATGGTCATGCGCTCCTTCCAAATAAAAAAGATTTTTGAAAATCAGGCACGGCTTTCAGCGCCGTTTCTGGCGTCTACTCGGTCTGGCCCAGCCCGCAGAAAACGGGCTGTATTGGAATCACAGGGGCGCGTAAATCCCGCCGTTCGTGGCCACGTTGTTGTTGGCGTTGCCGTTGTTGTTGACAATGCACACGTTGGTGGCGGACTGGCGTTGTGCGGACGCCTCCCACCAGTTGCAGCGGCCACCACGACGACGGTTTATCAGCGCATAACCAATGCAAAAATTAAGGTGCTTGATCCTTGAATTTTGCTATGAATTTATTGTCCGATTTCCTCCAGCCCCGCAGCAGGGATCCCTCTTTCAGTAATAACTCCGTGACCGGCTGGAATTTATCGGGATTGACTGGCAGGGTGTTGAGTATGTACTGCAAAAGCTGTAAAATCTGCTCTACGGTAATAATGGCCTGTGTCTGATAGTCGCGCCGTCTTTCCGCCTCCCGTAAATTTTGCGGATATATGGTATTCGCCGCCGTGATGTAGTCGATCAATTTTATAATCTTCTCCACCATAGGAAACGTGAACACAGGCCACCACCGCTTTGGCACGATTTTTTCATTCATTACAAACCGGGTCAGTTCCGCCCGGATCAGCGTTGCCGTGTGGTAAAATTCCAGTTGGCTTTCGCTGCGCTTATTTTTTAGTACACTCATTTTCCTGCCCCTCTTTCCGTCCTCCCCATCCCGCCCCACATGGGGGCGGGATGGTTCCGATTAACCGATACGGAAGCACAGGGGCGCGTAAACCCCGCCGCTCGAGGCCACGTAGCCGTCGGCGTCGCCGGCGCCGGCGACATCGCACACGTGGGTGGCGGACTGGCGTCGTGCGGACGCCTCCCACCAGTGGCAGCGGCCACCACCGTTTCCTGCGCCCTTGATAATGTGTTTTGCGCCGCCGTAGAAAATGGGGTACTGGAGGTTACAGCCACCTCCGCCGGTCCACCCGGCATCCCCATCACTCCAAAATGTATTTCCGAATACCTCCACCTCGGTGGGCAGCCACAGCTTGCCCATGTTGTTCCACGCCCATCCGGCGGAACTATCCAGCGCCCCCGCCTCGGAAAAACGGGTTTCCAGCAGCGCCCGCTTTTCGATGATGCAGGGTTTCAGGTCTGCGGGGAGGATGGCCACCACGCCGGTGGTGTCGTTGTTCAGCGTCTGGAACAGTTTGGAGGCCCGCCAGGGGTTCGGCTCCGCCGCCGTTCCGTTGTTGGTGTTGGTATCGTTGAACACTTTGGTTCCCGCCAGGCAGTCGCGGGAAATAAAATCAATGTGGTGTCCGATCTGTGCGTCGCCACAGAGATAATACTGGTCAATTCCGGCCACTTCCATGATCACCACCTCGCCGGTAGTCAGGGTGATCGGTTTGTAATCTCCGATATGGATCCCGGTGAAGTTCCCGGCCATGATCTTGGCCCGCAGACTTGCCCAGCTGTCGGTCAGTTCCTTCCCGTATGGGACGCCGCTGGACAGAAAGGTTTCCTTGAAAAACTCGGTGGCCGTGTCAAACGGCGCCCGCCCGGTCCCCTTTTCGTCCGTGTCCACCAGGATCGTGTCCGTTCCCCGCAGGCTGGTGATTTTCTGCAGTTCGTTTGTCTTAATGCTCATTGTGTTTTCCTCCCGTTAAAGTATTTTGACAGCGGAAATATCCGCGCTGTCCCTGGTTGTAATGACCGCCCCATTTCTCCCCGCCAGCGGTGTGGTCAGACTGCCGGACATGATGGCGTTTGTAAGCGCCTGGAGGCGGCGGGTGTAGTCCACGCGCATATCGTTGACCAGTTGGAACAGCAGGGCGGTTTCTGCTCCGCAGCTGCTTTCCTGTCTGTTTTCGGTTTCCCTCCTATATACAGATATTCCGGCGCCGTCCCTGGTTACGATCTCCTCCCCGGTCCTGTCCGCCAGTGGTGTATAAACCCGCCCGGTTAGGATTTCCCCGGCGATCTGCCCGTAAATTTGCGGCATGACGGCTGCGGTACAATACTCCTCCACGTCCTGGGCGGTCATCCACGCCTCTGCCGGATAGCCCAGCGAAACCTCCACCCCGGCGGTCACTGTAATGGAAACCTGATAGCGGCGCACGTCCGGGGCCGTGCCCTGGGTATAGGCGCTCACATACTGCTTTGCGTCGCCCAGGGATCCATAGTAGACCATGACATTTTCCAGCGTTTCCGGGTCTTTTGCGTAGATGGCAAAGCCGCCGATCCAGAATCCAACGGCAAGGCCGCCGTTTAGGTCGCTGCGGTATTCCACCGTCATGGTGGCCGTGCTGTCCTTCACCGTTGGCACGGTGCTGGTTCCGGCGGGACCGGGATCAATGGGGGCAGTCAGCTTTCTGGCTGCCTCCGCGCTGTCCGCCGTTCCTTTTTCCATGATCACGCCGGACAGTTCCAGCGTTTGCCCTGCCACCATTTTGGCCAGTAGGCGGTTTCCGGCCTCTGTAATTACAAAACCGTAAAACATGGTTTCCTCCTTTTACCCTGCCGCCGGCATAGCGGTGGCGGTGATTGTTCCGAAAATACCGGCGGCGTATGCGTTGGCGTTCATTCCGTATTCCATCGCCACCTCCGGCAAAGTGGTGGCGGTAAATGTATCAAAAGCGCCGCCCATTTGAATTTCTGCTGTCAGCGGATATTCCTTTTTCACTTCCGGCAGGGGGGTGGACATATACCCGCGCCCCATTCTGCTGATAAAGTTTAGGATCTCCGCCTCAAAGGTGGAAAGGGTGATCACGCCGTCCAGCCAACTGGAAAGGCGCTTGACGCTCCCCAGAACCCGCCGGAACTCCTCCAGGTCCTCCGGATTGATCTGGCCGCCGTTCTGCCCTACACAGGCGCGGAAATGGTGTGGATCCCCGTCGTAGTCGTACCATTCCTCTATGTAACCGGCCCCGAAAATGATTTCTATGATCTGATTACACGCCGCCGGGGTCCCCATGTGTGCGTAAAATGTCAGGGTCCCCTCCACCAGCGCCCGCTTGACCTCAATAGAGAATTTCTGATTATAGGCCGGGGTCCGCAGTTCCACCGCCAGCACGTCCAGGATATTCTCCGGCATGGAGGCCACGGCGGCGTAAATATGCACCCCGTCCGCGTAGTCGCACAGCTTTTCAATTTGGCGGCCCAGGGCATAGGCAAAAGCCTGGGTTTCCAGTTGGCTGGCCAGGTTCTCCGGCATAATATCCGTGAAACGGCTGCCCCGCAGGTTAATCATCCTCCAGCCCTCCATATTGGACGGTCTGGCCGGTCAGGACCGCCACGGACTTGGCGCCCACCGTCTGATAGGCCGGGGCGGTCATTGTCACCCGCTTGGCCCCCGCCGCCATGACTAACTCCCGCAGTTTGTCCGGGTTAATGTCCCGCCCTATGGCCCGCTGCCATGCGGTATATTGGGCCACGGCTGCGGCCACGGCGGTTTGAATGTCCACGGCCCGGTTGCTGTCGCTGCGGTTGATGTAATAGGTCAGGTCAATGGAGTATTCCACCTCCGCCGGCGCGGCCACCCGCACCAGGTCCGTCATGGGTCTAATGTTGTTGTTCCGCAGGTAGTTCTCCAGGCCGGTGATCATTTCCTCCGGCGGTTTGCTCCCGTCCGTCATAAGAAAATAAAGATCCACGGTGCCCGCTGCCTGGTCGCTTACCACCACCACGTCGCCCACATTCACGTTGAACTTTTTGGCGTGGTATTTATAATTTGCCTCCGGCCCTGCGGTGGAATAGGATCCGGGGAACAGGTAAACCCGCTCCGCCAGGTGGTCGTCGCTCTCCACCTCCGCGCCGCCGGCGGTCACGGTGACATTGGACACGCTGGCCATGTATGGGATAGGGTCCACCAGCTTGGACAGTTCCCCCACGGCCAGATTGTTGCCCACGGTCCCGGTCACGGTACAGGACGCGGGCACGTCCACCGTCATGGCGCCCGCCGGGATCTCCATGTATGCGGTGGTTTCAAAGTACACGGACCAGTCCGGCACCGCCGCCCTGGTCCCCACCGGGATCCCCGTGGCCGCCTCCCGCTCCGCCGAAAGCGTAAAGCGCAGGGTGGTGGTGGCCGCCTCCGCCGGTTCACGGGTCAGGCCCTTAAAGGCCGCCAGGTGGTCCAGAAAATCGGAATAGCTGTATTTCAAAAGGTTCTGTTTGCCCGCTCGGTCAATGTACTGCATGGCGTGGTAGATTTGCGCCGCCGCCGCGTACAATTCCATACGGTGGGGGCTGGCCCGGTCCAGGGTCAGCGGGCGGCCAGTGGCCTGGGACATGAACGCCTCATAATCGGCTACCATTTCCCCGCGTATATCCTCCACCGTTGCCCCGTCAATGAAACTAACGTCCGGCAGGTTTTTCACCACCGAAATGTCAGGCACGGGTAATCACCACCTTTGGCTTGATGTGCCCTTGTTCTCCATAAATCCATGTAACTTCATAGACACGCACCCACGGAATAAACTGCGGGACCTTTTTGGTCACTTCCGCCGTGTATAGGCTCTTTACCACCTCCGGGGGCTTGTCCACATAGTTCTGTTGGATCCCAAACTCCCGATCCAGCGGCATGGTGCCCACCTGGGTGGACAGCAGCAGGGCCAGCTGCCGGTCCAGTTCCGCCATGGCGTTGTCCTGGAACGTATATTCCAGCTTGAAGTCATACAACTGCACGTTGCTCCCGTGTATCATGTGTATTCCTCCAGGGTAATGGTCAGGCTTGCCTTGGCCAGTTCGCCGTGGCCGTACATATCCCCCCATGTTTCACTGGAGGCGGTCAGGCGGAACGGATGGCGGCCCACCGGCCTGCCCTTTATGATCAAATACTCCGCGTCGCCGCTCTCCACCATGCGCTCCACCAGTTCCAGCATTTTGCGGGGCTTGACGCCCAGGCCGGCGGACAGGGTAATGGGCAGGGTGATCTTTTGATTGCCCGCCCCCAAAAATTCCGGCTTTGGCTTTACGCCCATAACCTCATGCTCTGTCCAGCGCCCGGACACGTCGCGGGTCATGCCCTTAAAGGTCAACACGGTTTCGTCGCTCACCTGAAAGACGATCCCGCCCAGCGATCCAATGGCCACAGCTTACCCCCCTATCCTCACATTTCCGCTGCCGTCCTGGACCGTCCCGCCGATGGAAACGGCGTCCCCGATCCTGGCGGCTGGTTTCCCGTTGATAAATACCGTGGAACTCCCTGCGGCGATCACGTCCTGGTGTCCGGGGTGTGTGACACAGCCGTGGGTGGCGTAGTGGTCGCCCACCCGGCCAGCGCCCAGCCCGTTTATATTCACGTCCGGGCTATGCTCCACCAGGGGAAC
>CAJTOM010000026.1 GCA_910577915.1 uncultured Oscillospiraceae bacterium
CAGTGGGCTCGGTGGGCTCAGTGGGCTCAGTGGGCTCAGTGGGCTCAGTGGGCTCGAGAGCGGGAATTTCCTCGGTGCGGGTAGCGCCGCAGCTTTCACGGGTGCAGGTGAAGGTCTTCACACCTGGGCTTGTGGTCGTGGGTTCGGTGGTCACAACGCCGGCATCCCAGGTATGCTCCAGGGTGGGGATTGTCTTCTGTGCAATGATAACCTCCTTGCACTCAGAGCAATGCTTGCCCTCGGTCTTACCTTCCGCAGTGCAGGTGGCAGGGACAGCTTCATCGGTAACAACATTGGAGTGGTTGTTATGATCTACCACAATCTCCTCGGTGTGATTTAGATTGCAGCCCTTTATAGAGCACTGGAAGGTTCGGATGCCCTTCTCCGTGCAAGTGGCCGGAGTGGTCACTGTTTCACTATGATGAGGACCTTGGGGAGTATTCAGGTCATGCTTCAGGACGGTCTCGGTGTTACCACCGTCGTTGACAAGTACACCATGCCCAAGAGCAACATGGCTCTCCGCATTGCTGTCGATTGTGCCTCCTTTGATGGTGGCCTGACCAGGTTTGTTGTCGCCGACGGCATCGGATACACTGATCCGGTCGCTGTTGCTGCCAACATTCGCCGCAGTATTGCCGGTGATTTCGCCGCCATTCATGGTAAAGTTGGAACCATCATACACGCGGACACCGCCGCCGCCCCAGGAACTGTTCGCCGTGTTTTCGGTGATCTTGCCGCCGTTCATGGTGATGCCAGCGTTATTTTTTCCGTAGATGCCGCCACCCTCGCCGTCATTTTTGGCCTTATTCGTGGAGATTTCTCCGCCATTCATGGTGAAGGAGCTGTTGTTGCCCGTTACGTACACACCGCCGCCGCTGGCTGCGGATGTGTTGTTTTTGATTGCGCCGTTCTCCATGATGACGGTGCCGTTATCCACAAATACACCGGCACCGCCGGTATTACCGTTATTGCCGTTTTTGTTTTTGGTTGTATTGGAGGAAATCTCCCCGCCGTCCATGGTGAAGCTGCCGCCGCCAGTCACATAGACACCGCCGCCGGTGTTCACGGCGGTGTTGCCGGTGATGGAGCCACCCTCCATGGTCAGGGAACCACCGTTGACCAGAATGCCGGCGCCGTTGTTGCCGCCGCCGTTGGTGATGGTGCCGACCTTCTCGGGCTCGGCGGCATCCTCATCGCTGTCGGTCTCGGTGGTCTCGGCGGGTTCGGGGGTCTCGGCCTTCTCATCCCGGAGGGTGAGGTCGCCGCCGTTTTCCACCTTGATGACGGAATCATTGCCGCTGCCGGTGATGGTCCAGCCGTTCAGGTTCAGGTCAATCTTGTCGGTAATGGAGATATGGGTGTTTTCGTTCTCCACACCGGCTGTCTCGCCGTAAGTGTAGTTCTGATCCAGAACGACTTTCCCATCTTCTCCGGCATTGTTAATGAGGTCCTGCAAATCCTTGAAATTCCCCGCCCAGGCGGTGGTGGACATGGCGCTCAGGCACATCATCAGAGATACGATCAATGCGAGTCCGCGCTTGCTGAAAAGCTTATACTTCATAAATACAATCTCCCTTTCCTTTGCACATATTCGGATGCAAAGTATCCGGCGGCCGGGCTGGCGTAGGTGCACGCGCTTCACGCAGAGCCGGCCCTGGGCTGCGCCCAAGGCCCGGCCCGGCAGCCTGCCGGCTGCCCCCGTAGCCCCCATAGCTTTGCGTCCCGTCATTTCTGGCGGTTTGCTAATTTTGCGGCCGGGCGAACATAGCGTCCTGCGGACGCCGTAGTCCCCATAGCTTTGCGTCCCACCGTTTCCGATGGTTTGCCAAAATTAGCGGCCGGGCTGCCATAGCCTCCCCCGCAGTTCACCGGCGTCACGGGTGACCCGTGACAGGAAGCGCCCATGGGCGCTTCCTATGGTGTGCTGCGCAGACGTGCAGGTCGGATGCTGGGCTGCGCCCAGGATCTCCCCCCGCAGGACCGCTATTCATCCGCTGGGCGGCTGAACGGCCGGTCCCGGCGTCCTGCGGACGCCGCAGATGCCGTAGGCCCCATAGCTTTGCGTCCCACCGTTTCCGGCGGTTTGCCAAAAATGGCCTGGGTAGTCAATTAAGAATACACGGACCGCATCAGTCGTGGTCTTGTCCCGCCGCCCTGATGCCAGGCGTCGGGACCGTCTTGTCCGGCGGCACGCAGGCCGCGCAATCTGTTTTCATATGGCCCCTCCCTCTCCTGGCCGGACAGCAAAAGCCCCCCGGCATTTCCACACATAAGCTTACCCTCATTGTAACATGGGGTTGTGCAGAATGCAAGGGGGGTTATTCCGAAATATTCCGGAACGGCGCGGCGCAGGGATTTACCGGATGTGCAGAAGCCGGGCCAGGGCCTCCCCGTGGGGCACCAGCTTCAGGTCCTCCCGGGTGATCATCCGCAGGGCCACGACCAGAATGAGGTACACCAGCGCCGCCGCTCCCACCGCGATGAGGGTGCACAGGCTCTCCTTCGCGTAGCCGCCGGAGAGGGTCCGGCTGAGCAGGCCGTGGACCGCCCAGGCCGCGCCCCCCATGGCGGCGGAGGCCAGCAGGGGCTTGAGAAAGATGGCGGCGTAGTTGGGCTTGCGCTCCAGAAGGCCGTGGACGATGCACAGGTTCAGCGCAGCGATGAGGGCGTAGCACACCACGGTGCCGATGGGGGCCCCCTTGATGTTCACGGAGGGGTTGCCCACCAGGACGTAGTTGATGGCCACCTTGACCGCCCCGCCGATGAGCATGGTGTAGATGGGCAGGCGGACCTTCCCGTGGGCCTGCATGATGGAGTTGGTCAGCAGCATGACGCACACGAAGATGGACGCCACCCCCAGCAGCTGCAGGTGGTAGGTGGCCGCAAGGGCGGTCTCCCGCCGGGCGGGGTACAGCAGCAGCAGAATGGGCCCCGCCAGCACCGACAGCCCCACCCCGGCGGGGAGGGCCAGCATGGCGATGAGCCGGAAGCTGGTGGACACCACACGGTTGACCTCCCGGTGGTCCCGCCGGGCCACCGCCACGCTCACCGCCGGAATCAGGCTCACCGCCACCGCCGGCAGAAAGGCCGCCGGCAGGTTGAAGAGGGTGTTGGAGAAGGTGTACTGGCCGTAGAGCGCGGCGGCCTCCCGCTCGGCCAGGCCCAGCACGTTCTGGAGCTGGCCGAGGATGATGGTCTGGTCCGCCAGGTTCAGAAGGCTCATCCCCGCCTGGCCGATGGTGATGGGGATGCCCAGCCCCAGCAGCCGCCGGACGATGACGGCGTGGCTCTGGGGCACATCGGTGCCCCACATGATGGGGCCCCGGTACTTGCGGTAGTTGAAAACCATGTAGAGCATGGCCAGGACCGTGCCGGCGCTGACGCCCACGATGGCCCCCGCCGCCCCGATCTCCAGGGGCTGCCCGGCGTGGATGAGATACCCCGCCAGAGGCAGGCCGATGACCAGCTTGAAAAAGGCCTCGATGAACTGGCTGACGGCGGTGGGCACCATGTTCTGCCGCCCCTGGGCGAAGCCCCGGTAGGCGCACATGACGGACACGCACAGAACGCTCACCCCCAGGGCCTTGATGGGCCAGTAGGCCAGGGAGTTGTGCACCGCCCCCGCCAGCTGCTCGGTCAGCAGCAGCATGGCCGCCGTCCCCGCCACGCCCAGCGCCACGAAAAGGCCCATGGCGGTGTGGAAGCAGCGGCGGATCTGGGTCCGCCGGCCGGTGGCGTCCGCCTCGCTGATCAGCTTGCTCAGGGCCAGGGGCAGCCCGGCGGTGGACAGGGTGAGCAGAAAGGCGTAGATGTTGTAGGCGCTCATAAAGTGGGTGACGCCCTCGTCCCCCAGGATGTTGTTCAGGGGGATTTTATAGAGAGCGCCGCAGATCTTGACAAATACGGTGGAGATGGCCATCACCGTGACGCCGCCCATGAAGGACTGCTTTCTTTCTCTGGACATGGATCAACCTCTTTTACTGCACAGAATGCGGGGCCCGCAGGCCGCTTTCAAAGTATACGCGGCGGCATGGCGCATCCATGCCTCGATCATGTCCGCTCCAGCGGCTGGCCGCAGCTGCGGCAGTAGACCCAATCCCCCTCGTTCTCCGCGCCGCAGCAGGCGCACAGCAGCAGCCCCCGCATGCGCTTGAGCTCCGCCTCGTGGCCCTCCAGCTGCTCATAGAGGCTGTCCACGTACTCCAGAATGTTCTGTACGTCGCCGCTGTCGGAGGGGGTGCCGGTGTGGGTGGCGTAGATGAGCCGGCCGATCTCCCCCATCTGGAGCTCGATCTCCTCCGTCACGTCCGCCGCGGCCCGCTCCAGCCGCCGCCGCTCCGCCGCGGCCTCCGCCCGGCGGCCCGCCAGACCGGCGGCCTCAGAGGCGGTGTCCCTGGCGGTTTCCGCCGCCTGGGCGGCCCGGTGGAAAAGGGCTTCGATCTGTCTCTGGTGGATGGTGATTTTCATGGCGTTTTCCTCGTTTCTTCGCGCCTGCAGGGGCGCGAGGGGTGGATTCGTTCAGGGGGGCTCAGGGGGCCCGTTTCTCTCGGGAAGGGGGATCAGTCGTCGTAAATCCCCCCGCCGATGAACTCCCGGATGAGGGAGTCCTCCGCTACGTACTTCTCGTCCAAAATCTCAAACTTCGGGTAGGCCTCCGCCAGGTGGCGGACCTCCTCAAAGCGCTCCATGTCCGGGGACACCCGCAGGTGGTCGAACAGGGGCTGGGCAAAGGCCCGGATGACGCTGACCTCGTAGGGCTGGGTGGTGTCGAAGACGATGCTGGCGTTGTCCCGGAAGGGGGAGATGTACAGCTTTTCGCCCCGGCGGACGTTGGCCCACATGCGCACCGTCACGTCCGCCTTCCAGGCGCGGAACTTGCTGTCCCGCACCGTGCGCCGCTCCAGGCGCAGCCAGGTGCGCTTGAAGGCCACCTCCCCGGCCTCGTCGAGAAAGTCGGAGCGGGCGGAGATGTACACCTTGGCGGCGGCGGGGTTGCGGCCGGTGATGATGTCGTTGAGAGCGTGGATGCCCTCGAAGATGGCGATCTCGTCCTTCCCCAGCTGGAGGGGCTGGCTCTTGATGTCCGAGCGCATCTGCCGGGCGAACTCAAACTTGGGGATGAGAATCTTCTCCCCCCGGTCCAGAGAGGCAAAGTGCCGGTTGAGCAGGTCCATGTCCATGCAGAAGGGGGACTCGTAGTCGATCTGCCCCTCCCGGTTCCGGGGGGCGGTCTCCGGGTCCACGGTGCGGAAGTAGTTGTCCATGGATACGGCGTGGGAGTTGATCCCCATCTCCTCCAGCTTGGCCTCGATCTTTTTGGCGGTGGTGGTCTTGCCGCTGCCGGAGGGGCCGCTGAGCAGCACGATCCGGGAGTTTTTCAGGTTGTCCCGGATTTTTTTCGCGGCGCTCTCAATCTTCTTGGCATAGAGCGCGTCGCTCTCCTGGACGAAGCCCTGGGGGTCGGAGCGGACGGCGTCGTTGATCTCCTTGAGGAAATAGGCCATGGTTGCGTCTCCTTTCTTATATTCCAATATATCCCAATCATTCCTGATTCATGCGCGTGTAAAAGGCCCGGAAGGCCGCGCGGTTGGCGGAGAGCTTCTCCGGTCGCTGGATATACTCCTGGGGGTACTTGGCGTTGAACACCCGCTCGATCCGGCCGCGGGAAGGGTCCACCATCTTGGTGGAGCCCCCCGCCCCCAGGCTGAGGATGGTGTGCAGCTCCTCCATGATGTAGATGTTGTACCACCCCGTGCCGCCGGGACGGCACCAGCCCACGTTTTCAAAGCTGCCGGACATATACTTCTGCCGGTACAGGTAGTAGGGGGCGAAGCCCGACCGGCGCAGGAAGGCGTCCGCGTGGTCCAGCATGGCCCCCACCTCCTCCACCGGGGGGAGCCGGGCCCCCTCCAGGGTGATCCGGCTGCCCTTTTTCAGGGAGAGGGTGTGGATGGTCACGTTGTCCGCGCCGAAGCCCGCCACCTCCTCCAGAGTCCGCCGGAAGCCGGCGGGGGTGTCCTCCGGCAGGCCGGCGATCAGGTCCATGTTGACGTGGGGGAAGCCCTGGCGGGCCACCAGCTCCATAGCGGCGCGGACGTCCCCGGCGGTGTGCCGCCGCCCGATGGCGGCCAGCACCCGGTCCTCCATGCTCTGGGGGTTGACGCTGACGCGGGTGACGCCGTGCTCTCTCAGCACCGCCAGCTTCTCCGCCGTGATGGTGTCCGGCCGGCCGGCCTCCACGGTGGACTCCACCAGGCCCGACAGGCCGAAGCGCTCCGCCAGGCGGCCCAGCAGGCGGTCCATCTGGTCCGCCGACAGGGTGGTGGGGGTGCCGCCCCCCATGTAGAAGGACCGGACCCGCAGCCCCAGGTCCCGGACCATCTCCGCCGCGGCGTCGATCTCCGCGAAGAGGGCGGACAGGTAGGGTTCCACCAGGTGGAGGCTCTTCTCCACGCTGTTGGAGACGAAGCTGCAGTAGGCGCACCGGGTGGGGCAGAAGGGGATGCCCACGTACAGGGAGATCTCGCCGGGGGACAGGGCCCTCTTGGCCGCCAGCCCCGCCTGGGCGCATTCCAGGCACAGCCGCCGGCGCTTGTCCGAGACGAAGTAGACGTCCCGGAGCACCCGGTCCGCCGCCTGGGGGTCCATGCCGCCCTCCAGCAGCTCCGCCGCCAGCTTGGCGGGCCGGATGCCGGTGAGGGCCCCCCAGGCCGGGGTCACGCCGGTGAGGCTCCGGGCGGCCTCAAAGAAGCTGAGCTTCACCGCCCGCTGCTTGCGCCGCTCCCGCTCATAGCCGTCCTTTGCGCCGGAGAGGTCCGCCTGGGCCTCGCCCAGGGCGGTCCTCCCGTCCGCCGACAGCGCGGTGGAGGCCAGGGCCGTCTGGTTTTCCAGGCGCAGGAGCACCCGCGCCTCCCTGGGGTCCTCCCCCTCGTAGACCGGGCGCTCGCCGGGGAAAAAGGCCAGCAGACTCTGCTCCACGGCGTAGCGGTAGTCATGGCCCTCCAATATCAGTTTCATAGGCCTGCCGCCTGCCGCATGTAGGGATTGCTGCGCCGCTCCCGGTCCAGGGTGGACAGGGGGCCGTGGCCGGGACAGACCCTGTAGTCCCCCTCCAGCTCCGCCAGACGCCGGAGGGAGGGGAGCATGGCCCCCTCGCTGCCGCCGGGCAGGTCCCACCGCCCGCAGGAGCCGGCGAAGAGGGTGTCCCCGCAGAGCATCACGTCCTCCGCCAGGATCACCACGCTGCCCGCCGAGTGGCCCGGAGT
The DNA here is from genome assembly GCA_910577915.1 of uncultured Oscillospiraceae bacterium. GTDB lineage: Bacteria > Bacillota > Clostridia > Oscillospirales > Oscillospiraceae > Pelethomonas. The sequence continues at coordinate 7,266 of CAJTOM010000026.1, forward strand.
ATGAAGGACCTTCAGCGTCAGGCCGCCCAGGGGGAGGACGTCCCCCTCGCCGTAGGTCCGCTGGTTCTTTCCCGCGCGGGGGAAGAAGTAGTGGGGGTTGGGCTCATCGGAGGGGCACAGCTCCCGCTCGTGGGCGTAGACCGGCAGGTCCGGCCACTTCTCCAGCAGGGCGGGGATGGCCCCCACGTGGTCCCAGTGGCCGTGGGTCAGGAGGATCATCTGCGGCGTCAGGCCGCTTTTCTCGATCATGGCCAGCACCCGCTCCGGGGACCCGCCGGGGTCCGTCACGGCGCACACGCCCGCCTTCTCGTCGCCGGCCAGATAGCAGTTGGTGTCGATCTGCCCCACGGGGATGGTATCAAAAATCATAACGGCTTTCTCCTTATTGCACCATATCCGACATATCCTCGAACGCAGACAGGTCCAGGGGCTTCCAGCGGAAGGCCCGGTCGAAATAGGCTGTCACCTGCTCCAGCATCGGGAGCGTCCGGTCCAGCAGATGCCCCTTGCCGTCCTCCCGGTAGCCGACCTCCAGGGAATACTGCCCGGCGCTGGGCCCCTGCAAGGCGATGGCGCACTGGATGTACCAATAGCGCCGCTTTGGATCGGCAGGGTCCTTCTGCTCCAGAATCAGGTAGCTATCGCCGTCCTGAACCAGCGATTCCAGCCCGCGGCGCACATCCTCCCAGGCAGGGTTGCTCTTCGGTCCCGGATATGCGCCCAGGGTCAGGACCCATGGCCATTCCTTCCGGGGCTGTGCGTCGTCCCGGCTGTCTTTCTTAAAAAAGTTGAACATAGCGGCCCCCTATTTCTCCGTATCAAACAAAATGGTCACCGGCCCATCGTTCTGGGAGAACACCTGCATGTCCGCGCCGAACTCCCCGTGCTGAACGTCGAAGCCCCGCTCCCGGCAATGGGCCATGAACTTCTCATAGAGCGGAACCGCAAGGTCCGGCTTCGCTGCGCCGGAGAAGCCGGGACGGCGGCTGGAGGTGTCGGCGTAGAGGGTAAACTGGCTGACCACCAGGATGCTCCCGCCAACCTGCTCCAGGTTCAGATTCATCTTCTCGTTCTCGTCCTCGAAAATCCGCAGGTTGCAGATTTTGTCCGCCAGCTTTACGGCGGTCTCGTGGGTGTCGCCGGGGCCGACGCCTAGCAGGATCAGATAGCCCCGGCCGATCTGTCCGTTGATCCTTCCGTCGATCTCCACCGAGGCGGAGCGCACGCGGGTGACGACTGCGCGCATGAGAATCCCTCCCTTGCTTTTTACAATAGCCCAATAGCGGCTGCCTGCCGGGCGCTGTCCAAACCCGGCGAGGGGGTTATCCCGCCGGGCGGCTGACCTTCATCACGCCGGAGATCTGGTGGATTTTCCGCATCACCTGCTCGAGCTGGGTGGTGTCGCTGACGGAGATGGCCACGTGGAAGATGGCGAAGCCGTCGGCGGTGATGTGGGAGTTGAGGCTGGTGACGCTGACCTTGCAGGAGCTCAGGGCCGTGGACACGTCCACCAGCAGGTTGTTCCGGTCCTTGCACACCACCTCCAGGGTGGTAGAGTAGGACTCATACACGTCGTCGCTCCAGGTGACCTTGATCCAGCGGCCCTGGTCGGCGGGGGTGCGCCGGCGGGGGTCGGCGTTGGGGCAGTCCCTGCGGTGGACGGAGACGCCGTATCCCCTGGTGATAAAGCCCACCACCTTGTCCCCCGGCACGGGGGTGCAGCACTTGGAGAACTTCACCAGGCAGTTCGACAGCCCCTCCACAATCAGCCCCTTCTCGCTCTTGGACTTCTGGGGGGTGGGGCGGCCCTCCTGGGCGGCGCGGGCGGCGGCCTCCTGGGCGGCCTTCTCCACGGCGGCGGCCCGGCTGATCTGCAAAAGCTCGTCGCGGATACGGTTGACCGCCTTGAGGGCGGTGTATCCGCCGTAGCCGATGGCGGCGTAGAGCTCATCCAGGCTCTGGAAGCCCACCCGCTTGAGGACGCTGGGCAGCACGTCGGCGGCGGTCACCTGGCCGATGGTGAGGCCCGCGTGCTTGAGCTCCGACTCGAAGGAGGTCCGGCCCTGGGCGATGTTCTCCTCCCGGCGCTCCCGCTTGAACCACTGGCGGATCTTGCTGCGGGCCTCGCTGCTCTTGGCGATGCTCATCCAGTCCCGGCTGGGGCCGTGGGCGGCCTTGGAGGTGTTGATCTCCACCACGTCGCCGTTGTGGAGCTGGTAGTCAAAGCCCACCATCCGGCCGTTGACCTTGGCCCCCACCATGGTGTTGCCGATGGCGGAGTGGATGGAGTAGGCGAAATCAATGGGGGTGGACCCGGCGGGCAGGTTCACCACGTCCCCCCGGGGGGTGAAGACGAAGACCTCGTCCGAGAACATGTCCACCTTCAGGGAGTGGATGAAATCCTCCGCGTCCGCGTCCTCCTGGTTCTCCAGCAGGCGGCGGATCCACTCGTAGGTGCCCTCGCCCCCCTGCTTTTTGATGCCCTGCTTGTACTTCCAGTGGGCGGCCACGCCGTATTCGGCGATGGCGTGCATGTCGTAGGTGCGGATCTGCACCTCGAAGGGGATGCCCTCGTCGCCGATGACGGTGGTGTGGAGGGATTGGTACATGTTGGGCTTGGGGGTGGCGATGTAGTCCTTGAACCGGCCCAGGATGGGCTTGTAGAGGTCGTGGATCACGCCCAGCACGTTGTAGCAGTCGGGCACTGTGTCCACCAGCACCCGGAAGGCGAAGAGATCGTAGACCTCCTCCATGGTCTTCTCCTGGGCGTACATCTTGCGGTAGATGCTGTAGGGGTGCTTCACCCGGCCGTAGACGGTGGCGTTGGGGATGCCCTGCTCCGTCATGCGGGCGTTGACGGCGGCGGTGACCGCGCTCATAAACTGGCCGTGCTCGCTCTTGGCGATCTCCAGCTTTTGGGCGATGTCGTCGTAGGCCACCGGGTCCAGGTACTTCAGGGACAGGTCCTCCAGCTCCCACTTGATCTTCTGCATGCCCAGCCGGTGGGCGATGGGCGCGTAGATCTCCATGGTCTCGAAGGCCTTCTTCTTCTGCTTGACCGGGGTCTGGTACTCCATGGTGCGCATGTTGTGGAGCCGGTCGGCGATCTTGATGAGGATGACCCGGATGTCCCGGCTCATGGCGAAGAGCATCTTGCGCAGGTTCTCCATCTGCTCCTCTTCCATGGTGGAGTACTTCACCCGGGTGAGCTTGGTGACCCCGTCCACGATGTCCGCCACGGTGACCCCGAAGCGCTTGGCGATGTCCTCGTAGGTGCTGTCGGTGTCCTCAATGCAGTCGTGGAGGAGGGCGGCCAGGATGGACTCGCTGTCCAGGCGCATCTCCGCCACGATCTGGGCCACCTGGATGGGGTGGGTGATGTAGGGAGTGCCGTCCCGGCGCAGCTGCGCGCCGTGGTGCTCCCTGGCGTATGAATAGGCGGCCTCGACCAGCTTCAGATCCGCGGAGATGTTGTAGCCGCGGATGGTTTTTTCCAGGTGCTCAAACCGCTCTTCAAGTGTGACCATGGTCCGTACTTCCTCTCTTGTCCTGTCCCAGGGTCCGGCGCAGAGCGCGCATGTAGGCGCTCTGCTCCAGGTCGGCCCGCACGCCGGCTCTGGGACGCAGTATCATCATATCCTCTTTGGCCGCCAGGGTGACAAGGCCCCGCTCGGCGAAGATCTCCACCCCCAGGGCGGCGCGCAGGAAGCAGTCGGCCCCCTCCAGGGCCCCGGCCAGCCGGCGCAGGGTGGGGGCCTGGGCGCAGACGGGCCAGGACTCCCGCTCCATGCGGCCGATGGCCCGCCACAGGGCGGCGAACTGCTCCCGCTCCGGCAGCAGGCGCAGGGCCTCCTGCTCCGTCACCGCCCCGCCGGAGACCAGGCGCTCCACCAGCTCCAGGCACTCCCGCTCCCGCCGGCTGGGGCCGGCGGAGGGGCGCAGATCCACCAGCTGGAGCTGGACGCTGCTCACCCCCCGGAACTCGTTGATCTGCAGGTGGAAGGCGGCGTCCACCCGCATGCCGGGGGCCACGCCGCACTCGCCGGCGGTGGCGGAGAAGAAGATGGCGTCGAAATGGCAGCCGCTCTTGCTCAGGCGCAGCTTCAGGTGCCGGTTCTGGCCCACGTTCTGCAGGCTCTCCACCTTGGCGCCCATCAGGGCGAAGACGGGCCGGTCGTTGCCGGCGCCGTAGGGCTCCAGCCGGGAGAGCTGCTCCATCTCCGCCAGGGTGATTTCCTCCGGCCGGCGGATCACCACGTCGATGGTCAGGCAGGACACCGGGGGCTCCCCGTTGCAGTAGTCCCGCACGCAGCGGTTCATCCGGCGGCGGAAGGCGGGGATGTCCCCCTCCCGGATGTTGAAGCCCGCCGCCAGCTCGTGGCCGCCGAAGTCCACCAGCAGGTCCGCGCAGGACTCCAGGGCGGCAAAGAGGTTAAAGCCGCCGTAGCTGCGGCAGGAGCCCTTGCCCATGCCGTTTTGCAGGTGGATCATAAAGCTGGGGCAGGAGTACTTCTCGCTCAGGCGGCTGGCCACGATGCCCACCACCCCCTGGTGCCAGACCTCGCTGGAGAGCACCAGGGCGCTGCGCTCGTGCTGGGGGAGAAACTCGATCTGCTCCACCGCCTGGGCGAAGATGTCCTGCTCCACCGCCTGGCGCTCCCGGTTGAGGCCGCACAGCTCCCGGGCCATGCGCTCGGCCAGCTCCGGGTCCCCGGTGAGCAGCAGGTCGGCGGCCAGCTCCGCCTCCCCCATGCGGCCGGCGGCGTTGATCCGGGGGGCCAGGACGAAGCCGATCTGCACCGAGGAGATCTCCCGCTCGGCCAGCCCCGTCTCCCGCAGCAGGGCCTGAAGGCCCAGAAAGTCGGAGCTGCCGATGGCCTCCAGCCCCCGGTGGACGATGGTGCGGTTCTCGTCGGTCATCTGCATCACGTCCGCCACCGTGCCGATGGCGGCCAGGGTGCAGTAGCGGGCGAAGAGGGCCTCCTCCCGCTGCCCCCCCAGGGCCAGCACCAGCTTCAGGGCCACGCCCACGCCCGCCAGGTGCTTGAAGGGGTAGGGGCAGTCGCTGCGGCGGGGGTCCACCACCGCAGCGGCCTCGGGCAGGACGTCCTTGCACTCGTGGTGGTCGGTGATGACCAGATCCAGGCCGATCTCCCGGGCGTAGCGGGCCTCCTCCACGCCGGTGATGCCGCAGTCCACGGTGATCACCAGGCTCACCCCCCTGTCCCGGAGGGAGCGCAGGGCCTCCCGCCCCAGGCCGTAGCCGTCCTCCACCCGGCGGGGGATGTACTTCAAACAGTCCGCCCCCCGGGCGCGCAGGTAGTCCACCAGCAGCACCGTGGCGGTGATGCCGTCCACGTCGTAGTCGCCGAAGACGGCCACCCGCTCGCCGCCGGCGATGGCCCGCTGGATGCGCGCCACGGCCCGGTCCATGTCCTTCATCAGAAGGGGGGAGTGGGTGAGGCAGCGCTCCCGCTCCAGAAAGAGGGCCGCCTCCTCCGGGGCGCCCACGCCCCGGGCCGCCAGGACGGAGGAGAGCAGGCCGGGGTACCCCGCGCCGCGCAGGCGGCCGGCGGCTGCCGTGTCCCCGTCCCCCACAATCCATTTCTCAAATTTCACCGGTCGTTCCCCCCTTCCCGCCCGGAGCCCCCGGCCCCGCCGGGCGGGGTGAAGGCGGCCGGCTCCAAAATAACTTAACTATTATAGCAAAAAAAGCGGTGCAGGTAAAGAAAAACTTCTCTTTCTGTCGGAATTTTCCAGAGGCGGGTGAAAGATGCGGGACGGAGCGCCGGGGCGGTAATTTTCCACCTTGTTTTTTTCCCGGAAACGCGCTATACTATAGACAAGACCATGCGTGAGTTCGAGGACAAAGGAGGCGGCCGCCATGGCTGTGAGCAGAGAGCCCTTCGGGACGGACAGAGAGGGGAGGAATGTGGAGAAACTGACCCTGCGCCGGGACGGGCTGGAGGCGGAAATCATCACCTTCGGCGCGGCCCTGCGGGCCCTCCGGGTCCCGGACCGGACGGGCAGGCCGGTGGACGTGGTGCTGGGCTTCGACCGGGTGGAGGACTACGAGATCTGCGGCGGCTACCTGGGGGCCACTGTGGGGCGGTACGCCAACCGCATCGCCGGGGCCTCCTGCCTCATCGACGGGCGGCGGGTGGCGCTGGAGGCCAACGAGGGGACCAAGCAGCTCCACGGCGGGCCCGCGGGCTTCAGCCACCGGGTGTTCGACGTGCTGGAGACCGGGGAGAGCTCCGTGACCCTGGGGTACGTCTCCGCCGACGGCGAGGGGGGCTTTCCCGGCACGCTGACGCTGCGGGTTACCTGCGCTCTGGACGGGCGGGGGCTCTCCCTGCGCTACGAGGCCGCCAGCGACAAGACCACCTTCTGCAACATCACCAACCACAGCTACTTCAACCTCAACGGCGGCGGCGACGCCATGGGCCACGCCCTCTGGCTGGCCGCCGGGCGCTACACCCCCATCGGCGATGACAGCATCCCCGCCGCCATGAGCGCGCCCGCCGCCGGCACCCCCTTCGACTTCACCGCCGAAAAGACCCTGGGCCGGGACATCGGCGCGGATCACCCCCAGCTGCGCTGCGGCGGCGGCTATGACCACAACTTCGTTCTGGACCCCGCCCAGGGGCTCCGGCTGGCCGCCCGGCTGACCGGGGACCGGTCCGGCATCGTGATGGAGGTCTGGACGGAGAAGCCGGGGGTCCAGCTCTACACCGCCAACTTCCTGGACACCGGCGGGCGGGGCAAGGGCGGCAGGGGCTACGCCCCCCGCCAGGCCGTGTGCCTGGAGACCCAGTTCTTCCCCGACAGCCCCAATCACCCCGAGTGGGGGGACGTCCTCCTGCGGCCGGGGCGGAGGTACGACTATACGACGGAGTACCGGTTTGTACGGGGGTGACATATGCTGCTGACAGAGCTGCATCCGGGCGGAATGACGGAGGAGCAGGCGCGGCGCTGGCAGGCGAATTTGGAGCGCATCCGGCGCTTTCGCCTGATGGACGACGACTTCATGACCAAGTGCTTTGAGGACAATATCCCCTGTACGGAGCTGATGCTGCGCATCATCCTGGAGGAGCCCGAGCTGGTGGTGGAGGAGGTCCGCACCCAGGTCTTCGTGGAAAACCTCCAGCACCGCTCCGTGCGCATGGACGTGGTGGCCGTGGACGGCCTGGGCCGGCGCATCAACGTGGAGGTCCAGCGCTCCGACCGGGGCGCGGGCCGCCGGAGAGCCCGCTACAACAGCAGTATGATGGACGCGGGCCTGCTGGAGAAAAGCCAGGAGTTTGAGGCCCTGCCGGAGACATACGTCATCTTCATCACCGAGCGGGACGTGATGGGCGGGGGCCTCCCCCTGTACCACGTGGAACGCCGGGTGCGGGAGACCGGCCTGGACTTCGCCGACGGCGCCCACATCCTCTACGTCAACGGCGCCTGCCGGGACGCCTCCCCTGTCGGCCGGCTGATGCACGATTTTTCCTGCGCCGACCCGTCGCAGATGTATTACGGCGTCCTGGCGGAGAGAACCAGGTTTTTTAAGGAAGAAAAGGAGGGCGTTGTTACCATGTGCAGGATTATGGAGGAAGTGATGAATGAGGGGATCCAGGAAGGGCGCAGGGAAAGCCTGCGGGAAGTGATACTCCACATGCTGAAATCCGGGGAAAACTCCTTGGAGAAAATTGCGGCGGTGACCGGTATCCCCCTCAATGAGGTCAAACGCCTGAGCTTGGAACAGAAATAGACCATGTGCAGGATTGAGGAGGGCTGCGTGAGGGGGACATAAAATTTTTCCTCGCGGCCGGGAACTTTTCGGGGAGGGATTCCGTCTTCTATTACACACACACGGCGGCTTGTGGGGCCGGGCCGTGGAAGGGGGGAAATGATGCAAAAAAGATGCACCTTGGAAACACCTTTTTCACATTGCCCTGCTATGGTACCATTGTCAACACATCCCAGCCGGGGCGCGGGCCCCGCAGAAGAAAGGAAGGAAGTTCTATGAAACGTACTGTGCGCAAATGGCTGTCTTTGCTGATGGCCTTTGCTATCGTGCTCAGCTTGATGCCCGTCGCGCTGGCAGCGGATGAGACGACCGATGATCCTAAGCCTGAAGCGGACAACTGGGACGGCGGGATTGAAGGTTGTGAGCATGAGAAATATGATACTGATGATAAAGATAAACCCAGTTGCTATAAAGCAGGATCAATAACTTTTACATGTACAGTTGAGCACGATCAGAAGCCGGATGGCGAGAACGATCCGGACCCCGCAGCTCGCGCTGGCGGAGAAGGCAAGAAGGTATGCGGTGCTACACAAACGATAGAACTGAAGGCAACAGGGAAGCACTCGTATAGCGAACAATGGAGCTATGACGAGACGAAGCACTGGAAGAAGTGCACGACAGAAGGTTGTGATGCAAGATCTGACGTGCAGGATCATAAATACGACGAGGATACTGGTAAATGTAGTACCTGTGGTGCAAAGGTCGCGGATGAAATCGAAGTCATCCTGTCCAAGGACAGTTACACTGGCAGCGGCACCATTTACATTACAGGGAACGGTATTATTCTTGAAACCACCCTCACTGTAAAAAAGGGTAAGGACACTGTTTCGGCGGACGACTATGAGGTATCCTACCTGTGGTCTGCTAAAGGCCTGTACGACAACGACAACGTAGGGAACAAGCCGTCGGAATCTCCCGCTATTCGAATTGTAAACGGCAACCGCATCGTCAAGAACGCGTCGGTGACATGCGAGGTGGGGGTCGCCTATAAAGGTGAGACGTATAAGGATTCCGTGACGTGGTCGGGCATCACCAACGTGGGCGGCTATGACGGGGACGTCTCCGTCACCATCTACGGCGATACAACCTATTACCTGGGCGACAAGGACGACAAGGGCGGCAAGTCCGTCATTGATCAGATTGATGACTACATCCACGATGAGGATGGCGGGTATCTGGACAAGATTAAGTTCTCCATAGTCACAGACAGCGCCGGCGACCTGGAGGCTTCTACAAGCAAGTGGTATTATTTCGATGATGCAGAGGAGATTGCTTTCGAGCCGGAGAAGTCCGGCACCGCTGAATTCGACTACAGCGCGACCAGCAGCAAAGAGAACGACTATTACGGCACCATCAGCATCAAGGTTGAGAACGGCTCCTCCTCCGGCGGCGACATCGAGTACAGCGCCACCGCCGGCCAGGACGTGAGCTTCGACGCTGACGACTTCGAGGACTTCTGGAGCGACAGTCGGAGGAAGGGCAGCAGGGAGGACCTGGACTATGTGACCTTCTCCCTGCCCTCCAGCAGCACCGGCGTGCTCTATGACGGCGACGGCTCCAAGCTCAAGAGCAGCACCAAGTGCTACGTGAGCGCCGGCAGAAACGAGACCGACCTGGACGACGTCTATTTTGAGCCCAAGAGCAGCAAGGCGGGCACCGTCAAGATCAATTTCAGCGCCTATGGCGAGGACGATACCAAGATCAGCGGCACCGTCGTCATCACCTACCTCAACGGAAACATTGACGACATCACCTACACCACCAATTCCAGCGGCAAGGTGGACCTGAAGGCCAAGGACTTCACCGACGTGTTCAAGGCCGCTACCGGCAGCAGCTCCAGCAGCCTGACCATCACCTTTACCTCCCTGCCCAGCAACGGCACCCTGACCTACGGCAGCAAGGACACCAAGGTGACCAAGTCCACCACCTTCAAGACCAGCGGCGCCGGCAACAAGATCGCCGACGTGACCTACACCGCCAGCGGCAGCAAGTCCGACACCGTGACCTACACCGCCGCCTCCGGCTCCACCAAGATCACCGGCAAGATCCTCTTTAATTCCGTGGCCGCCAACATCAGCCTCACGGTGCCCTACACCTGCACCAGCGCCAGCGGCATCACCTTCTCCACCGGAGATTTCACCAGCCGGGCCTCCGGCCTGACGGGCAGCCACTCCCTGGCCTTCGGCCAGCCCAGCGGCGGCAACGGCGGACTGTACTACACCGCCATCGCCTCCCAGATTCCCGCGGGCACCAAGATCCCCGTTTCCACCCTGAATACGGTGACCTACCGCCCCTCCAGCAACGGCGCCACCACCATCGCGTTCATCATCTATGACGCCAGCGGCCTGGTGGCCGGCAGCGGCAGCGTGACCATCACCGTCTCCGGCGTGACCGGCGGCACGGCGAACCCCGGCAATCCCGGCAATCCCGGCACCACCACCCCCGGCGGCGTGGACAGCTTCAAGGACGTGAACGCCACGGCGTGGTACCGCACCGACCTGACGCGGCTGGTGAGCCTGGGCATCATGGCGGGCCGCAGCCCCAACAAGTTCGCCCCCGAGGGGACGCTGAACTACGGCGAGGCCCTCAAGCTCATCTGCAAGGCGGTGGGCGTGACCCAGCCGGAGGGCAGCGGCGCCCAGTGGGCGGCCAACTATAAGAGCTACGCCGTGAGCCAGGGCTGGATCACCAGCGACGTGGTGCTTACGGACACCATCACCCGCACCGCCATCGCCCAGATCGGGGCCAAGGCCCTGGGCCTGAGCGCCTCCAGCGCCACGCCCTTCCCCGACACCAATGATCCCTACGTGGCGGCGATGAATACGGCGGGCATCATCCTGGGCAACCCCGACGGCAACTTCAACGGCAGCGGCAACCTCAAGCGCAGCGAGATTTGCGCCATCATCTGCCGCATGCTCAACTACCGCGACAACGCGTATAATGATCAGATTCCCGGCTGGCTGTAAGAGGCAGGGAAGATGAGAGCCCCGCCCCCCGCAATGCGGGGGGCGGGGTTTTTTTGGCCGGAAATCGTTGCGGATTTTGCAGAATACTGGTATAATGGACAAGCTGCCCCTCCCCAGACTGGCAACAGGAAGGGGGTGACATCATGGCGTACATTATAAACCTCTTAGTGTCGGTTGTGGCAAACGTAGCTGCCTACTGCGTCTGCAAATGGCTTGACCGGCACAAATAAGGGACAGCAGGCCTAAAGGCAAAAGGACCCCCGGAGAGAGCCTACCTCTCCGGGGGTCTGCCGTTGCTGTGACATCATAGGGGCACTATAAACCTCTTAGCTGTGTACTATTATAGCACAGCTTGCTCAGTATATGCAAGCAGAATTTCAGATATTCCCGGCTAAAATTCCCAACTACCGGATAAACTGGGCCGCCGCGTAGCCTACGTACTCGCCGTAGTGGACCACATACCAGCCCTCGTACTCCCCGTAGACCCGGACGCTGGCCCCGTCGGGGATAGAGGCCACCACGGCGGAGTCGGTGCTGGGCCGGGCGCGGAGGTTGAGGGTGCCGCCGCCGGCGTGGACGGTGCCCTCCCAGGGGTCGATGGGCCAGATGAAGGGGATGGAGAAATAGTCGGTGAGGCTGAGCACCAGGTTGCGGGCGATCTCGGTGAGGTTATTTTCGATCCAGCGGGCGTCGTCCTCGTTGTCGTGGTACCCCAGCTCCAGCAGTACGGCGGGGAACTTGGAGTCCCTGACCTCCCCCAGGGAGGTGGTGGAGCGGGTGACCACCTTGTCCGGCAGGGGGTAGATGGAGCGGAGGTTGTTGACGAAAATCTGGGCGGCGCGCCGGCCCTGGGTGCTGGAGGGGTAGTAAAAGGCGATGATGCCCCGGACGCTGCCGTAGTTGCCCTCGCCGGCGGCGTTGGAGTGGAGGGCCAGGTAGAAGTCGTACCACCCGGCGTTGGCCTGCCGGATGGAGGAGCCGGCGGTCATGTCGGGGGTGTTGCGGGTGTAGCGGATGCCGCAGCTGTTGAGGTAGGGGATCATGGCGTCGGCCAGGCGGTTCATCCAGTACTCCTCGCTGCCGGAGCCGGTGACGTACATGTTTTTTTCCTGGGTGGACGGGCTGAGATAGATGATGGGCATAGCGAAAACCTCCTGTTTTTTACAGTGTATGCCCCCGGTGCGGCGGGTGTGCCCGGCAGGCGCTGGAAAAAATTAGGTTGAGATTTTGATGAAAATAGGATATACTATGACCAACAGCCGGCCCAAGCGGCGGAGAGGAGCAAGCGATATGGCATATATTACATTGACAAGGGACACCTTTGACCGGGAGGTTATGACCTGCCCCGGTCCTGTGCTGGTGGACTTCTGGGCGAGCTGGTGCGGCCCCTGCATGGCCCTGGCTCCCACCATTGACGAGATTGCTGAGGAGGAGCGGGGCATCAAGGTCTGCAAGGTCAACGTGGACGAGGAGCCCGAGCTGGCCCGCCGCTTCCGGGTGATGAGCATCCCCACGCTGATGGTGTTTCGCAGCGGGGAGATGGTCCGCCGGGAGGCGGGCGGAAAATCCAAGGGGGAGATTCTGGAGATGGTGGGGGAAGAGGTCAAAGCGTAGGAGCGTCGCCGCCCCAGGATTCTGCACGGCCACATCGAGTGGCCGCGCAGCCCCCACATCCCCGTCACGGCAGTGACATCCCCCGGCGCGCGGCGCGCGGCGAAGAAGGAAGTACCAATTTATTTTCCCTTTTCTCCGTCCATACTACCACCAGCGCGTTCAAGAAAAAAGAACACGCCATTTGGAAGGAGGAAGGAACGATGAAAAGAGCGGCAATCTTTGTGGTGGCTGCGGCTATGGTGCTGTCGCTGGCGGCCTGCGGCAACCGGGACAACAAGAACCAGAACGGCAATAACGGCAGTTCCAACAGCGGTATGGTGGGGAACAACAACGGCAGCAACAGCGGCTCCAACCATGACAATGGCGCCAACAACAACATGGGCGGCAATAACAACGGTTCCGCCAACAACGGCGGGCTCACCGGCAATAACGGCATTGGAAACAACGGCAGCTCTCTCAACAACGGGTCTGCCAACAACAGCGGTTCCGGCCGCAGCGTGGGCGACGACCTGCGCCGGGCGGCGGACGGCGTGGGCGATGCCGCGGAGGACCTGTGGGACGACGGCCGGAGGGCCGTGGACGATCTGACCCACAGCACCTCCAGCTTCCAGCGGATGCTGGACAACGCCAGGGTCCACGACACCGACGGCATTCTCACCGACGGCGAAAACAGCCGCTGGTAACCGAAAAAGAGAGCGGAGACTGGGGGATGCCTCCCCGGTCTCCGCTTGTCTTTCCGCTATGCCGCCCACCGCTCCGCGATTGCCTCGCAGATGGGCATCAGGTCCGGCGGGGCATCCCCGGCGCCCGAGAAGGTGACGCAGCTCACCAGGCCCCCCTTCACCGCCACCAGCTCCATGCCGCCGTCAACGACCCATGCCCTGTCCAGGCCGGGGACCGTCACTTCCCGGAAGCCCGCCGCGCTGCGGGCGAAGGTGGCATCCTCCATCAGCGCCCAGGCCAGCCGGTCCGCCATGCCGGGAAACCGGAGGCGGTACACGTCCTGGTACATCCACGCTTGTCCGCTGCCGGGCAGGTTGACGATTTCGCAGGTCTCCCATACCTCCGCCAGGGGGGACCAGAACGTCTCTACGCCGGGTTCCCGGTAGAAGAGTTTCCCCGGCGTTCCCTCCCAGCCCGCCTCGGAGAGCAGGATGTACGGCCCGTCCGGCTGGGCGGGCAGGTCATAAGCCCTGCGGGCGAACAGCTGCCCCGCGGTCAGCAGGAGACTCATAACCGCCAGCACCAGCATGGTCCGGCTGACCAGCCGCCGGCTGAGGCGCGGGGCGTGGTTCATGGGCAGGCCCTTCTTCAGCCGCCGGTAGGTGCGGCTGATGCTCCAGCTGCTGCGCAGGGACTGGCACAGCAGGCAGGTGATCCAGAAGACATAAAAGAGAAAAAGCCCTGGCGACTGGATGAAGCGCCTGGTGAACTCCGCGCCGAACCGGCTGGTGCTTTTGCCGGTGAGACCCATGTAGAACAGCATCCCCAGCCCTGCCCACACCAGTGAGAGGCCCGCGGCCCACCACAGGTCCCGCCGGACCTTCCGCAGGGTCTCCGCCTGCTGGGCGGGGTCGTCGTAAAACTCCGGCGCGCCGCTGCCCTCCGGAGAGCGGAAGATGTGCAGGTTGTCCCGGTCCGCCACGTACTCCCAGCCGCAGTCAGCAAACACCGCAATCTTCTCCTCCGGCAGCACCGAGTGCTCCAGGAAGGGGGGTGTATAGACCTCCACCCGGTACCGGGCCCGGCTGGGCTCCACCCGCTGGAATTTGCTGAGATACCCGCCCCGCTTTTTGAGCCGCCAGCCTTTGGCCTCCATGTCGCTGTAGAATTTTTCGTTCTCACCCAGCTCATAGGCGCCGGGGTGGAATGCGTATCTCCAATTCATTCCTCCGCCTCCTCCAGCAGTTTTCCGTCCGCCACCAGCCGCTTCAGCCGCGCGTACTCAGCCAGCAGGGCGGCGCGCCCCGCCGCAGTGATGGCGTAATTTTTCCGCCGTCCCTCCTCGCCGGCCAGGACGATGAGCCCCTCCCGGTGCATCCGGCTGAGTACGCCGTACAGCGTCCCCGGTCCCATCTCCAGCCGCCCGCCGGAGAGCGCCCGGATGCGCTGCATCATGCCGTACCCGTGCCCCGGCCGCAGCAGCGCCAGCAGAATATAGTACATCGCCTCCGTCATGGGCCCCTGGTCCGGCACAAGCCTCACCCCTTTATTATGCGCTTCGGTATATCGCGTAACAGAATAGTACCACAAAGGCGGCCCGCCGTCAAGGCTGCGGGGTTCGTCAAAGCGCACAAACGCGCCCCCGGTTTTTTGGCGGGCCGGCGGAGGGATATTGCAGATGTTCCCATTGCAATCCGCCGGCCCATTGGGTATAATACAATTAGAATCAAATATGGTGGTAGCTGTAACGAAGTGCTGTGCGCACGGGCTGCAACTATCACTCAGCCTTTGCTTGAGTGTTTCAAACCCGCCGGTTTGGAACATTTTTTCTTGACCGGAGGCAGGGGCGGATGGAAAAAAGAGGAGGAACACAGCATGTACATTCTGGGAAACGGCAGGCTCATCACCCGCGACGGCGCGCTCCCCTATCTCCCCGACGGCGGTGTGGTGATCGACGGCACGAAAATTGCCGCCGTGGGCGCTACGGCGGAGCTGCGCGGGAGGTACCCGGAGGCGGCGTTTCTGGACGCCAGGGGCGGCGTCATCATGCCGGGGCTGGTGAACGCCCACACCCACATTTACTCCGCCCTGGCCAGGGGCCTGAGCATCAACGGCTTTAATCCCACCAACTTCTACGAGGTCCTGGACGGCCAGTGGTGGTACATTGACCGGCATCTGACCCTGGCGGGCACCAGGGCCAGCGCCGACGCCCTCTACATGGACTGCATCAAGCAGGGGGTCACCACGATTTTCGACCACCACGCGTCCTTCGGGGAGATTCCCGGCTCCCTGTTCCAGATCGCGGAGAGCGCCAGGCGGTTCGGCGTCCGCTCCTGCCTGTGCTACGAGGTCAGCGACCGGGACGGGGAGGAGAAGGCGGACCAGGCCGTCCGGGAGAACAGGGACTGGCTGGACGAGTGCGAGAAGAACCCCAGCGACATGCTGGCGGCCATGTTCGGCGGACATGCCCTGTTCACCATCAGCGATAGGACCTTTGAGAAGATGACCGCCGCCAACAGCGGCCGCACCGGCTTCCACATCCACGTCTCCGAGGGGATGAACGATGTATACGACAGCCTTCAAAATTACGGCCGCCGGCCGGTCCAGCGGCTCCAGGACCACGGCATCCTGGGGCCCAAGACCATCCTGGGCCACTGCATCCACGTGAACACCGCCGAGATGGACATCATCCAGGCCACGGGGACCATGTGCGTGAACAACCCGGAGAGCAACATGGGCAACGCCGTGGGCTGCTCCCCCGTCCTCCAGCTGATGAAGCGGGGGATCACTGTGGGGCTGGGCACCGATGCCTACACCAACGACATGCTGGAGAGCCTCAAGGCGGCCCTGGCCATCCAGCGGCACAACGCCTGCATGCCCAACGTGGGCTGGGGCGAGGCGACTGCGATGCTCTTTCAGAACAACCCGGCCATCGGGGAGAAGTACTTCGGCGTGCCCCTGGGCCGGCTGGCCCCCGGCGCGGCGGCGGACGTGATCGTCATGGACTACAAGCCCTTCACCCCCTTCTCCGACGCCAATATCGACGGACACATGCTCTTCGGCATGACGGGGCGGCAGTGTCAGACCACCATCTGCAACGGGAGGGTCCTGATGAGGGACCGAGAGCTGGTGGGAGTGGATGAGGAGGCCGTCAACGCCCATATCCTGGAGGAATCCAAGAAGCTGTGGGGGGCGCTCAACCACTGCCGGTATTAAGAACCAGTATTCACAGACGTTTGACGCCGTCTGGCCGGGTCTTTTTCCGCCCTGCCGCGTTAAAAAATCTTGCAATACACAAAGTATTCCTACGATTTTTTGCCTTGCAGGGCGACAAAATCCCTCGCCCATCCGGCATCCCCCGCCTATGAATACGGGTTCTAACAGCCCTGGAGGCTGTCCGCTGAAATGATCAAATCATAAGGAGAATGCCATATGTCTGAACTGATGATCCCCATCCCCTTCCGGGAATTGATGAACTGGCTCACCGCCGAGTATGAGCGGGAGGGCTCCGTCTTCGGCGTCCACCGCCCCTACTTCGCGGGGGAGAAGTCCCTGCCCATCTTCGGCGGGGAGAAGATCGAGACCCCCTTCGGCCCCGCCGCCGGGCCCAACACCCAGCTGGCCCAGAACATCGTCTCCGCCTACTTCGCCGGGGCCCGGTTTTTTGAGCTGAAAACCGTCCAGAAGATGGACGGCGCGGAGCTGGCCGCCTGCATCAGCCGCCCCTGCATCCTGGCGGAGGACGAGTGCTACAACTGCGAGTGGTCCACGGAGCTCACCGTGCCCCAGGCCTACGGGGAGTACGTCAAGGCCTGGTTCGCCTGCAAAATGCTGGCCAAGGCCTACGGCCTGGGGGACCCGGAGGGCTTCATCTTCAACATGTCCGTGGGCTACGACCTGGAGGGCATTAAGGGGCCCAAGATCGACAAGTACCTCACCGAGATGAAGGACGCCTCCCAGACGCCTATCTATCGGGAGTGCAAGCGCGTGCTGAAGGAGATGTTCCCCGCCGAGGCGGCGTTCATCGACGCCATCGGCCCCCGGATCTCCGACAGCGTCACCGTCTCCACCCTCCACGGCTGCCCGCCGGACGAGATCGAGCGCATCGCCTCCTACCTCATCACGGAGAAGGGGCTGCACACCTTCGTCAAGTGCAACCCCACCATCCTGGGATACGAGAGCGCCCGGTCCATCCTGGACGGCATGGGCTACGGCTACATCGCCTTCGACGAGCACCACTTCAACGAGGACCTGCAGTATACCGACGCCATCCCCATGTTCCGCCGCCTGCTGGCGCTGGCGGGGGAGAGAGGCCTGGAGTTCGGTCTGAAGCTCTCCAACACCTTCCCGGTGGACGTGAAGCAGAACGAGCTGCCCAGCGAGGAGATGTACATGGCCGGCAAGAGCCTGTTTCCCCTGACCATCGAGATGGCCCGGCGGGTCAGTCAGGAGTTCGGCGGCCGCCTGCGGCTGAGCTACTCCGGCGGCGCGGACTTCTTCAACATCGACAAGCTCTTCCAATGCGGTATCTGGCCCATCACCATGGCCACCACCGAGCTCAAGCCCGGCGGCTACCAGCGCTTCAAGCAGATCGGCGAGAAGCTGGAGGCATTGAAGTTTGAACCCTTTACAGCCGTTGATACGGAAAAGGTGGAGGCGCTGGCCCTGGCCATCCGCAGCGACAAATACCACGTCAAGGCCGTCAAGCCCCTGCCCCGGCGGAAGCTTTGCGAGAAGGTGCCCCTCACCGACTGCTTCACCGCCCCCTGCAAGGGCGGCTGCCCCATCGGCCAGGACATCCCGGAGTACATCGAGCTCTGCCGTCAGGGCAAATACGCCCAGGCCCTGGCAGTCATCCTGGAGAAGAACCCCCTGCCCTTCATCACCGGCACCATCTGCGCCCACCACTGCATGGACAAGTGCACCCGGAACTTCTACGAGCGCTCCGTCCAGATTCGGGATACCAAGCTGGCGGCGGCGGAGCGGGGCTACGGCCAGATTCTGCAGCAGCTCAAGCCCGCCGCGCCTGTCGCCGACGGCAGGAGGGTGGCCGTCGTCGGCGGCGGCCCCACCGGCATGGCGGCGGCCTACTTCTGCGCCCGGGCCGGGGTCCCCGTCACCATCTTTGAGAGGGAGGCCGCCCTGGGCGGCGTGGTGCGCCACGTGATCCCCTCCTTCCGCATCTCCGACGAGGCCATTGAGAAGGACGCGGCCCTTGTGCGGAAAATGGGCGTGGAGGTCAGGCTGAACACCCCCGCCCCCTCCGTGGAGGAACTGAAGGCCCAGGGCTATACCCACATTTTCTTCGCCGTGGGCGCGTGGAAGGCCGGAAGCCTCCGTATCTCCGGCAACGTGAAGCCCGTCATCGCCTGGATGCGGGACGTGAAGGCCGGGAAGCGGGAGCCCCTGGGCCATGTGGCCGTCGTCGGCGGCGGCAACACCGCCATGGACGCCGCCCGGCTGGCCCTCCGCTCCGGGGCGGAGAGCAGCACCCTGGTCTACCGCCGCACCAGAACGTACATGCCCGCCGACGCCGAGGAGCTGGAGCTGGCCATTGCCGACGGCGTGCGGTTCCTGGAGCTGGTGTCCCCGGTGGAACAAAAGGACGGGAAGCTCGTCTGTAAGAGGATGGTCCTGGGCGCGCCCGACGCCTCTGGCCGCCGCGCCCCGGTGGAGACGGACGAGGTGGTGGAGATCCCCTGCGACACCGTGATCTCCGCCGTGGGCGAGAGGGTGGACGCCGAGGCCCTGGCGGCCTGCGGCATCGAGACCGGCAGCCGGGGCTGCCCCGACTTCAAGACCAACCTGGAGAACGTCTACACCGGCGGCGACGTGTTCCGGGGCCCCGCCACGGTGGTGGAGGGCATTGCCGACGCGGCGGCCTTCGCCCGGGCGGTGACCGGCGAGGAGCATGATGCGAGAATCCCGGACTGTGCCCACGCCAGCCGGGAGGAGGCCATTGCCCGGAAGGGCGTCCTCTGCGAGTCCGCCAAGTGCGAGGGCGACCGCTGCCTGAGCTGCAATGTAGTCTGCCAGGCCTGTGCCGACGTGTGCCCCAACCGGGCCAACGTGGTGGTGAAGCTCCCCGACGGCCGGGCCCAGATTCTCCACGTGGACCGGATGTGCAACGAGTGCGGCAACTGCCTGGTGTTCTGCCCCTACGACAGCGCCCCCTACCGTGACAAGTTCACCCTGTTCTACGACCGGGCGGGCTTCGATGAGAGCGGGGAGAACCAGGGCTTCCTGCCCCTGGGGGGCAGCCGGGTGCTGGTGCGGCTGAACGGACAGGTGGAGGAGATCGACCTGGACGAGACCAACGGCCTGCCCGCCGACATCGACATCCTCATTTACACGGTGCTCACCCGGTACCGCTACCTGCTGGGGTAGGAGCGGCAGGATCAGAAAGGACGCGCCGCCCTCGGAGGAGGGCGGCGCGTCTCGCTGTGAAAAAGTGGGGAAGCTGCAAATTGACTTCCCGATCCCCGCCGTGCTATGCTGGAGACAGAGGAGGTGCTTCTATGGAAAATAACCAGGAAACAAGATACTATACCATTGAGGACGTGGCGGCCATGAGCGGCCTCAGCACCCGGACCGTGCGCAGCTACCTGTCCGCCGGCCAGCTGGAGGGGAAAAAGATGGACGGCGCATGGCGCTTCGCGCCGGAGCAGTTCGGCGCCTTTCTGGCCCAGGACATGGTCCGTCAGAGCGTCCGGGCCAAGGCCAACGCCGTGGTATACGACTTCCTGCTGACCAACCGGCGGGGAGAGGGCGCCGCCTGCCTGATCCTGGACCAACCCGTCTCCGACGGCTGCGGGGAGAGGGAACTGTGCCGGGAGCTGGAGGATGCGGTCAACGAGCTGGACCTGCGCTGGGCCTACCGGTTCGAGAACGGGATGGCCCGCTCTATCCTGGCCGGTTCCCCGGCGAAGCTGGGGGCGCTGCTGACCCGGCTGGGGTGAGTACTATAGTCAAAAAAATCGCCGCTCTCCTGGGAGAGAACGGCGATTTTTTGCGCGGAGCGGTTTACAGAAGTCCGGTTGTGTGATAGACTAACAGCGATCTTTTTTTGTGGGAGGCTGCGCTGTGACCATCTTTGCCCGGCTGATGAAGGCCATCCAGTATATTGTCAAAAAGGCGGACATGGTCCTTCTGGGCCTGTGCCTGGTGTGCACGGCCTTCGGCATCGTGCTTATCGCCAGCGCCACCAACTACCTGGAGTCCGCCACCCAGATGCGCCGGGTGATCATCCAGGCCGCTGGCGCGGCGATGGGGGTGGGGGCCTACTTTGTCCTGTCCAACATTGACATGGAGCACGTCTGCGAAAAGTGGTGGTGGCTGTTCTTCCTGTTCGGCCTGGGGTTTATCGCTATGCTGCGCTGGTTCGGCGTGGGGGAGGAGACCACAGGCAACAAGGCGTGGCTGGCCATCCCCCACTTCCCGGTGCAGATCCAGCCGGCGGAGGTGGTGAAGCTGAGCTACACGGTTCTGCTGGCCAAGCAGCTGGCCTGGTTCCGAGACAACCGGCGGATGCGGGGCCTGGGCTCCCTGGTGTTTCCGGCGGGCCATGCGGCGGTGATGTTCGTGTGGATCTACCTCTTCTCCAAGGATGCGGGCAGCGGCCTGGTGTATCTGGTGATCTATGCGGGCATGGCGCTGGCGGCGGGGCTGGCGTGGTACTGGTTTGTGCTGGGCATCGGCGGCCTGGGGCTGGGCATCGGCCTGCTGGCGGTGTTCGAGAAGCTGCCAACGTACTGGCTCAACCGCTTCCGGGTGATCCTCGACCACAGCTTCGACCCCAGGGGCGTGGGCTGGCAGCAGACCCGTGGGATGCTGGCCCTGGGCAGCGGCGGTCTCTTCGGCCAGGGGCTTTTCAAGGGCATCCAGACCCAGTCCTCGGACAGCTTCAGCCTCCCCGCCCGGCAGACGGATTTCATCTTCTGCGTATGCGGCGAGGAGCTGGGTATGGCGGGGTGTCTGCTGATTATCATACTGGAGTTTCTGCTGGTCTACCGCTGCTTCCAGACCGCCCGGCTGGCCAAGAGCAGCATGGACGCCCTCATCTGCATAGGCTTCGGCACCATGCTGATTTTCCAGGCCCTGGAGAACATCGGCATGTGTCTGTTTGTCATGCCGGTCATCGGCCTGACGCTGCCTTTTTTCAGCTACGGCGGGAGCTCGATTGTGACGCTGTTCACGGCCATGGGGATTGTGTCCGGTGTGAGGAGCCGGACGCTGCCGGACTGGCTGAGGAAGACGTGAGCGTCGCCGCCCGACCGGCGGCGAGGGGGGCTGCGGCGCAGCCCTACAGCTTGCGGGGGCTACGCGCCCCCGCGCCCTGCGGTTACTTTTTGTGCAAACAAAAAGTAACCAAAAAGTTGCCAAAACCGGA
>CAJTOM010000027.1 GCA_910577915.1 uncultured Oscillospiraceae bacterium
CCCCCGCCACCCGTCAGATGGTCGCCGAGATCCTCTTCCGCGCCATCTTCACCGAGACCCAGAAGTACAACTCCCTCTATATGTATGAGGGTACCGGCACCAACCTGGCTGCCAACCTGGGTCTGGAGGAGATCACCGGCGTCGTGACCGCCAATGAGATCGCCGACCTGGACGACACCACCCCCCTGGACGCCGGCAAGACCCGTCTGGAGGCTGACAACGGCAAGATCTACACCCTGAATGTCGCTTCCACCGCCACCGACATCGGCGAGACCCGTCACGCCTATGTCAAGGACGGCACCGAGGTCCTGACCACTCTGGCCGACACCGGCACCAACAAGATCAACGACAACCCCGGCCAGGGCACCACCCTCTCCAAGGTCATCAAGGACATGGGCGTCCGCCTGACCGACGAGACCGAGTACTACATCAACTTCGGTGACAGCGAGCAGTACACCTGTGAGCGCCGCCTGGAGTACAACGTCACCTTCAAGAAGGGTGTGGACGTTGGCAGCAAAACCGCTCAGGAGTGGTTCGAGGCTGAGTATGGCGTCAAGGTCGGCAATGTGATCGACAACGAGAACGACATGGACGAGGTGAAGGATACCGCTACGGAGATCTCCTACACCCGCGTAATCCCCGCCGAGAAGAATATTACCGAGGATGATCTGGCGATCATGCGCGGCATCTTCTCCGTCGCCGATGACGACGAGGCGGACGTCAGCCTGGGTATCACCGGCTATGTCTTCGCCGGCACCAATAGCAAGAACAATGTGGACCGCAACAAGGACCTGTCCGAGGACCTGTCCTGGCGCACGTTCTACAATGACTACATCAACACCGCCGCTTACAACATCGACGGCAGCGACAACGGCGAGTGGTTCAAGGTCATCGACAACAACAGCGACGGCAAGGCGGACTACGTCCTGCTGACCCGCTTCGTGATGACCACCATCACCGACTACAACTCTCGCACTGGCTACTACACCACTGAGTGGACTTCCGAGGCCGACGAGGATGCTTCCGACCGGAACACCAAGTTCCTGGACATCCACAAGGACGACATCGTCTCTGACGGCGAGCTGTCCATCGACGACGTAATCCTGTACGCCAAGATCGACGGCAAGTATTACGTCGACGCCCCCGAGACCGTCAACACCTCCATCAAGAAGTTCATCTATAAGAACGACACCATCACCTGCGCTGATGATCAGGACCGCGTCTGGTCTGGCATCAACCGTGAGGCCGCCGCCTTCTTCGAGGAGATCACCGACACGGAGATGGAGACGGGCCGCAACTACACCATGTTCCTGGATCACTTCGGCTACGTCCGTCTGGTCACCGACACGAGCAAGGGCTTCGTCCTGCTGCTTGACGGTTACTATGAGACCGACCGCCGCGATTCCACCATGAAGGCCACCGTGTATAACGATAATACCGGTGAGATTGAGGACGTGACCGTTGCCAAGGATGACGGCGAGTCTGCTTACTACTTCCAGAACGAGAAGAACACCGTTAAGTTCGGTTACATCGACACCTGGGAGGATGACCACAACGGCAACCGCGGTACCTGGAAGCGTCTGAGCACCTTCGGTGAGTATCGCTACGGCAACAATCCTGCTGCGGACTACTTCGGACACTACACCGACTACAAGTACGAGTATTCTACCGGCAATTTCACCGTTCAGGACAAGTTCCGTACCAACGTGGCCATGTCCTCCGTTGAGGACGGCGAGTACTACCTGAGCGACATCAAGGACAACAACAGCCGCAAGACCGAGTACAACAGCTACGAGCTGACGGATGTCTCCAAAGCCAAGGCCCGCAACCTGACTGGTATTGTGGACTGGAGCAGCGCCACTGCTATTGGCAATACCATCCGCATCAACACCACCAGCGCCACCCGTTACTACTGGGTGAGCAGCGACAAGGATGGGAAGACCGTCGTTGAGACCTGGGTTGGCTACAGCAACGCCCCCGAGGACTTCAGCGCGGTGAACGGCTATGCCATCACCTCCACCGTGACCAGCGTCGACGAGCAGGCTGCGAACTATGAGATCGCCCAGGTCGTCGTCTTCGAGGGCGCGATCAGCGAGGACGTTCCCAAGGCCATGATCCCCTACGCCTACGCCGCCAACAAGCGCTACCAGGGCCTGGGCTGGGACGGCGAAGGATACTCCGACGAGTCCAAGGTTCAGAGCAATACCGCCAATGCCAGCAATCTGCTCAACAGCGCCTTTGATATGGACGGCAATAAGATCGAGGAGAATTTCGGCGACTACGGCATCTGGGCCGGTTACGTTGTGACCAGCCGCGATACCAACCCCGACTACTATCAGTTCAGCCGTTCTGACAGTCTCATTGAGGCCCATGATGGTTATGCTGCCGGTGAGGATCCCGCTGCCGACTACACCTCTGGTGATCTCGACAAGGCCTACCGCGTGATCGACAAGAAGACCGGCAGCCTGGGCGGCTACACCACCGACACTGCTGACCTGAAGCTTGGTGAGAGAGTCATCTACTTCGTTGACGGCGACGCCAATGTCGAGCTGGTCATCAACGTGACCGAGAGCGAGACCACCGAGATTTACACCGAGCTGATGAAGCTGTGGAACGCGATCGTCATTGATTACCAGAACTACCAGGTTGTCACCGTCAAGCAGATGTTTGCCGGTGAGGAGATCGGCAGAGTTGTTGCTGACGTGAACAGCAAGGGCATTGCCAACTTCGATTTCTCGAACGACTTCAATCTGTCCGGCTACACCTGGGGTGGTACCGTGAGCGACATCAAGGGTGATGCTAAGTACACCAAGGAGATCGTCAACACCAACACCCTGCGTATCAGCGGCCTGAGCGGCGGCGAGGTCTTCACGATTGACTATGCCAAGGCAGTTGGCGCGCTGGAAGTCGGCAACAACGGCCCCATCGTGCTGAAAAACGAGCAGAGTCCGGACGGCAAGAAGGAAGTCTACACCAACTTCGCGCTCAGCAAGCCTGCCAGAGGTCTGGCTGTTGAGGTCCTGGAGCCCGGCGACAAGGCTATCGTCAGCTTCGACAAGCTGAGCGTCTGGGCCATGGGTACCATCACCGTCAACGGTGAGGCTGTCAATCCTGTGAAGGTCGACGGCGCTGAGGGTGTTCCCGCTGGTTACGAGAAGTTCCAGTTCGAGATCACCATGCCCAAGGATGATGAGCCTGCCCTCGTGATCGTCTTTGGGGCGACCGGCGTGCTGAAGGATGAGCCCATCACTCCCAACCCCGATGACGTTAAGCCCGACAGCCAGGGCAACGTCGAGCTCGAGCTTGACGCTGACCAGGTCAAGAACGCCATCAGCACTTCCGAGAACAACACCGTGATCATCGAGATTCCTCAGACTGAGGATGAGAAGGTCAAGTCCACCACCGTCACTCTGACCCCCGATGTCGTAACTGCTGTGACCGAGGCCGAGGCTTCCCTCACCGTTCAGGCTCCCCAGGGCACCGTGACCCTGCCCGCCAGCGCCATCACTCGGGCTGTGAGTGAGACTGAGAACGCGAAGGTCGAGGTCGTCGTTGCGGAAGCTACCACTACTGCCGAGGTCGCCGAAGATGCTGTGGTCGTGGACGTGACCGTCAAGGTCAACGGCACTGACGCCGAGCTCTCTGGGCTCACGGACAAGATCACCATCACCCTGCCCTACACCGGCGCGGAAGAGACGGTTGACGTCTACTTCGTGAATGCCGAGAACACTCTTGAGGAGGTTGCAAAGGGTGTTGCCGTCAAGAACGGCACCGTCACCTTCAAGGTCGACCACCTGACTGTCTTCGCCGTCACCGAGGCTGTGCCTGCGGAGGATACGGAGCTCGCCGAGGCAAAGGCGTTCGCCAAGGCCTCTCTGGATGCCTATGTTGAGTGGGCCAAGAAGAATGTCGACCTGACGAGCGAGTGGTTCAACAACGAGGGCGAGCTCAAGGACGGCAGCAACACCAACGAGAATGATTGGACAAACGCCAATTATGAGGCGAAGAACACCACCACTTGGTGTGATGAGCTGACCAATCCCGCTCTGATCTGCCAGCTGAATCTTGAGGCCGGCATTGCGGAGATCGAGAAAATGATCGATGCTGCTGAGACCGTGGACGACGTGAAGAAGATCATCTGGGCCAACAACAAGGACGAGGATGGCAATCCTGCCAGTGGTTGGGATGACCTGGGCTGGAACGGCAACGACACGAGCAGCGCACTCCAGCAGAAGTTCGGCTACACTGGCTCTCTGAAGGCCTACATCGATCAGCAGGTTCAGCTGATGCTGGTTGAGGCGGCGATTCTGGAGGAGCATCAGAACGTTGACTTCAGCGATGTGAAGCTCGACACTCTGCCCACCGAGAATGTTACCGACGAGAACCGTGCTACCCACTACCTGGCCGCCGCGATCCGTGGGCTCTACGCCTGCGTCGAGGTCACTCCCGCTGAGTAAGCAATCCCCTAGTGTTCCATAAAACGAACGCAAAAATCCCCCCAAGGGCCTCTGGCCCTTGGGGGGATTCCCCGCAATCCGCGTTTTTCGAACCAAAACCCGGACTTGACAAACCAAGTCCGGGCGGGTATACTGGAGACAGATTCGGGGCGCTGTTTTGCTAGGCAGTTCAGCTCCGTTTGGTTTGCGAGAAAAGGTTTCCCGTTGACCGCTCGGGTGATGGCCGGGCGGTCAACACGCTGTTGGAGCAAAAATAAGTATGCAAATGATCGCTGCAATCCACGTTATCACATGGATGCCGATCTGTATGATACGTCTTTTGTCCATACAACATCACTCCTTTCTTCAAGGAGTGAGCCGAACCGCCTTTTCACAAAACAGCGCCCCTGTCCCCGGATGTCCGGGGACTTTTTTATTCTACAAGATTCGCCACATTCTGTCAATTACCCCCATTAAAGTTCTTTTTGATACTTTTTCTTCCCTTCGGCAGCAGCGCCCGCTGCGCGGCCGCCGCACGCAAGAAAAAGTATGTCTGCCTCACAGCAGCGCCGCGCACCAATTGTAAAGAATCACATCTCCTCCGGAGGGAACGGCAGCCTTCAGCGTGATGGTGCTGCCGCCGGGGATGGGCTGGGTGAAGCGGAACTCCGCCTCCCGCACCTCCTGGCCTCTGCCGTCGGTGAATCTTCGGACCCGCAGGGGCTGCTGCTCCCGGCTGCCCCAGCTGGCGGTCAGTACGCCGCCCTTGTCGTAGGGATCGTACCGCGCCAGAACCAACCCGCCGTGGCCGCTCTCTCCGGCGTCAAATTTGTGGAAGAGGGTACCGGTGAAGCTGTCCGTGCTCAGATCGAAGTACTCCAGCGTCATCGGCAGACCCTTGCGGTAATAGAAGGTGCCGGAGAAAAGGGCGTTCAGGGGGATGATCTCCAGCCGGTACTTGTCCCCGCCGTGCATATAGGCGTAGGCGGGAATCTTGATGCTGCCGCCCCGGCTGCCCTGCTCGTAGCCGATCTCCCGGTCCATCTCCCGGACGCCCCTGGTCAGGTTGTCAAGCGTGACCCGGTACCGGCTCTCCTCCTTGTCGCCGCTGTCGAAGGCGCCGGAGAGGGAGAGCTGCCGGATGCAGACCGCCCCCGTGGGGGCGAAGGTAAGAACCGCCTTTTCGCAGGCGGACAGATTTCCCTTCACCATCACCAGATTGGAGAGAAACTCCAGACTGTCCTGCACAGCCTCGACGGTGCCCCCCGGCCCGCTGGAGGCGCACCACGCGCCGTCCTGGTGGATTTCGATCCCCGCGCTGTTGGAGGGAATCTCCTTTTTGTCCAGCTTCTGGAGGAAGAGACCGTCCACCGCCGGGGGCGCCTCCTTCTCCAGCAGGTGGGCGCACTGGTTGTAGGCCAGCCGGAACAGGCCCCGCTGGAGGTCCTCCTGGGCCTTGGCCAGGTTTCTGCCGGACAGGCCGGCGGCCTCCTGGCGCGCCGCCTCGATCCGCTCGCCCAGCGCGGCGTCCTTGGCGTCCAGCCTGACGCTCTCCTGACGGGCGGACTCCCGGTTCTCGCTGAGACCGGTTTCGATGCCGGCCATGGCGGCGTTGAAGTCGTCCATCATAATCCGGTCCGCCTTCTCCCACTGGGGCAGATGATAATTCTGCGTATAATCCATTCCGTATACTCCTTTTTATATTTGATATGTCCCGGAAAACCGTTACACATAGAGTGTGTAACGGCAAAAAGTTGCACGGAACCGGACAACGGCGGATTGCACAAAAAGCAGCTCCCCCCTCCACATAGAGGGGGGAGCCGGCCTCTCACACGATTCCCCATGGGGCGCGCCATGCAGCCGGATCAGCGCCACAGCCGGATCACCCCCGCGTCCTGGAACTGCTTGAGCAGCAGCAGGCACACCGGCAGCAGGATCATCCCGCCCACACCTAAAAAGTGGAAGCCCAGGTACATGGCCAGCAGGGCGGTAATGGGCGGCAAGTCCACCTGCCCCGCCAGCAGCCGGGGCTCCAGCAGGGTGTGAACGATGAGTCCCACCGCGTACAGCGCCAGCAGGGCCACCCCCCGCCCGGTGTCTCCCATGAGCAGGCACCCCAGGGCCCAGGGCACCAAAACCGTCCCCGTGCCCAGCACCGGCAGGGCGTCCACCAGGGCGGTGAACACCGCCGCCAGCAGGGCGTAGTCCAGGCCCATCCACAGGAAGCCCCCCAGCAGGATGACGAAGGTGGACAGAATCAGCAGCAGCTCCGCCCGCAGCCACTTGAGGATGGTGGAGCGGAAGCAGCGGGCGGCGTCCCGGCACCTGGACTGCCACGCCGCCGGCAGCTGCCGCTTGAGAAAGGCCAGGATGCCCGGATAGCTCAGGCTGGTGAAATACACCGCCAGCACCGTGGTCACCAGAAACAGCCCCGCATCCGGCAGCGCTGCCAGCAGGGAGGACGCCGCCCCCATCAGCCAGGCTCCCACCGTCCCCGCCAGACCGGGCCCCTCCTCCATCAGCTGGGCCGCCGCCGTGTCCAGGGCCGAGCGCAGAAAGGCCGGGCTGGCCGCGTACCAGGCCCCCACCCGGTCCAGCAGCCCGTTCCACAGGGCCGGGAACCGCTCCACCACCTCCGGCAGCCGGGCGGACCAGGCCCGCAGCTCCATCCCCAGACGCACCAGCACCAGCGCCACTCCGCCCCCCGCCACCAGCAGCAGCGCCGTGGTCACCAGAGCGGCGGCGAAGGAGCGCCGCACCCCCATTCCCCGCCGCAGCTTCTGCACCGTGGGCTCCACCATGGCGCTCAGCGCCAGGGCCAGCAGGAAGGGGAGCAGGGGCGATAGCAGACACTTGAAAAACACCACTGCGCCCCCCAGCCAGAGCAAGACGGTAATTGTCCTCTGTAAAAAGACACTTAGCTGTGACATATAGACAAACTGCACCTCTTTTCCCCGCATACCGGCGGAAAGTTTGTGGAAAATTGCAAGACTTTGTGGGTTGTATCCCGGTGCCAAATGTGATACAATAACGCCAATTAAGGACATATGGCCGTAGGAGGAAAACAACATGAGTGCAAAGACAAAATACTACATTGTGGCCGCCGAAGCGCTGCCGGAAATTTTCATCAAGGTAGCCGAGGCCAAGCGGATGATGCAGACCGGCGAGGCCTCCACCGCGGGGGAGGCGGTCCGGCTGGCGGGGATCAGCCGCAGCGCCTTTTACAAGTACAAGGACGCGGTCCAGCCCTTCAACGACATGAAGGCGGGCCACATCATCACCTTTTACGCCATGCTCAAGGACAACCCCGGCGTACTCAATAACGTCCTGTCTATCTTTGCCGGGAGCGGCGCGAATATACTGACCATCAACCAGTCCATCCCCACCAACGGCTGCGCGGCGGTGACCGTCTCGGCGGAGACCAGCGAGATGGAGCTGAGCCTGGAGGATCTGATGGCCCAGGTGTCCTCGGCGGAGGGCGTGGTAAAGTTTGAGATTCTGGCGGGCTGAGCCCTCCAGGACAGGTACATACAGAGAAGGAGAGAGAACAATGGCGAATGTTGCGATTATGGGGTTCGGCACCGTGGGCAGCGGCGTGGCGGAGGTGCTGCGCATGAACGGGGAATCCATTGCCCGGAAGCTGGGAGAGCCCCTCCGGCTTCAATATATTCTGGATGTGCGGGACTTATCCGCCACGGAGTACGCCGGTGTGGCGGTAAAAGACTTCTCTGTGCTGGAGAGCGATCCCAACCTGGACGTGGTGGTGGAGTCCATCGGCGGGGCCAAGGTGGCCCTGGACTTTACTCGCCGGGCCCTGCTGGCGGGCAAGCACGTGGTCACCTCCAACAAGGAGCTGGTGGCCGCCCACGGGAAGGAGCTGCTGGCCATCGCCCGGGAGAAGAACGTCAACTACCTCTTCGAGGCCAGCGTGGGCGGGGGCATCCCCGTGCTGCGGCCCCTGTTCCAGTGCCTGGCGGGCAACCAGATCGAGGAGGTGGTGGGCATCCTCAACGGCACCACCAACTACATTCTCACCCGCATGGTCAAGGGGGGTGTCCCCTTTGGAGAGGCCCTGCAGGAGGCCCAGGCCAAGGGCTACGCCGAGCAGAACCCCGCCGCCGACGTGGAGGGCCTGGACGCGGGACGGAAGATCTGCATCCTCTCCGATCTGGCCTGGGGGAAGGAGGTGCGGCCCGAGGCCATCTCCATCCGGGGCATCAGCGATCTGGATCTGGAGGACGTGGCCGTGGCCGACCGGGCGGGGTACCGGGTGAAGCTGCTGGGCCGGGCCCTGCGGCTGCCCGGCGGGCGGCAGGCGGCCTATGTGTCCCCCCACCTGGTGCCGGCGGACTGTCCTGTGGCTCCGGTGGACGACGTGTTCAACGCCATCATGGTCCGCGGCAACGCCGTAGGCGACGTGATGTTCTACGGCCGCGGGGCCGGGGATCTGCCCACCGCCTCCGCTGTCGTGGGCGACGTACTGGACGCCCTCCAGCACCGCGACCAGCGCCGCGACCTGGGCTGGAGCGAGAGCGCCGACCTGGCGGACCTGGAGACGGAGGTGTCTATGCCCTGGTACCTGCGTGGCGGCTTCGAGGCGCCGGCGGACTGCAGGACACTCTCCGGCGGCGCGGTCATCGCCCCGGCCATGACCGGCCGGGAGGCCCGGGCGCTGGCCGGGAGGCTGGGCGCCAAGGCGCTGCTGCCCGTTCTGGAATAACCCTTTCGTCCCTGCGGCACTATAATGGAGTGTCACCCAATTTTCCATAGAGAGGAAGTATCCTTATGAGTTTGATCGTACAGAAATTCGGCGGCAGCTCCGTCCGGGACGCCCAGCGCATCCGGAACGTGGCCCATATCATCGCCGACGCCTATAGAGCCGGAAATCAGGTGCTGGTGGTCCTGTCCGCCCAGGGTGACACCACCGACGACCTGATCGAGAAGGCCAGAGAGATCAACCCCCGGGCCTCCAAGCGGGAGATGGATATGCTCCTGAGCACCGGCGAGCAGATCTCCATCGCCCTGTGCGCCATGGCCCTGGAGGGTATGGGCCTCCCGGTGGTGAGCCTCACCGCCTGGCAGGTGGGCATCCACACCTCCAGCACCTACTCCGACGCCCGGATCAAGACCATCGACTCCGAGCGGGTCCAGCGGGAGCTGGATAAGAACAAGATCGTCCTGGTGGCGGGCTTCCAGGGGATCAACCGGGTGGGGGACGTGACCACCCTGGGCCGGGGCGGGTCCGACACCAGCGCCGTGGCCCTGGCCGCCGCCTTTGACGCGGATCTATGCCAGATTTTCACCGATGTGGACGGGGTCTACACCACGGACCCCAGGGTCTGCTCCAACGCCCGGAAGCTGGAGGCCATCACCTACGATGAGATGCTGGAGCTGGCCAGCCAGGGAGCCCAGGTGCTCCACAACCGCAGCGTGGAGCTGGCCAAAAAATATCACGTGAATATGGAAGTCGTGTCCAGCTTGGAGCGCAAGCCTGGCACGAAAGTCAAGGAGGTTGTCAAGATGGAAAAGACCAACATCGCCGGCGTGGCGAAGGATGTAAGCATCGCGCGGATCGCGGTGGTGGGCCTGGAGCATAGCCCCGGCGTGGCTTTCCGCATTTTCTCCCTGCTGGGCAAGGCCAACATCAACGTGGACGCCATCATCCAGTCCATCGGCCGGGATGAGAGCAAGGACATCAGCTTCACCCTGCCCCGGGCCGACGTGGAGGACGCCCTGCGGGTGCTGGAGGAGCAGAAGGAGGCCCTGCGCTTCGACCACGTGACTGTGGAGGATAAGATTGCCAAGGTCTCCATCGTGGGAGCCGGCATGATGACCACCCCCGGCGTGGCCGCCAAGATGTTCGAGGCCCTCTACGACGCCAACATCAACATCCAGATGATCAACACCAGCGAGATCCGGGTCTCCGTACTCATCGACGAGAACGATGCCGCCGCCGCCGTCCGGGCGGTCCACGACAAGTTCTTCGGCGAAGTCTGACGGCTGGCCCGCAATTCTATGAGGAAACTGTCATGCTTGACAAAATTCCTGACGCAGAACAAATGGCCGCTTTAGTGGGGGAATCTCTGTATGAGATATGGACCCAATTATGCGCGTTGATTGACAAAAACTACGATATGGACTGCCTGTGGGATAAAGGCGGCAAGGCCTGGACCTATGAATATAAATACCGCCGGGGAGGTAAAACGCTGTGCGCGCTGTACGCAAGGGAAAACTGCGTCGGATTCATGGTGATCCTAGGAAAAGCGGAGCGCTCAAAATTTGAAGAGGACAGGGAACATTACGCACAGGACGTGCAGAGGATGTATGATGAAGCGCAAACGTATCACGATGGAAAATGGATCATGTTTACACCAACGGATACGTCTCTGTTTGATGATTTTATGAGGCTGCTGAGGATTAAGAGGAGACCGAACAGAACATAGTTGACGCAATCGCGCCATCAAAAGGAGAAGGGCAGGGCAGCCCGCGACAGGCTGCCTTGCCCTTCTCTTTTGATGATGCGGCCCCCTTTTTACAGCAGCAGATGTTCGTACTCCTCCAGCGCCTCCAGCCCCTTCCCGCTGACGGCGTAGAGGTACCTGCGCCCCTCCGGGGCCGGCGACCGCTCAAACCAGCCCATCACGTTGCGGCTGAGGATGCCGGCGCTGTTCTCCGGCCCGCCCAGCCGCCTGACCTCCTCCGCCCGCAGGGGCCCGTGCTCCCGCAGGAGCCGCGCCGCCTGCAGGGACTGCTCCTTATAAAGGGTGAGGATCTTCTGCCGGCTGACGCCGCCGGCGTTGGCGCTGCCGGTGCGTCCGGCGTGCTCCCGGATCACCGCCAGGCGGCGCTTCTTATCCCGCCGGGGGGCCGAGGCCTCTTTGGGGTGCACCGCCACGTCCACCTGGGGAATGCCCCCGCTGGTGAAGCCCACAAAGATGAGCCCCAGTTCCAGCCGGCGGCACAGGGACTGCATGTCCCGGATGCGGGGGGCCATATACCCCCGCCTGGGCAGGGGCACCGCCACGTAGACCCCGTCGGCCACCCGCTGGCGGTCCACCGCCTGGTAGATGAGCTCCAGGGTGAAGCCCGTCTTCAGCTCCACCACGAGCAGCTCCCCGTCCCGCAGGGCGGTGACGTCACAGGCCTTCACCTCGCCCTTGACCTCGTAGCCCAGGCTCTCCAGGTAGTCCCGCACCGGGCCGTACAGGTCCCTCTCCCGCAGCCGCTCCACGGCTCAGTACCCCCGCTTCCGGTCCACCAGCCGCGCCAGGGGCGCGCCGGCGGCGTAGCGGCTGAGGTCCTGGCAGAACATCTCCACATCGAGATCGCAGGTCAGCCCCAGGGCCATGTTGCCGGACACGTGGGGGGTGATGATTGTGTTGGGGCAGGTCCACAGGGGGTGATCCGCCGGAAGGGGCTCCGGGGTCATCACGTCCAGGGCCGCCCCCGCCAGCCGGCCGGCCTCCAAAGCCTCCACCAGGGCCTCCTGGTCGACGGCGGAGCCCCGGCCCACGTTGACCACATAGGCCCGGGGCGGCAGCAGAGCAATGCGCTCGCGGGAGAGAATCCCCGCCGTCTCCGCCGTGGCGGGCAGGGCCATCACCAGGGCGTCCGCCTCCGGCAGAACGCCGTCCAGCGCGGCGGCGGGCAGCACCCGCTCGAAGGCGGGCTCCCCGGCCCTCCCGCTGCGGCACACGCCGGTGACCTGGGCCCCCAGGGCCTTCAGCCGCCGGGCGGTGTGGGAGCCGATGTCCCCGGTCCCCAGTATGACCACCCGGCTGCCGGCGATGGAGCGGATGGGGGTGAAGCTGGGCCACTCCCGCCGGGAGAGGGCCGCCTGATACGCCGGCATCCGCCGCAGGAGCATCAGCAGCACCATGATAATATGCTCCGAGATGGCGGGGCCGTAGGCCCCGGAGGAGTTGGTCAGCAGGCAGTCCGGCCGGGGCCAGAGGGCGTCGTCCAGGTACTGGTCCACCCCGGCGGAGGCGGCGCACAGCCAGCGCAGCTCCCTGGCCCCCGGCAGCAGCTCCGGGGGGATGTAGCCGAAGACGACCTCAAAATCCGCGATGGCCTCCCCCAGGGCGGCCTGTGTCTCAAAGAAGGAAACAGTGAAGCCCGCCCGCTCCGCCGCCTCGCGGATTCGGCGGAGGTGGGCGCCGGTGATAAAGCTGGCGCATACAGCGATATTTTTCATGGTGTCTCTCCTTTCTGTTCCAGCGCGGCCAGTACGCCCTCGGCGGTCCGCAGGCCGTCGGCGGCGGCGGACAGGATGCCGCCGGCGTAACCCGCCCCCTCGCCGCAGGGCCAGAGGCCCCGGACCGCCGACTGCCCCCCCGCGTCCCGCGGGATGCGCAGAGGGCAGGAGGAGCGGGTTTCCACCGCCGTCAGCACCGCGTCCGGGTGGGCGTAGCCCCGGACCTTCCGGTCCAATACCGGAAGGGCCTCCGCCAGGGACCGGCAAAGGAAGTCCGGCAGGACTTCCCACAGGCTGCACCACTTGACGCCGGGGCGGTAGGTGGGCAGCACCCCGCCGGGACCGGTGGAGGGCCGACGGAGCAGAAAGTCCTCCACCCGCTGGGCGGGGGCGCGGAAGCCGCCGCCTCCCGCGGACCAGGCCCGCTCCTCCAGCGCCCGCTGGAAGGCCACCCCCGCCAGGGGGCCCTCCCCCGGAAAGTCCGCCGGGGTAACGCCCACCAGGAGGCCGCCGTTGCAGTTGACCCCGTCCCGCGCATAGAGGCTCATGCCGTTGGTGACGACCCGGTCCGCCTCGCTGGCGGCAGCCACCACCTGGCCGCCGGGGCAGACGCAGAAGCTGAACACCCCCCGGCCGCTCTCCAGATGACAGCTGAGCTTGTAGCTGGCCGCCGGGAGCCGGGGGTGCCCCGCCCAGCGCTTGTACTGGGCCAGGTCGATGTCTGCCTGCCGGTGCTCGATGCGCACCCCCACTGCCAGGGGCTTCGGCTCCAGGGGCACGCCGGCGGCGTGGAGCATCTGAAAGGTGTCCCTGGCGCTGTTGCCCAGAGCCAGGACCGCGTGCTCCGCCGGCAGGCGGAACATGCCCTCCGGCCCCTCCACAGCCAGGGCGGTCATGCGGCCCTCCCGCAGCTCCAGCCCCGCCAGCCGGTGGCCGAAGCGGATGTCGCAGCCCAGCGCCTCCAGCTCCCGGCGCAGGCTGACCAGCAGGGACTGGAGGTAGTCGGTGCCCACATGGGGCTTGGCCTCCCGGAGGATGCTCTCCGGCGCGCCGTGGCGCACCAGAGTCTCCAGGATGAAGCGGTGGCGCATGTCCCTGGTGCCGGTGTTCAGTTTGCCGTCAGAGAAGGCCCCGGCCCCGCCCTCCCCGAACTGGACGTTGGAGGCGGGGTCCAGCGCTCCGGTGTCCCAGAAGCGCTCCACGTCCCGCCGCCGGCGCTCCACGTTCCAGCCCCGCTCCAGGAGGATGGGCCGCGCGCCGCACCGGGCCAGGGCCAGGGCGCAGAACAGTCCCCCCGGCCCCGCTCCCACCACCACCGGCGCAGGTACCGGCGCGGAAACCGGCCCCGGCAGGCGGTAGGGGGTCTCCTCCACCGGGGACACCCCCCGGCTTTTGCAGCGCCGCAAAACCCGCCCCTCGTCCTGCACGGACACCCGCAGGGTGTAGACAAAGCGCACCCCCTCCCGTGCGTCCACCGCCCGGCGGAAAATCCGGAAATCCCGGAGCGCCGCTTCCGGCACCCCCAATTCCGCCGCCGCCTTGCGGCGCAAAAGGCCCTCGTCCTGGTCGAGCGCCAATTTAATTCCCTCAATCTGCAGCATGCCGCGCCTCCTCCTCCAGCCTGCCGGAGCGGCAGGCGATCAGCTGGGCGGCCACGCTCACCGCCACCTCCGCCGGGGTCTCCCCCCCGATGGGCAGGCCGATGGGGGCGTGGACCCGGCCGATGTCCGCCCCGGTGAAGCCCTCCGCCAGCAGGCGCTCCCTGGTGACGGCGGTCTTTTTCCGGCTGCCGATGCAGCCGATGTAGCGCGCCGGGGTGCGGAGGGCCTGGCGCAGCACCTCGTAGTCCCCCTGGTGGCCGGGGGTCATAATGACCACATAGTCCTCCGCCGTCACGGGGCCCGTCCGCTCCAGCGCCTCCTCAAAGGGGCAGCAGAGCAGGGAAGAGGCCTCCGGGAAATACGTCCGGGAGACGGCCTGCTTCCGCTGGTCGCAGACGGCCACCCGGAAGTCCGTCATGGCCAGGATGTGGGCCAGCTCCCGGGCCACGTGGCCGCCGCCGAAGAGGTACACCGTCCCGGCTCGGGTCAGGGGCTCCGCGTAGAGGACCGTCTCCCCCTCCTCCAGCATCCCCCGGCTGCCCAGAAGGGGCTCCAGCCGTTCCATGGGCACGTCCAGGCCCCGCAGACCGCCGGCCCAGTCAAAGGTCCCCATGCGCCAGCCGGACCCGTCCATCTCGGTGACCAGCCAGGCGGCGCCGGGGCTGTCCAGCAGGGCCAGGACCCGGTCCAGCGTCTCCCCCGCCCGCCGGTCCGCCGGATCTATATACTGGAAATACACCCGCACATCCCCGCCGCAGATCATGCCTATATCCGCCGTGTCGCTGGGGGTCAGGCGGTACTGGGCGAACCGGGAGGCCCCCTTCTCCAGCAGCGCCGCCGCCGTCAGGGCGGCCCGGTGCTCCACCGCGCCGCCGCCGATGGTGCCGGTGGTTTCGCCGCCGGCGCACACCAGCATCCTGGCCCCCGCCCCCCGGGGGGTGGAGCCGCGGCTGGCCACGATGGAGCAGAGGACGGCGGGCCGGCCGGCGGCCAGCTCACGGTTCAAGGCTGTCCAAAGCTTTTTCATGGCGCATCCTCCCGCCCCAACTCCTGAATGGTCACGTGCACGGCGTCGCCGGGGCCCTTCCCCAGCTGTGCCTGGATGTCCTTGCGGACGCCGATGATGTAGCAGACGGAGCCGTCGGTGTTCTTCACACCCATGTTCACCAGGCTGCCCTCGTAGGGCGTCCCGTCGAAGGTGGCCCGGACTCTGATCCGCCCTCTCCCGAACTCCCGGCGGATGTCCCAGGGAAAGCGGACAAAAGCCCCGTGCCTGTCCGGCACGGGCTCGATGACGGCGGTAAATTCGTATACCTTTTGCTTCACGCTCTGGTTCCTCCTGAAAATAGGGGGGCGGCATGCCTGTCCCCACCGTTCATTGACGGCTTTAACTGTACCACAAACCGGCGGCGGCTTCAACTTGTTTTCGCGAAAGCAGCGAAGTTTTCGCGCCTCCCGCGCAGCGCGGGCCGGGGAATTGGTTCACAGATTCCGGAAGCTGTCCCATCCGGCAAAAAACTGCTTGCAGGACGGAGGGAAACAGGCTATAATAGGAGCCATCATACATACACCGCCGCGCCGGCAAATTCAGGACCGCTTGAAAGGAGCACGCCATGAGCTATTTTGAGGAAGTCACCCAGAAGGCCAGGGAGCTTGCCGCCACCGCCGCCGAGAAGGCCCGCGAGGCCGCCGACTCCGCCAAGATCTCCGCCGCCATTATCTCCGAGAAACGGGAGCTGGACAAGAACTACCGTGCCATCGGCCAGTGGTACGCCTGCGAGAACACCGGAGAGGTCCCCGAGGCCATCGCTGACGTGATCGCCGCCGTGCGCGCCTCTCAGGAGAAGATCGCTGAGCTCCAGACCCGCCGTGAGGCCGCCGAGAGCGAGGAGGCCGCCGCCCAGACCGAGGGCAAGGTCTGCCCCGTATGCGGCAAGATCAGCGACAGCAAGTTCTGCCCCCACTGCGGCGCGCCCATGGGCGAATAAGCAGGAGCAGGGAGCCGCAGCCGGCTCCTGCGAGCCTGTTTCCTATTTCTCCGCGCCCGTCCTGACGGGTGATTTTCCGCCCAAGCTTCGTTAAAAACCCCTGCAGTCCGTCAGGACTGCCGCGGCTTTTTGCCTCCTTGGACAAAAAATCCCTCGCCAGGCCGCGCGCCGAGACAGGAAACAGGCTCTTATTTTTTGCGCGGGAGGGGACGCATCATGCTGGACAGGAGCGAAGTGGGCCGCCGGGGGTATCTGAACGAGGATTACCGCCTGTTCCACCTGCGGGACAGCCAGGTCCTTGCGCCGGGCTACCACTACCACGAATTTGACAAGCTGGTGCTCCAGCTGGGGGGGCGGGTGACCTACAACATCGAGGGCAAGAGCTACCCCCTGCAGCCCATGGACGTGCTGCTGGTGGGCCGGGGCATGATCCACCTGCCGGTGACGGAGCCGGGCCAGGTTTACGAGCGGATGGTGCTGTGGATTGACCGGGCGTTCCTGTCCCGATTCAGCGCGCCGGAGGCGGAGCTGGCGGACTGCTTCACCCTGGCGGAGCGCCGGGAGTTCCACCTCTACCGCCCCCGCGGGGAGGAGCGGGAGCGGTACCGGGGCCTGTTCGAGCGGGTCCGGGACGCGTCGGACGGGCAGTTTGCCGCCCGGCTGCTGGCGGACACCTGCGTGCTGCAGCTGATGGTGGCCTTAAACCGGGATTTGCTGAAGGCCCCCGCCCAGCCCGGCGGCGTCTCCTACCGCTTTGACCCCAAGATGGAGGAGGTCACCCACTACATTCGGGAGCACCTGACGGAGGAGCTGAGCGTGGACCGCCTAGCGGGCGTATTTTTTCTCAGCCGCTACTACCTGATGCACCGGTTCAAGGCGGTTTACGGCTGCACCCTCCACCAGTACATCCGCCAAAAGCGCCTCCAGCAGGCCGCCGAGCAGATCCGCCGGGGCGTTCCAATCCTCAAGGCCGCCGAGGAGGCGGGGTTCGGCGACTACTCCGTATTTCTCCGCGCCTTCCGGAGCACCTACGGAAGGAGTCCCCGGGAGTGGAAGTAGGGGAGCGGGGCTGGACGAAAATCAGAGATGCACATTTTCATGCAAAACAGTATTATGTAAATCGATCTATTTGAAAATAGTTTGACTGCTCCCGGAACTGCCGAATTTTCAGCAGTTCCGGGATTTTTTGTTTGTTTGATTCCCCAATAAAGTTTTTCTCCTTACTCTGCTACCACCCCGCTACCACGACCCATTTCCTGCTACCACCTGCAATCTCTACTCCCATAACCAATTTGTTTTACATAAATCCACCTTCCTGCTACCACCTCCCCCGAATCTGCTACCACCGCCCTGTTACCAAATCCTCCAACCCTCTGCGCCCCAGCCGTCTCCCGCCCTCCTCCTTCTCGGGTAAGTGCCTTGATACGGGCCTTTTTAGCAAAAAAACCGGTAATCTTTTCGCCAAAGCTGCCCGCCTCGACCTCCTCTGCGTCCCCGAACAAAATTCAAAAGGAGGAATCATCCACCATGAGAAATCTCAAGAAGATTCTCGCCCTGGTGCTGGCCCTTGTTATGAGCCTCTCGCTCATGGCTACCGCCAGCGCCGACTTCTCGGATGCTGATCAGATCACCGAATCTTATCAGCAGGCCGTGAACGTCCTCAACGGCGTGAAGGTCTTCCAGGGCTACGACAACGGCGCTACGTTCCAGCCCAAGGGAGACATCACCCGCGCTGAGGTCGCCGCCATCATCTACCGGATCTCTACCGGCGATGTGACGGACGCACAGAAGGACATCTACACCGCCTGGAACGGCGATGGCAAGCTGAGCGACGTCACCACCGGCTGGTACGCCGGCTACGTCAATTTCTGCTCCAACGCCGGCTACATCAAGGGCTATCCCGACGGAACCTTCAAGGCCGGCAACAAGGTCACCGGCTACGAGGTCCTGGCCATGATCCTGCGGGCCGTGGGCTACGGCCGCAACGGTGAGTTCTCCGGCTCCCGCTGGGCCATCACTGTCGGCTCCCTGGCTGAGACCCTGGGCATCACCAAGAACGTCGTGGAGCCTCTGGGCTCCCCCGCCACCCGCGAGATGGTCGCTGAGATCCTCTTCCGCGCCATCTTCACCGAGACCCAGAAGTACAACGCCCTGTACATGTACGAGGGCACCGGCACCAACCTGGCCGCCAACCTGGGCCTGGAGAAGGTCTCCGGCGTGGTGACCGCCAACAAGTGGGCCAACCTGTACGGCACCGCCCCCCTGGCCGAGGGCAAGAGCCGCCTGGCTCTGGATGACGGCAGCGTCTACACCGTGAACGCCGATTCCACCGGCGAGCAGGTGGGCCTGCGCATCAACGCCTACGTCCAGAACAAGACCGACGTCATCGGCGGCCTGGAGACCAGCGACGTCAACGTCGTCAAGTCCAACGCCGGCGCCGAGATCTCCGTCAAGAAGCTCCGCGACGAGCTGAAGGTCGACGAGACCACCGAGTACTTCGTCAACTACAGCGACGCTGTGGAGATCGGTAAGTCCGACTGGCGCATTGAGTACTACATCGGCCTCGAGGGCGGCGCTGCTGCGTGGACTAACCTGGTCAGCAGCAACGGCGGCGAGTGGGGCTACACCATCGCCGGCACGAAGGACAACGAGATCTACAACAAGGTCATCAAGGTCGGCGACACCATCACTGCTCAGGACATGGAGTTCATGCAGGAGATCTTCTATGGTTCTGACAACAAAAACGAGGCTTCCCAGACCGGTACGTACTACGGCGAGGTCTTTGTGGCCACCCGTACCGGCTCTGACGGCAACGGCAACTCCTACGACGTCTCCGACGATCTGAGCTGGAGACAGTTCATCGACAAGTACATCGACTCCACCCTGGAGAAGTTCGATGGCTGCGATAACGGCGAGTCCCTGCGGGTCATCGACCACGACGGCGACGGCGTTGCCGAGTACGTCCTGCGCGTCGACTTCGTGATGACCACCATCGTGGACTACAACAAGAAGCTGGACCGCTGGACGGTCGAGTATGAGGCCGACGAGAACCCCGAGCGCTTCACCGACATCAAGAACAGCGACATCGTGGCTGACAGCGAGCTGACTGTGGGCGACGTGGTCCTGTACGCTCTGGTGGACGGCGTGTACTACACCGAGCATCCCCAGACCTTCACCGCCTCCATCGACAAGAAGGGCATCGACGCCAAGGCCGGCACCATCATCTGTGACGGCGAGACCTACACCTGGTCCGGCATCGAGAAGGAGGCCAAGCAGTTCTTCACCGAGATCCTCGACGCCGACGTGGGCACCAACTACGTCTTCTACAAGGATCACTTCGGCTACATCCGTATGTTCACCACCCCCAACGGCGATCTGGTTCTGGTGACCGACGGCTTCTTCGCCAGCGATAAGCGCACCGACGAGGTCAAGGCCAGCATCTACAACGACGCCGAGGGCGCGGTCAAGGACTACACCCTGGCCAACAACGATGACGGCTTCGTCTTCGAGGGCGAGGGCACCGAGGACTGGGGCAACCGCGGCACCTGGGGCCGTCTGCACACCTTCGGAAGCTACTACTACGAGAGCGGCAGTACCTATGAGCACTACGTCCAGTATCCCTTCGAGACGAACAATAAAAAAGACAATAGACTGGATCCCTTCACGACCAACATCGCCCTGGGCGCTGCTGAGGACGGCACCACCCTCCAGGATGTCCGCAGCCTGGATCACCGCCTCTTCAACTACAACGCCTATGAGGTGGCCGACACCCTGAACGGCGCTTCTGCCAGCGTGAACGGCCGTCCCAACCCCACCGCCATGTCTCAGGCCACCACTCTGTGGGGCATTGAGTGGCTCAACGATGATGTCAGAGCGGACGCCACCGGCCTGGATACCGCCGCTCTGGAGACGCCCGTTGAGATTCGCACCACCGACATGACCAGATACTACCTGGTCAATTCCGAGGGCGAGATCGAGACCTGGATTGGCCGCAAGGGCGGCGAGCGCGGCAACTTCGAAATCAAGAAGGCCTACGTTGTCACCTCTGAGGCTTCCACCGCCGAGGTCGATTACAAGATCGCCGAGGTCGTGGTCATCGAGGGCCTGAAGAAGGAGAGCACCGCCAATCCCATCATGCCCATCCGCGTTATGGGCAGCAAGAACCACACCCAGGAGTCCCTGACCCGCAGCGGCAAGGACACCACCAGCCTGATTCTGAGCCTCTCCAGCGCCCGTGAGCTGAACGCCCCCGCGGTTGAGCTGGATCTGATGCTCCGCTTCTATGACGGCAACCTCAACAAGAAGGGCGTCAACGCCGAGATCACTGCCGACTACGCCAGCTATGGCATCTACGCCGGCAAGATGAGCAGCCACAGCCACACCGGCTGGCGCGTGGACGACACCATCTACCGCGCC
Organism: uncultured Oscillospiraceae bacterium; assembly: GCA_910577915.1. GTDB lineage: Bacteria > Bacillota > Clostridia > Oscillospirales > Oscillospiraceae > Pelethomonas. Next base: position 20,639 of record CAJTOM010000027.1, read on the forward strand.
GAGATCGAGAACGAGATCGACAGCTTCGCTCCCTACGGCGAGGTGGAGTTCTACCAGCTGGTTGTCAAGACCGGCGAGACCAGCGCCGTTTACGCCTATGATGTCGAGGAAGTCGACAACATGACCAAGCTGAGCGGCAACCGGGTGATCTACCTGACCAACACCGACGGCGAGGTCAACGTGATCCTGAACATCGACCAGACCGTGAACACCAAGGGCGACAAGGTTGCCGCTCCCGACCAGCTGGTTGACCTGTACAACGAGATCGTCTACGACTATCTCCAGTACAGCACCGTCCGCGTCCAGCTGGACAAGAACGGGCCTCTGGCTGAGTACATCACCAGCATTGTCGCTTCCGACGCTACCAGCAGGGTGCTTGAGTATGCCCCCGGCAATCCCGTGGTCATTCCTCTGGACGACATTCGTGACGCCGCCGACCTGGAGTTCACAGACAAGGACATTGACGTAACCAAGTTCGACCTGAATAAGACTGTCAAAGACCTTGGCATTCCCGGCATCCATGTAGTGGTGGGCGTGGACAGCGATGATGACTACGGCAAGAGCATCCACGACAGCACCACCAAGGGTTCCAAGCCCTGGTGGCACATCGATAACAGCCGCCTCTACATTGAGAACGTGGACTTCGCCCACGGCGGCTGGGTTGAGGTGTGGGTCACTTACGACACCAGCTACACCGATGACGAGCTGAAGGAGTTCCGCGTTGTGGAGCCCGATGATCAGGAGAACGATGACGGCGATACCGTTGCCACCGTCGCGCTCCGGGACCTCGGCGTGAAGAACCGGACTACGCTGTCCTTTGCGTCCAATGAGAACCCCGGTTGGGCCCCCGGCAACATCATCGAGGGAACTCTGAAGGTCCGCAGCGATTACAAGCCCAACGAGCCTGTGATCACCTACGTTGACGGAAACGGCAAGACCCAGTCCGTCACCTTCCTGAGCGGCAACGACGCCAGCGTTCTGGTCCGCGGCGAGTCCGAGGCCATTCCCACTCCCGCCGCTGCCGAGGAGGAGGCCCCCGCTCCCCTGGTGATGAACGTCTGGACCTTCCGGTTCGTCATGCCCGAGACCAAGATCACCGTCGGCGGCAAGCTGGCCGTTGAGGGCGAGGTCAGCGACAAGCCGGTTCCCGTCGACCCCGTGATTCCCGAGGTGACGGTCCCCGAGAATGTCAAGGACATGGTCGAGGTCGAGGAGGCTGAAGTTGAGGAGATCGTGCTCTCCAGCGGCTACGCCACTGAGAATGCTGAGAAGCTCCTTGGGACCAACAACATCAAGGCCGTGAGCGCGTATTCCGTCAACGTCAAGGACGGCGCTTTCGACGCGAACTGCCAGATGAAGATGGGCATCACCACCAATCCCGGTGAGGTTCCCGTTGTTCCCGATCCCCTGCCCGAGGGCATCGAGTCCATGACCATCACGGCCGACACCAGCAAGAAGGCTCTCGACATCACCAACTAGATTGTCACCATTGTGATGGATGAGGAGTATGAGATCAAGACCAGCATCGAGATTGAGATCGTGATCGTTGCCTCCAACGGTCCCACCCTCACCGAGGAGGACCAGGCCCTGATCGAAGCCATCGCCAACGCCACTGCGGTTCCCGCCGTCGAGGGCGACAGCGATGTCACGGGAACCGAGGCGGACTGGCCCGGCGCTAAGACCCAGGAAGTTCGGATCGGCGAGGATGGCACGACTCTGTATGCGAAGGAGAGCTCCCTGATGCTGGTCAAGGTTGACACCAAGCTGACCGACGCCCAGCGGAACAAGTTCATCAAGTGGTGGGACGGCGCCGTTGTTACAGAGGAGAACATCGACGAGAACGGCGTGATCACCGTCGTGAATACCACCGACAATGTGAAGGTTAAGTACGACCCCAGCGCTGAGAGTGACCACATCTACACTAAGGCCGAGGGTGAGAATGAGGCTTATCACACCTACAAGTCCATCCTTGGCAACCTGTTCCATGACACAAATGATTGTGAAAACTGCTCTCGTCCCTTGATGGGCCTGGGTGACAGCGGCATTTACACCGTTCTGTTCAAGCAGGACAGTAGCTGGAAGATCTGCTTCTTCGACAGCGAAGGAACTCGCAAGGACGGCGCTGAGGGCATGAGCCTTGAGATCGTCCCCGACTACATCTGGGCTGCCGGCATTGCCGCCGCCGAGTAAGCGATTTCCATTATTCCGTAGAACGGACAGACGCAACACCCCCCAAGGGCCTCTGGCCCTTGGGGGGTTCCCCATGCAGAGAAAAACCCAGACTTGACAAATCAAGTCCGGGCAGTGTATACTATAAACAGATTCAGGGCGCTGCGATAAGCGGTCAGCCCAGTTTTAGTTGGGAAAACTAACTGTTAGACAACCGTCACCGGGCCGGGTGGCGGTTGTCCTTCGTTACGCGGAAGATGAAAATGAATCCCTTCCACTTGAATGTAACGTGTAACGACATGGCTTCACCCCCTTTCGGAGGATGTGGCCGACCGCCTGCCAAATTTTCGCGTTCGCGCGAAAGGACCAAACATGCCCCTCAATACGGCATTATTTGATACGCTCCGCAGCGCCCCAGGGGCCCGCTCATGCAGTCCCCCACCCCGGGATTCATCCCGGAGATGTTTTTATTCTACAGGATTCATCATATTTTGTCAACAAAATACCGCAAAAGACACATAGAAAACAAAACCCGGACTTGACAAATCAAGTCCGGGCAGTGTATACTAAAGTCAGATTCGGGGCGCTGTTTTGCTAGGCAGTTCCGCTCCTAACGATCTGCAGAAATTTCCGCTAACCGCTCGGTGGCAGCCGGGCGGTTAGCACGCTGTTGGAGCAAAAATAAGTACACACGCCAGCACGGCGATCCACGTTATCACATGGATGCCGATCTGTATGATACGTCTTTTGTCCATACAACATCACTCCTCTCTTCAAGGAGTGAGCCGAACCGCCTTTTCACAAAACAGCGCCCCATCCCCGGACTTACTCCGGGGACTTTTTTATTCTACAGGATTCGCCACATTCTGTCAATCACCCCCATTAAAGTTCTTTTTGATTCTTTTTCTTCCCTTCGGCAGCAACGCCCGCTTCGCGGCCGCCGCACGCAAGAAAAAGAATGTCTGCCTCCCGCATCCGCCTCACACCAGCACCGCCCCCCACTCGAAGATTCCCATCTCGCCCCCCGTTTTGGCCGCGGCGGTCAGTGTCAGCGTGGAGCTGGCGGGCAGCGCGCCTCTGTGCTGGAACTCCACCTCCTGGAGAATTTCGCCGCCGGGCCCGGTGATGGTCCGGGCGGCGGAGGGCCGGAGGGTTTTGCCGCCCCACCGGAGGGAGAAGCTGCCGCCGGCGCCGCAGGACTGATAGCGGACCAGGGCGATGCCGCCCCGGTTTTCCTCCTGATCCCGGAGGGTATAGGTGAGACTGCCGGGCCCCACGCTGGGCAGGGCCTCCACGGTGACGCTCTGGCTGGAGTCCGTGTAGGCAGGCGTGCAGTTGCATTCGGCGGTCAGGCTCTCCGCCTCGATCCGGTAGCGGCAGCCGGTGTGAAAGCAGTTGGAAAATTCCAGATATATCCCCATGGTGCCGCTTGTATAGGCCAGGGACAGGGAGATCTCCCTCTGCTCCACCACCTCCCCGGTGTCCAGGCAGATCAGGCGGTATCGGATCTGCAGCCCCCCTCTGGCGCTGTTGTAGGAGCTGTGGAGGTAGACGCGCCGGAGAATACCCGGTCCCGGCGCGGTGAAGGTCAGCAGCAGGGGCTTGCAGGCGCTCAGATCGCCGGCCACAATCCGCATCTGCTGCTCTTCCGTCATGGTCTCCCGCAGGGCCTCTTCGGTGACGGTCCCGGCGCTTCCCATCACCCAGGCCTGCCGCCCCAGCAGCCGCAGTCCCGACGCCCCCGCCGGCAGCTTTTTGCCCTCCATCTTCTGCCGGAACACCCCCACCTGCCAGGGCAGCTCCGTCTCCAGGTCCAGGGCCCGGTAGTGGTTCCGGGCCAGATGGCACAGCCCCCGGAACAGAGCGGCCCCAGCGGCCTCCCGGTCGGCGTCGGCCCGGCCGGCGGCCTCCTGCCGCACCTCCTCCAGCTGCGAGGCGGTGTCCCTGCTCTGCTCCCCGGCCTCCGTCAGTCCAGTCTCGATGCCGGCCATGGCGGTGTTGAAGTCGTCCATCATGATCCGGTCCGCCTTCTCCCACTGGGGCAGATGATAATTTTTTGTATAATTCATCCCATATACTCCTTTTCGTATTTGATATGTCCCGGAAAACCGTTACACATAGGGTGTGTAACGGCAAAAAGTTGCACGGCGCGGTGCAACGTCAGTCTGCACAAATATCCGCATCAAGGGCCCGGCGATTTCGCCGGGCCCTCCCGTCAGGCAAAGCGGCGCTTTGCCCCGCATTCCGTGTGCCGCCTACCTCCCGTCAATGGCCCGGCCCACCTCCTGGACAACAGAGAGGTGGGTCTCGTCAAACAGGTGCATGTAAATCTGGGTGGTGGTGTTGGTATTGCTGTGCCCCAGGGCCTTGCTGATGCCGAAGAGGGGGACGTTCCGGCTGTGGGCGATGCTGGCGAAGCTGTGGCGCAGGCCGTGGAGGGTCACATAGGGCAGCTCCGTGGTGCGCAGCACCCGCTGGAGGCGGTTGCTGAGGTAGTCAGGCTGGTAGGGCCGGCCGCCGTGGTGGCAAACCACGAAGCCGTCGTCCTGGTAGTCCGCCCCCATGGTCCGCATCTCCTCCAGCCGCTGGTTCCACAGCCGCTCCATCAGCTCCTCCATGTCCGCCAGCCCCCGGTAGCCCAGGCGGCGGACGGAGGAGCGGTTCTTGGTGCCCTTGTCCACGCTCCTGCCGTTGACGGCGGTGCGGGCCTCGGCGATGGTGATGACCCTGGCCTCCCGGTCCACATGGCTCCACTTGAGCCCGCAGATCTCGCTGCGCCGCAGCCCCATGTACCCCGCCAGCTTCACCACCGGCTCCAGGGAGGTGCCGGCCAGCAGCTCGAAGAGCCGGGACATGGTCTCGGAGTCGTAGAAGTGGTGCTCCGGTCGGGTAGAGGAGGGGGGCACCGCTTGCTCCGCGGCGTTGCGCACCACCAGCTCCTGCTTTCGGGCGTGCTCCAGGGCATTGTGGAGGACTCCGTGGTGCTTGCGCACGGTGTTGCAGCACAGCCCCTCCTGCTGCTTGCGGTTGAGGTACTGCTGGATCTGGGCGGCGGTCAGCTCCTTGAGCCGGATCTGTCCCAGGGACGGGGCCAGGTGGTTGCGGATGATCATCTGGTAGCCGTGGACGGTGCTGGCGGTGCGGCTGGGGGCGATGACCTGCTCCAGCCAGTAGGTCAGCCACTGGCCCACCGTCAGCACCTCCGTGCCGGTACTCTGGGAGAGCACCTTCCCCGCGTTGTAGCGGTCCAGCGCCTGGATGGCCAGCTCCAGTGTGGGGAAGCAGCGGGTGGTCCGGCGGGGCTTTTCCCCCTTTTTGTCCTTGACGTACATGGCGACGTAGTAGCTGCGGCGCTGGGTGTCGTAGGAGATGTTGGGCAGGATGGTCTTTCTGGACATAGTAGGTACCTCTCTTTCTATATTCGACAAAATTCGACAAATTTTGCCGTAGTGAGAGTTACCTTATCGCATAATGGAGAAATATGTCAAGTCAATGCACTTTTCTTTCAATTGCGAATTTTCTTTACAATTCAGAAAAACGTACAGCGCCCTCCGAAAAAGGCGCTGTACGTTTATACATTTTTATCGCAAAAGAATCCGCGCACCCCCGGTCCACTCCGCCATCTCCCCGATCCGCTGGGCGCTGGGGACGCAGTCCCGGAGCTCCTCCCAGGCGGCCTCCGCGTCGTCCGGGTCCACCGCCGCCAGCAGGCCGCCGGCGGTCTGGGGGTCGTAGAGCACGTCCTGCCGGTGCAGGGGGACCTCCCCCGGGTCCACCCAGGGGGCGGCAAAGCTGCGGTTGCGGTACATCCCCTCGGGCAGGACCCCCAGCCTCGCCAGCTCCAGGGCCTCCGGGATGACGTCCACCCGGTCCGCGTGGACCACCGCCCGCACCCCGCTGCCCTGGGCCATCTCCAGCAGGTGCCCCAGCAGGGAGAAGCCGGTCACGTCGGTGCAGGCGTGGACCCGGTACTTCACCAGCACGTCCCTGGCCGCCCTGTTGAGGGTGGTCATCAGCCGGTAGGCCAGAGCCATTCCCTCCTCCGAGGCCATCCCCCCCTTATGGGCGGTGGACAGCACCCCCACCCCCAGGGGCTTGGTGAGCAGCAGCACGTCCCCCGGCCGGGCGCCGCTGTTGGTGAGCACCCGGTCCGGGCGGACGAAGCCGGTGACCGCCAGGCCGTACTTGGGCTCGTCGTCAAAAATGCTGTGTCCGCCGGTGATGAGGCACCCTGCCTCGTAGACCTTGTCATAGCCCCCCCGGAGCATCCGGTGGACTGCCTCATCGGGCATATCCCTGGGGACGCACATCAGATTCAGGGCCAGCTTTGGCTCGCCTCCCATAGCGTATACGTCGCTGAGGGCGTTTGCGGCGGCAATCTGGCCGAAAAGGTAGGGATCGTCGGCGATGGGCGGAAAGAAGTCCACCGTCTGCACCAGGGCCAGCTCGTCAGAGAGCCTGTATACCGACGCGTCGTCGCTGCGGTCGAAGCCCACCAGCAGATTGGGGTCCCTGTGGACCTGCAAGCCCTCCAGCAGCCGGGCCAGCACCCCGGCCCCCACCTTCGCCCCGCAGCCGGCGCACCTGGACAATTTCGTCAGCTTCACATCCTGCTCCATAGCCCCTCCTCCTGCGGGCGCAGGGCCCGCCGTCTGTTCTCACAAAAAGTATAGCCCTCCGCCGCCGGTTTGTCAATCCGCACAGCCCTGGCAAGCACCTACAGGATGAACAGCAGCCCCAGCGCGATCAGCAGCTCCTCATCCTCCCCCTCTCTAAACAGGAGGAAGATGAGCAGCAGCAGAATCAAATCGCTGGTGTCCAGCTCATCCAGCTTCAGCCGTCCCAGGATGCCGGAGAGAAACCCCCGGCGCTGCCCGCCGCCCGGCGGCGGACCGCCCGGTCCTCCCCCCTGGGGCGGCGGAGGAGGGGTATACCCGCCGTCCTGAAACGGCGGCGGACCGCTCTCATCTGCTGGCGGCGCTTCCTGGACGGGAATACGCTGATAGTGTCCGTTGTCGCTTCGTATGTAGCGGTTATACATAGCCGTCACCCAGCCCCGCCAGCAGCTTTTTGCCCACATGGATCAGCCGCGCGGTCCTGGCGGCTTTCTCCACCTTATCCCGCCGCTCCGGCTTGAGGAAGGGCCGCAGAGCGTAGAGCAGCTGCATCCTCTCGTCGTTACCGCCCGCCAGCTCCCCCGCCAGGGGCAGCAGCTTCTGAATCAGCTTCGGGTCGATCTGCCCCAACAGATCCCCCAGGCCCGCCAGGTTTCCCAGCCCACCCGTCTCCGCCGCCGCACCGCCGGCAGGCGGCGCCTCCCCCTGGGGGCCCCCCTCGCCCCCCAGATTTAAGGACTGGGCCAGGTTCATCACCTGGGCCATAGCGTCCGGATTGGACAAAAAGGCATTCAGTTTTTCCTCAAACTCACTCATTGGGGGGCTCCTTTCTTCGCCGCCCTCCGGGCGGCGAGGGGGTGTCACTGCCGTGACGGGGGATGTGGGGGCTG
>CAJTOM010000028.1 GCA_910577915.1 uncultured Oscillospiraceae bacterium
AATTCCCGGCTCCGGACGGCGGCGGCGGGGTCCCGGATGAAGTCCGGCGCAGCCGGGGGGGCGGCTCCCTCCGGCGGCCGGAGCACGTCGGCCCGGAACACCGGCAGAATGACCGCCACCCCCTCCTCCAGCAGGTCCAGCACCGCCAGCAGGTAGTTGGTCTTGGCCGTCAGCACCGCCAGGGGGTTGATGTCCAGGCCCCGCACCGTGTCCAGCAGGGCCGCCAGGCCGCAGCCGGCCCGGCGCTTGACGGCGATGGCCTGAAGCAGGAAGGTGCCGGAGCCGCAGGTGGGGTCCAGGACCCGCAGGGCCGCCGGGTCCTCCCCCCCATGAGCCTCCAGGGCCTGGCCCAGGGCCGCCTCCGCCAGCCAGTCCGGGGTGTAGTACTCCCCCAGGGCGTGGCGCAGCTCCCGGGGGACCAGGGCCTCGTACATCAGCCGGATGTCGTCCCGGCCGGCGGGGCGGGACCGGCCCGCCGGGGCCCGGTAGGGGGCCAGCTGCCGCCGCACGCGGTCCATCACCCGGCCGAAGCCCCCCTCCAGCTCGAACAGGGGCCAGCAGAAGCAGTCCTCGCAGACGTAGTTCTCAATCCCCCGCTCCCTGGCGAAGTCCCCCATGATGACGGCGGCGTCCCCGGCGTCGGGGGTCCCCAGCAGGTCCGCCATGGCGGCCTTCAGCAGCAGGCTGAAATACGTCTGGATGGCGAAGAGCAGCCGTACCACGGCCTCCCCCTCCCCGCCGGCGGGGTCCAGGCCGTACCGCGCCAGCAGGTCCGCCGGGTCCAGCCGCCGGTTGCCGGAGAGGTTGGCGGACACGTCCCCGTAGATCAGGCGGAAGTCCGCCCGCCAGAGCTCCGCCAGCAGGGCGGTTTTTGGGCCGGGCCTCTTGAGAAAGGCGTCGATGTCTGCTATAATGGAGACAGCCGCGAGGCTGCACGGGGAGCGGGGCTGCCGCAGATCTGCGCTCAGGGCGTACAGGTCGAGCATGGGGGGCCTCCTCTGAAGTAGATATACCTATTTTATACCATTTTTGCCCGGTTGGCAAGAAAGGCCGGCAGATGCGGCATAGAAACGGGGGTACCCCCGTTTCTCGTCCCCTTCCAAAGGGGACGAGATTATTATGTGTGTGGGGGCATGCGCCGTGAACATTCTCTTCGATCAGGAACAGCTGCTGGGACTGGTGTCCAACCTCTACCTGCTCACCGGCATGGCGGCCAACATCCTCGACCCCCAGGGCCGGGACATCAACCTCTTCGGCAGCCATCCGCCCTTCTGCCGGGCCATGAACGACCTGCCGGAGGGCCACCGGCGCTGCGTGGCCTGCGACGCGTGGAAGGTCAAAAACTACAGCGCCGCCAGGGGCTTCCAGTTCTACCGCTGCCACGCGGGCATCTGCGAGGCGGTGATGCCCCTCTACGACAAGAGCCACCCCCTGGCCTACCTGATCTTCGGCTGCTTTCTGGACGACAGCCCTATGGAGGCGCAGTGGGCGCGCACCAGCGCCGCTCTGGACTGGTACCCCGGCGGGCCGGAGGCGCTGCGCGGCGCCTTTTTCCAGTTCCGGCAGTACTCCCCCCAGGAGCTGAAGGCCTACGCCGAGCTGCTGGAGGCCCTGGCCTCCTACATCCAGCTCAAGGGCATGATCCAGACCACGGAGAGAACGGACCTGCAGAAGCTGGAGCTGTACCTGGAGGAGCACTACATGGATAAGCTGAGTCTGGAGTCCATCTCCGCCCACCTGCACATCGGCCGCACCAAGCTCTGCCGCCTGGCCAAGGAGCTCTCCGGGGGGCGCACCCTGTCCTACATCATCGCCCAGCGGCGCATCGACGCCGCCAAGGCCCTCCTGCTCCAGAGCAACCTGTCCATCGCCGCCGTGGCGGAGAAGGTGGGCATCAGCGATTACAACTACTTCTCCCGGGTCTTCCGCTCCCTCACCGGCACCACCCCCCGCGATTTCCGGGAGCACGGCCGCCAGACCTCTCAGATTTTTGGTGGAATCGACGAAATAGGGTGAGAATTTTTACATAATTCGCACAATTTTTCTATGCGTGTACGATAATGCTATAATCTGAACGTTGTTTCCTATTATTTACAGGGGGGAGCCGGTACAATATTTCACAGACAGCGCTTCACACCGGTTGGATGTCATACATGGGTGGAGCGCCGTTTCCTGCTTTGGCAGGCAGTCACGCATCAATATATGAAGGAGGATCATTGAAAGATGAAGAAAGCTCTTGCACTGCTGCTGGCCCTTGTAATGGCCCTGGCCCTGGTGGCCTGCGGCGGCGGCAACAACGCCGGCAAAAACAACAACCAGGGCGGCAGCGCCACGCCTCCCCCCCAGACCGATGAGCCCGACAAGAACGACGAGCCCGCTCCCAGCGGCGACAAGATCGACATCAACGTCATCGCCGCCGAGTACGGCCAGAACACCAAGCAGTGGTGGGCCGATTTCCAGAACGAGTTCAACGCCGCCAACGAGAACATCAACCTGGTGGTGGAGGTCGTCTCCTGGAACGACATCTACACCGTGGTCAACACCCGCCTGGGCGGCAACGCGGCCCCCGACATCCTGAACATCGACGTGTTCGCCGACTATCAGGCCGACGGCCTGCTCCTGCCCGCGCAGGACTACGTCTCTGAGGAGACCTATGCCAAGCTGTACCCCGCCTTCCTGGATCAGTCCGTGGTGGACGGCACCGTGTGGGCTATTCCCGACCTGGCCTCTGCCCGCGCCATGTACTACAACGTGGACATCCTGGAGGCTGCCGGCGTGGAAGTTCCCACCACCTGGGACGAGCTGAAGGCCGCCTGCGAGGCCATCAAGGCCTATGACTCCAGCATCTACCCCTGGGGCATCGACATGACCACCGACGAGGGCCAGGCCGCCTTCGCCTACTACGTGTGGAACAACGGCGGCGACTTCACCGACGCCGACGGCAACTGGACCCTGAACAGCGACGCCAACGTGGAGGCCATTGAGTACGCCATCGGCCTGGTCAACGACGGCTACACCAATTCCGACCCCGCCAACGAGACCCGCTACAACCTGCAGGACCTCTTCGGCGCCGGCAAGCTGGCCATGGTCATCGGGCCCAACTCCATCCCCACCTACATCGCCGACAACTATGCCAAGGCCAACACCCCCGAGGCTGAGCAGATCAACTTCGCCTTTACCTCCATCCCCACCAACGGCGGCAACCCCTCCGTCTCTGCCGGCGTTATGGACCGCTTCATGTGCTTCGACAACGGCCACTCCGACGAGAAGATCGAGGCCATCAAGACCTTCTTCGACTTCTTCTATGACGATGCCCGGTATTCCGAGTGGGTGCTGATGGAGGGCTTCCTGCCCGCCACCTCCGCCGGCGGCGAGATCGTGGCCAAGGAGGATCCCTCCATGGCTCCCTGGGTTGACATCGTGGGCTCCTGCAAGTTCTATCCCACCGCCAAGGCCGAGTGGGCCGACGTGAAGCAGGGCGTCATTGATGTGGAGCAGCAGGCTCTGCTGGGCGGCGACGTCCGCGAGCTGCTGGACAGCCTCCAGTCCCGGATCGCCGGCTAAGCGCCGCGCACTGTTTCATCGCTGACACGCAAACGACCGCGGGGGCCGGGCCAGGACGGCCCGGCCCCCGGTTCTTCCAGCCGTTTTCCAAGGGCGGAGAGCGGTCCGACCTTGGAAAACGGCCGGAAGCCACGCATACGCGTATAAATTAGGGAGGTGTCCCCGTGAACAAAAAGATTCTGCGCAGGGCAGAGCCCTACCTCTGGATCGCCCCCAGCGTCATCCTGATGGCCATCTTTATCGTGACGCCCATTCTGAAGGTGTTCCAGATGGCCGGCAACAAGGTGAGCCGGACCGGGCAGCTCAGGGGCTTCAACAACTTCGAGAATTTTGCCACCGTTCTGAAGAACCCCACCTTCGGCCTGGTGCTGAAGAACACCATCGTGTGGACCATCGCCGTGGTGGTGCTCTCCACGGTGCTGGGCTTCGTGCTGGCTCTGATCCTCAACAACAAATTCCGGGGCCGGAAGATCGCCCGGGCCATTGTGGTCTTTCCCTGGGCGACCACCCTGGTCATCCAGGCCAGCGCCTGGAACTTCATCATCAACACCGACTACGGCACCCTGAACACCCTGCTGATGAAGCTGGGCATCCTCAGCGCCCCCATGAACTGGACCCCCACGCCGGAGGCCTATTTCGCCTGGGAGATCGCCTGCGGCATCTTCGTCACCGTCCCCTTCGTCACCTTCTGCGTGCTCTCCGGCCTGCAGAGCATCGACACCACCTACTACGAGGCCGCCACAGTGGACGGCGCCAACTACTGGCAGAAGCTCTTCAAGATCACCCTGCCCCTGGTGAAGTCCTCCTTGACGGTGAGCACCGTGCTGAACATCATCTACGTGTTCAACTCCTTCCCCATCATCTGGACCATGACCAAGGGCGACCCGGCCAACCACACCGACACCCTGGTCACATACCTCTACAAGCTGGCCTTCTACAACGGCCGGCAGGGCGAGGCGGCGGCGGTCTCCGTCATCGGCTTCATCATCCTGCTCATCTGCGCCAGCACGTACATGATCTACACGCTGCGGAAAGGAGATGACGAACTGTGAACCAAACCTTGAAGAAGCCCGTCTCCATCCAGAAGGTGATTCTGCGCCTGCTGCTCTACTTCGTCGTTCTGGACGTGTGCATCATCACCCTGTACCCCTACTTCGCCATGTTCACCACCGCCCTGAAGAGCCGGGTGGAGATCTTCTCCTCCAACGGCACCATCCTGCCCGTCACCGCCCTGTGGTCCAACTTCATCGAGATCTGGAGCCGGGCGCCCATGGGCCGGTATATGCTCAACTCCTTCCTCATCGCCGGCGGGTCCACCATCATCGCCATGCTGTGCGGCATCCCCGCCGCCTACGCCCTGGCCCGCATGAAGTTCAAGGGGCAGACCGCCTTTCTGGGCTTTGTCATCGTCTCCCAGATGTTTGCGCCGGTGGTGCTGCTCATCGGCATCTACCAGGTCATGCAGGCCCTGGGCCTGACGGACAGCATTGTGGGCCTCATCTTCATCAACGCGGCCTTCAACCAGGCCTTTACCATCTGGCTGCTGCGGGGCACCTTCATGGGCATCTCCGCGGAGATGGAGCAGGCGGCCACCATCGACGGCTGCAACCGGCTCCAGTCCATGCTGAAGGTGCTGCTGCCCGTGGCCGCCCCCGGCATCGTCACCACCCTGATCTTCATCTTTATCAACGCCTGGAACGAGTATACCGTGGCCCTGTGCCTGATCTCCACCGACACCCTCAAGCCCCTGACGGTGGGCATCAACACCTTCAACGGCTACAACATGATTGAGTGGCAGTACCTGTTTGCCGCCTCCATCTTCGCCGTTATTCCCGTGGTGATCCTGTTCATGTGCATTGAGAAGAACCTGGTCAGCGGTCTGGCCTCCGGCGGCGTGAAGGGATAAGCGCCACCCTCTGTCTCAGCTCTGCCCGCGCTCCTTCCGGAGCGCGGGCGTTTTTTGGCCATGTCCCCCTCTCCACGCGGCTGCCCGGCGGGGGGATTTCCCGGAAAAACTTGTTGTCTTATGCCGCCGCCTGTGGTAGAATAGCCATAATGAACATAGGATAAGGTGACAGAATATGGATAACCACATTTTTCGCAGCGCCCTGAGCGGCTTCAACCGCCAGGACGTGATGGCGTACATCGAGCGGACCCAGAAGCAGGCCGAGGAGGCCGCCGCCGGGCTGGAGGCGCGGCTGGCGGAGCTGGAGCAGGCCGCCGCCGGCGCCCGCGAGGAGCTGGCGGCCTGCCAGGAGGAGCGGGAGGACCTGCGCCGCCAGCTGGAGGATATGACCCTGCGCTACAACCACGCCAAGAACAACTGGGACGCCCAGTCGGAGGCCAAGGACTCCTTTCGCCGGGATGTGGCCCAGCGGGACGAGACCGTCCGGGAGCTGACGGGGGAGAACCAGCGCCTGTTCCGCCAGGTGCAGGACTTAGAGAGCCAGATGGACGCGCTGCGCCGGGAGAAGGAGAAACTCACCCAGCTGGAGCTGGACGCCCACCGGCGATCCGACGAGGTCCTCTCCAAGGCCCAGGCGGAGGCCCAGGCCCTGCTGGAGCAGGCGGAGGCCCAGGCCCGGCGCACCGAGGAGGCCGCCCGGGCGCGGGCCCAGGCCCTGCTGGCGGAGGCCGAGGGGCGCATCGGGGAGACGGCGGCCCAGTGCGGCCAGGTCTTCGCCTCCTTTGAGACCATCACCGGACACCTCACCGCCGAGCTGCGCAAGCTGGACGTGACCGCCGCCCAGCTGCCCATCGGCCTGGCCCCCTTGAAGGAGGCCCTGGCGGAGCTCCAGGAGAAGGCCAAGGAGCGGCAGGCAGACGAATAGGACCTCTTGCGCTGCTGTCAACTGAGCAGGAGGGGCGCCGCTTATGCGGCGCCCCTCCTGCTTTTGTCCGGATGTGCGTATGGCTGCTTTGGCGCAGAGGCCATCCCTATAGTCCTGCCCGCACAAAGGGCCATCCTGGCCCCGGCCCTTACCAGACGGCCGTGGCAAAATAGTCCTCCGGCGTCTCCGCCCGGCGGATCAGCCGGACGCCGCCGTCCTCCTGGAGCAGGAGCTCCGCCGAACGCAGCTTTCCGTTGTAATTGTAGCCCATGGAGTGGCCGTGGGCCCCCGTGTCGTGGATGACCAGGAGGTCCCCCGCCTCCAGGGGGGGCAGGGGCCGGTCCACGGCGAATTTGTCGCAGTTCTCACACAGGGAGCCGGTGACGTCCACCGTCTGGATGCAGGGGGCGTCCTCCTTCCCGGCGGCGGTGATGTGGTGATAGGCCCCGTAGACGGCGGGGCGCATCAGGTCGGCGGCGCAGGCGTCCACCCCTACGTACTCCTTGTAGATGTGCTTGAAGTGCAGCACCCTGGTCACCAGACAGCCGTAGGGACCGGTCATAAAGCGCCCCAGCTCGCCGCACAGGCGCACATCCCCCATGCCGGCGGGGATCAGGATCTCCTCAAATTTCTGCTGCACGCCCCGGCCGATCAGGGCGATGTCGTTGGCCTCCTCCTCCGGGCGGTAGGGGATGCCGATGCCGCCGGAGAGGTTGATATACCCGATATGGCACCCGGTCTCCTCCTTCAGCTCCGCCGCCAGGCGGAAGAGGATGCCCGCCAGCTCCGGGTAGTACTGGTTGGAGATGGTGTTGGAGGCCAGAAAGGCGTGGATGCCGAAGGTCCGCGCTCCCTTGGCCCGCAGGGCCCGGAAGGCCTGGGCGATCTGGGGCCGGGTCATGCCGTATTTGGCGTCGCCGGGGGTGTCCATCACCTGGAGCCCGTCCTTGCCCTCCCCCAGGGTGAACACGCCGCCGGGGTTATAGCGGCAGAAGACGGTCTCCGGAATGTGCCCGATGGACTGCTCCAGAAACGCCACGTGGGTCAGGTCGTCCAGATTGATGACGGCCCCCAGCTTGTCCGCCAGCCGGTACTCCTCCGCCAGGGTGTTGTTGGAGGAGAACATGATCTCATGTCCCCGGAAGCCGCACTTCTCCGCCAGCAGCAGCTCCACCAGGCTGGAGCAGTCCGCGCCGCAGCCCTCCTCCCGCAGGAGCTTGAGGATGGCGGGGTTGGGGGTGGCCTTGACGGCAAAGTACTCCTTGAAGCCGGGGTTCCAGGCGAAGGCGGCGTTGACCCGCCGGGCGTTCTCCCGCAGGCCTTTTTCGTCGTAGAGATGGAAGGGGGTGGGATATTCTTTTACGATCTCGTCCAGCTGTGATCTGGTGACAAAGGGTCTCTTCATCGTTGTTACCTCGTTTCCTGGCGTTGCGGGATTTGTTGAAAAACAGACAGGGGGTAAGCGCGCGGACATGTTACTCGGATTCTTGGTGCCGGTCGAGCCGGTGCAGCTGCCAGCTGCATCTGCAAGTGGCTTGACCGCCACAGCAAGGGACAGTAAGCCCATTCCTGACGATGCCCCCCGGAGAGTGCCAGCTCTCCGGGGGGCATTTTGGCGGGGGTACGCATTATGGAATCATGGTCGGCATCTTTAACATACCACGTTCCCCTGCATTTGACAAGGGGAATTTCCGATTCCCCTGCCCGGAGTTTATTGCGTATTTATCTGCGTCAAAAGTCCGCCGTGCCCACGGTGCGGGGATGGGGCAGCACGTCCCGGATGTTGCTGATGCCCGTGAGGTACATGACCATCCGCTCAAAGCCCAGGCCGAAGCCCGCGTGGCGGCAGGAGCCGTAGCGCCGCAGGTCGCAGTACCACCAGTAGTCCTTGGGATCCATCCCCAGCTCGCGGATGCGGGATTCCAGGACGTCGATGCGCTCCTCGCGCTGGCTGCCGCCGATGATCTCGCCGATGCCGGGGACCAGGCAGTCCGCAGCGGCCACGGTCCTCCCGTCGTCATTGAGGCGCATGTAGAAGGCCTTGATCTCCTTGGGGTAGTCGGTGACAAAGACGGGGCGCTTGAACACCTGCTCGGTGAGGTAGCGCTCGTGCTCCGTCTGGAGGTCGCAGCCCCACTCCACCTTGTAGTCGAACTTGTCGTTGTTCTTTTTCAGCAGCTCCACCGCCTCGGTGTAGCTCACCCGGCCGAAGTCGGAGGAGGCCACGTGCTCCAGGCGCTCCATGAGCCCCTTGTCCACGAAGCTGTTGAAGAAGGCCATCTCCTGGGGGCACTTCTCCACCACCGTGCGGATGATGTGCTTGATCATGGCCTCCGCCACGTCCATGTCCCCCGCCAGATCGCAGAAGGCCATCTCCGGCTCGATCATCCAGAACTCGGCGGCGTGGCGCTGGGTGTTGGAGTTCTCCGCCCGGAAGGTGGGGCCGAAGGTGTACACGTCGCCGAAGGCCATGGCGAAGTTCTCCGCGTTGAGCTGGCCGGACACCGTCAGGTTGGCCCGCTTGCCGAAGAAGTCCTGGCTGTAGTCCACGGCCCCGTCCTGGGTGCGGGGCGGGCCGGCCACGTCCAGGGTGGTCACCTGGAACATCTCCCCCGCGCCCTCGCAGTCGCTGGCAGTGATGATGGGGGTGTGCACGTAGACGAAGCCCCGGTCCTGGAAGAAGCAGTGGACGGCGTGGGCCGCCGCGCTGCGCACCCGGAAGGCGGCGGAGAACAGGTTCGTCCGGGGCCGCAGGTGGGCGATGGTACGCAGGTACTCCACGCTGTGGCGCTTCTTCTGCAGGGGGTAGTCCGGGGAGGAGACCCCCTCCACCTCAATCGCCGCGGCCTTCACCTCCAGGGGCTGCTTGGCCTCGGGGGTGAGCACCAGCGTGCCGGTGACGATGAGGGCCGCGCCCACGTTCTGGGCGGCGACGTCCTTATAGTTGTCCAGGGTATTGGCGTCCATCACCACCTGCAGGTTCCGGAAGCAGGAGCCGTCGTTGAGCTCGATGAACCCGAAGGTCTTCATGTCCCGGATGGTGCGGGCCCAGCCGCACACGGCGACGGTCTGGCCGTCCAGCCGGGCGGCGTCGGCGTAGAGGGCAGCAATTTTGATTCGTTCCATATCGTATCACCTATCCTCCTAAAATTGGGGGTTTTTCTCAGAATAGGAGTATTATACCGCCCAAACGCACATTTTACAAGTGCTTTTCCCGACTTCCGCCCAAACTTCCCCCGGCATTTCCTCCAAATTTTTTGCCCCACCTCTAATTTTCTCTTGACAATCCGCAAAGGGGTCGCTATAATGTAAGCACAAGATTACTTAATAAACTTTTACTTAGGAGGCGATGTCATGACCCAGCGGGAACGGCAGCTCCTGCGCTGGATTGAGGAGAACCCCATGATCACCCAGCAGGAGCTGGCAGACAAGGCGGGGATCACCCGGTCCTCGGCGGCGGTGCACATCTCCAACCTGATGAAAAAGGGACATATCGCCGGGAAGGGCTACATCCTGCGCACAGCGCCCTACGCCGTGGTGGTGGGGGGCGTGAACATGGACATCGGGGGTCGCTCCTCCGGCCCGCTGGTCCCCAGGGACTCCAACCCCGGCCAGGTGCGGATGAGCCTGGGGGGCGTGGGGCGGAACATCGCCCACAACCTGGCCCTGCTGGGGGCGGAGGTCCACCTGCTCACCGCCTTTGGCGACGACGTGCAGGCCCAGCGGGTGGCCGCCTCCTGCGGCGAGCTGGGCATCGACATCAGCCACGCTTTGCAGGTCCCCGGCGGGGCCACCTCCACCTACCTCTACATCGCCGGGCCGGAGGGGGACATGGAGCTGGCGGTGGCGGATATGGAGATCTACGACCACGTGACCCCGGCCTTTCTCCGCTCCCGGGCCGCCCTGCTGAACAACGCCCAGCTGGTGGTGGTGGACACCAACATCCCGGAGGCGTCCATTGCCTGGCTGGCGGAGAACTGCAAGGTCCCCCTCTTCGCCGACCCGGTGTCCACCGCCAAGGCGGAGAAGCTGCGCCCCGTTCTGGGGAGGCTCCACACCCTCAAGCCCAACCGCATGGAGGCGGAGCTTTTAAGCGGCGCGGCCATCACCGACATCCCCAGCGCGAAAAAAGCGGCCCAGCTCCTGCTGGACACCGGCCTGCGCCGGGTGTTCATCAGCATGGGGGGCGACGGCGTGCTGGCGGCGGACCACCACCAGGCGCTCCACGTTCCCTGCCTCCCGGCGGAGATGGTAAACACCACCGGCTGCGGCGACGCCTTTATGGCGGCCATCGCCTGGGCGTACCTGGAGGGGACGGACCTGGAGGGCACCGCCCGGGCGGGCCTGGCGGCCTCGTCCATCGCCATGGAGAGCCCCGAGACCATCAACCCCGCCATGAGCGTACAGGCGGTGCGGGAGCGCCTTTGAGGGGGGATGGGAATGCATATCCGAACAGCCGGCGCAGAGGAGATGCTCGCCCTCTGGGGCGAGGACCCGGCCCACCCCTCGCCAACCGCCCGGTTCAACTGTGAAAACATCCGGCGCGGCAGCGCCACCCTCTTCGTCTGGGACCGGGGCGGGGCGCTGGCGGGGGAGCTGTACCTCTTCCGTTCCCTGTCCGACCCGGACTTCGCCGACGGGAAAAAACGGGCCTACCTCTGCGCCCTCCGCGTCCGGGAGGATCTGCGGGGCCGGGGGCTGGGGACGGCCCTCATGGAGCATGTCATTGCCCAGGCCGCGCAGGAGGGCTTTTCTGCGCTCACCATCGGTGTGGAGTACTCCGAGGAGGCCAATATCCGCCTCTACCGCCGCCTGGGGTTTACGGAGCTGGTGAAGGACTGTGTGCTTGACCCCTGCTCCATGGACGAGCACATGGATCCCGAGGCCCATACGGGGTTTCATCTGCTCCTGAAGCGGCTGTGCGCACCATCTGGGAAGGGCGCCCCAGGGACGGGGCTGACCGCTATGCGCAGCATCGGCAGGGAGCTGGAGAGAAAGCTGCGGTCCGTGGGCGTAGACTCCGCTGAGAAGCTGGCGGAGACGGGCTCCAAACAGGCCTTTTCCCTGCTCAAGCAGCGCTATCCCGGCGTCTGCCTGGTGCACCTCTACGCGCTGGAGGGTGCCGTCACGGACACGGACTACAACCGCTTATCCGAGGAGAAGAAGCGGGAGCTGAAGGAATTTTGTGACCTGTGGAAAAAGTGAGGGGAGAAGCGTGGACCATCTGTCGATATTGAAAAACTTTCTGGACGGGGAGAACCGCCTGAAGGCCTTCCCGTCCAAGCGGAAACTGCAGCTGTGCGCCGTGCGCTATCTGGCGGAGAAGTTCGAGCCCGGCAGGATCTACACCGAGCGGGAGGTCAACGGCATCCTGAACCGCTGGCACACCTTCCGCGACCCGGAGACCCTGCGCCGGGAGCTCTATCAGAACCACTTCCTGGACCGGAAGCGGGACGGCAGCGCCTACTGGGTGGAGAGCGCGTCCCCTGTCAACAATGGAACAACCAACCACTATCATAAGGAGGAACCAACCATGAACAAGTATCTTGACATCGCCCCCGAAGTCGCCGAGGCCCTGGCCGCCGGCAAGCCCGTGGTGGCCCTGGAGTCCACCATCATCTCCCACGGCATGCCCTACCCCAAGAATGTGGAGACCGCCCTGGAGGTGGAGAAGATCATCCGGGAGAACGGGGCCGTGCCCGCCACCATCGCCATCATCGGCGGGCGGCTGAAGGCGGGGCTCTCCGCCGACGAGATCGAGTATTTCGGCAAGAAGGGCGCGGAGATCGCCAAGGCCAGCCGCCGGGATCTGCCCGTGCTCGTCGCCAGGGGCCAGGACGGGGCCTGCACCGTCACCACCACCATGATGATCGCCCACATGGCGGGCATCTCCGTGTTCGCCACCGGCGGCATCGGCGGCGTCCACCGGGGGGCCGAGACCACCATGGACATCTCCGCCGACCTGGAGGAGCTGGGCCAGACCCCGGTGATGGTGGTCTGCGCCGGGGCCAAGTCCATTCTGGACCTGGGCCTCACCCTGGAGTACCTGGAGACCAAGGGCGTGCCCGTCATCGGCTACGGCACCGAGGAGCTGCCCGCCTTCTACACCCCCAAATCCGGCTTCGGCGTGGACTACCGGCTGGACACCCCCGCCGAGCTGGCGGCGGCCTTCCACGCCCAGCGGGCCATGGGCCTCAAGGGCGGTATGCTGGTGGCCAACCCCATCCCCGACGCCTACGCCATGGACGCGGACGTGATCAGCAGCGCCATCAACCAGGCCGTAGCCGAGAGCCGCGAGCAGGGCATCCACGGCAAGGCCACCACCCCCTTCCTGCTGGCCCGGGTGAAGGACCTCACCGGCGGCGACAGCCTGGAGAGCAACATCCAGCTGGTGTTCAACAACGCCCGGGTGGCCGCCAAGGCCGCCGCCGAGCTGGCCCGCCTGGGGTGAGATGAAGCCCTTTTATGCGCCGGAGGCCCAGGGGGACGCAGTGTGGGCCCTGGTGGGCTCGCCCATGGGTCTGCTGGCGGCCTATCTGATCGCCGTGAACCTGTGGGCCCTTGGCCTGATGTGGGCCGACAAGCGCCGGGCCAAGCGGCCGGGGGCCCGGCGGGTCCGGGAGCGGACCCTGTTCCTCTCCGCCCTGCTGGGCGGGAGCCTGGGGGCGGCCGCCGGCATGCGGCTCTTCCGGCACAAGACGAAGCACTGGTATTTCGTCTGGGGCATGCCCGCCATCCTGGCGCTCCAGATCGCCCTGGCGGTCTGGGCTGCGGTGCGGTGGATGAAGTGAATCGGCGAGGCCGCCGGAGAAAGACTTTCTCCGGCGGCCTTTTTGCCCGCTCCGGCTTGCCGGCGGACCAAAACGAAGGAGCGCCCCGGTCTGTCGGGGCGCTCCTTCTCCTGTTTTCCGGCCCCCCGGATCACGGGGCGCTCCTCTGGGCCGCCAGGATCTGCCGCTTTACCTTCCGAATGATGGGCACGGCCAGGGCCATGGACAGGATGTCGGCCACCGCCTGGACAGCGGCCACCCCCACGGCCCCCCACAGAAGGGCCATGGGGTAGACGATGGGCAGAAAGCAGGTCCCCTGCCGGGAGGTGGACAGCAGCACCGCCCCCCTGGCCTGTCCCAAACCGGCGCAGAGCATGTTGACCACCGCCACCTAGCTGTGGACCGGCGGGGCCAGGCACTGCAGGCGGATGCACAGCGCCCCGATCTCCCGCATCGCCGGGTCGGCCTCGGCAAACAGGGCGATCAGGGGCCCGGCGAAGACCGCCAGGGCCAGCCCCATGGCCGCCGCGCCGGCGGCGGCCACCCGGGCAGAGAAGCGGTAGCTCTCCAGCACCCGGTCGTACCGGCCTGCCCCCCAGTTGAAGCCGGCCACCGGCTGGAACCCGGTGCCGAAGCCCAGAATGATGCCTAAGGGGAACATCATCACCTTAGTGGACACCCCGATGCCCGCCAGCACGGAGTCGGAGATGCCGCCGGCGATGTTGTTGAGCACGATGGCGGAGAGCACCGCCAGGCCGTTGCGAAACAGGGAGGAGGAGCCCACGCTGGCGATCTGCCCCAGGATGACCCCCGTGGGCCGGCAGCGGCGGAGGGACAGGCGCAGCACGCTCCGGCCCGTCACGTAGGGGAAGATCAAAATGGCGAAGCTCACCAGCTTGGAGATGGCGGTGGCGATGGAGGCGCCCTTCACCTCCATGTCCAGATAGAAGATGAAGAGGGGGTCCAGAAAGCAGTTGAGGATGCCGCCGAAGCCCATGCCCACCATGGCCAGCACCGCGCTCCCCTCCGAGCGCAGGCACTGGGTGGTCACAAAGTTGGCGGCCATGAAGGGGGCCACCAGCAGCACGTAGGCGGCGTAGTCGGCGGCGTACTGCGCACAGGTGTCGGTGGCCCCCAGCAGCCGGACCATGGGGCCCATGAAGGCCAGCCCCAGGACCATGACCGCCGCGCCGAAGCCCATGGCCAGAAAGAAGGCGGAGGACAGGGTCCGGCTGGCCTCCTCGTCCCGCCGGGCCCCCAGCAGCCGGGCGATGTAGCTGCTGGCCCCCACCGCCAGCATGGACCCGGCCATCATAATGATCTGATCCAGGGATGCATTGACGCTGACCGCCGCCGTGGCCTCCGTGCCCAGGGAGCTGACGAAGTAGGTGTCCGCCAGGTTGTAGATGGAGGTAATCAGAAAGGAGACGATGGAGGGCACGGCCATCCGGGCGATGACCGAGGGCAGGGGGGCCTCCAGCATCATGGTTTTGCGGCTGTCCTGCCGGGCGCGGTCGGCTTCTGTCATGGAGTCTCCTCCGTTCCGTCCCGTCCAGCCCGTGTCCGCAGGGCGGGTACTTGTTTAATAGATTTATCTTACCCCCCTCCCGCAGCCTTGTCAATGGATGGCGCGAAAGTTTGCAAAGTTTGCCGGTCCGCACGTCCGCCCCCGCCGGCGCATAGACTGGTGCAGAGGGGGGATGTGTATGAAACAAACCATTGCCGTCTTAGGCGGCGACCTGCGGCAGGTGTGGCTGGCCCGGCTTCTGCTGGAGGACGGCTGCGACGTGGTGAGCTGGGGGCTGGAGCAGGGCGGCGGGCCCAACCCCGCGCCGCTGAGCTGCGCCCTGGAGCGGGAGCTGCTGGTGCTGCCCCTGCCGGTGTGCCGGGGAGGAAACCTGCATCTGCCGCTGACGGACACCACCCTGGAGGCGGAGCAGCTGTGGCCCCGCCTGCGCTACGACCAGCTGCTGCTGGGGGGCGTCACCGGGACCCTGCCGGCCCGCTTGATGGCGGACTTCGGCCTGACGCTGCTGGACTACTACGACCGGGAGGAGACCCAGATCGCCAACGCCGTGCCCACGGCGGAGGGGGCCATCCAGCTGGCCATGGAGCGCACGGAGCGCACCGTCCACGCCAGCCGCTGCCTGGTCATCGGCTACGGCCGCATCGGGAAGCTGCTGGCCGGCCGCCTGCATGACCTGGGGGCCCAGGTGACGGTGTCGGCCCGGCGGTACAGCGATCTGGCCTGGATCGATGCCTGGGGGTATCAGAGCCTGCGCACCGGCGCTCTCAGGGGGGAGCTGGCGCGGTTCGACCTCATCTTCAACACGGCGCCCGCCCTCATTCTGGATGCTGCCCGGCTGGAGGAGATCCGGAAGGACTGCTTGATCCTGGATCTGGCCTCAGCCCCCGGCGGGGTGGACTTCGACGCCGCCCGCCGGCTGGGCCGGCAGGCCGTCGCCGCCACGGGCCTGCCGGGCAAGGCGGCCCCCCGCAGCGCCGCCGCCGCCATCCGGGCGAGCATCTACCACATACTGGAAGAACGAGGTGAGCCCATTTGAGAACAGAGCGAGTGGGATTTGCGTTATGCGGCTCCTTCTGCACCCACGGGCAGGTGCTGGAGGAGCTGGAGAAGCTGTGCGGGGCCTACGAAACGGTGCTGCCCATTGTCTCCGAGGCCTGCCGGACGACGGACACCCGCTTCGGCACGGCGGAGGCCTTTCTCTCCACCGTGGAGAGGCTGACAGGACATAGGCCCATATCCTCCGTCCAGGAGGCGGAGCCCATCGGGCCCCGGAAGCTGCTGGATGTGCTGGTCATCGCCCCCTGTACGGGGAACACCCTGGGGAAGCTGGCCTCCGGCATTACCGACACGGCGGTGACCATGGCCGCCAAGGCCCATCTGCGCAACAGCCGGCCGGTGGTGGTGGCCATGGCCTCCAACGACGGCCTGAGCGGCGCGGCCCGGAATATCGGGGAGCTGCTGGGGCGGAAAAACTACTACTTCGTCCCCTTCGGCCAGGACGACCCGGAGAAGAAGCCCAGCTCCCTGGTTGCGGACTTCTCCCGCATCGGCGAGACCATGCAGGCGGCCCTGGAGGGCCGGCAGATACAGCCCGTGCTGCTGCGCTGAAAACCGGAAAAGTGGTGAAAGGTCCTGGAATCTGTGGATTCCAGGACCTGAGCCTGTTTACAATCTCCCCGCGCGCGTCTTGACGGCGGATTTTCCGCCCAGACTTCGTTAAAAACCCTTACAGTTGTCTCTTTTCTGTAGTGGTGTTTATCTTGGATTATATAAAAAATTTGAATGAGTCGATATGTAGCATTGACAAATATATTTTTATTTGATAGTATAAGAATGTTCATGCAGTCCGTCAGGATTGCTGCGGCTTTTTGCCTCGCTGGGCAAAAAAATCCCCTCGCCAATCCGCACACGTTGAGATATGAAACAGGCTCTTACAACCTCGTCCCTCGGCGGGCTCATCACGGGCAGCTGCTGGCTGAAGGGCACAGTGACCGGCACAGACAATGAGATTGAGATCACCTGGAAAATGTAACGGCAGAAGCGTCTAAAACCTGTGCCGGGGCAAATACAGTGAGGGGAGGGCTGATTTTCCGGCAGTGCTCCGGGCGGGTTTTAAAATGATTTAAAGGAGAAACAGCATGAGAAACATGAAAAAAATGCTCTGCGCTTTCCTTGCGGTTCTTTTATGTATACTCCCGACTACAACGGCTTTCGCGAGTGATTCGCAAATTTCACCACAATCAGATGTGGATCACTATTACGTAAACAAAAATAAAACTTTGGCTAGATCATATGGCGTAAATGGTTCAATCACTGAAATAGAACTGTATTTTGGCTCATGGGCAGAGTGCTCATCCCATACCATAACACGTAACGTTACATTTAGCGCGGCAATTGACGTGCTAAAACTCGCATCAGCACTAGCAAAAAGTGCTCTGCTTGGCGGCGGGGGGCTAACTCTCTCTGCCAGCTATAGCACTGGCGGAAGCCGCACCTTTACTGCCGAACAATCGCGTGCAAGTGATATTGGAATTTTTAGAGAATACAAGTATTACACCGTAGACACATACTACGTTTCAAATTATGGGCACGTAAAAAATGAGTCATTTTGCGGCACATCTACGATAAAAGAACCTGTCAAAGTGACTCTCAAGGTGGTTTATGAGGACGAACTATAATCAGATGAGAGATACAGAAAGATTTTTAAGGAGAAAAATTATTGTCTTAATCGCCCTAGTTCTTTTGGCTACTGTCAGCATTGTCTGGCTGATTGTCGGCCGCTATCAGCCGGTAGACATATGTTTTCCCCCGATCTATGGCTCTGCATGTCTCTTCTTGGATGAGATGGAAACGGATGCCGAGGGATTTCCGCTCAATTTCCTGTTGATTTCAAAAAACTGCGGGGGACTGTCCGATTTCTTGATGGAGGCGGCAAACAACGATATTTCGTTCCATAATGAAAAAATTATTGCCAGTATCAGCAACTTTGAAAAGGATCAGAGCGCTGGAAACTACACACTCCTAAGCCTTACGGTAAGACTCAGGCTTAAGGAAGCGAAACCGGGGGAGCAAATTCGGTTGGAACAGATGACTCTCGGCGGGCGGGAGTTTGATTTTGGAGAGCTCACGCTGTATTTGTACGCTACCCGAGAGCACCCGCCAGAGCTGTCGGTTTCCAGCGAATCGGTCGCGACCACAGGTGCGGGTCTGGCCCCCTATCAGGCGGATTTTTTAACAGGATCTGACAGCTTTTTCATAACGGATATTACAGTGATAGGTTATGAGGACATCATGCCCACTCTCAGTTTTCAGGAAGAACATATTCCCTTTATTGGCACAGCCGTTGAAATTCCGCCAAATGTGAAATTGAATTTGCAAATTGATTTCTCCTGGAACACTACGCCGGATGCGGAAGTATACTACGCGGCCCCCAATATCAAAATTCAGTCCAAAGCAGGACGGGAGAGCACAGTACGGTTTAATTGTTTCACCTGTGGGCTCTTTTTGAGCGAAACAGAAATATTGAATTTAGGGAATCGTATGTTTCAGGAGTAGTACAATTGGCAGGGGTCTCCGCTGATTGTGGGGTAAAGAATATCTTTGCTCTATTATTTTCCAGCAAATAGGACGCTACACTGGATCTGTGCTATTACTCGCGTATTTCATATGCGGCGGATGACACCCATATATTGGTCCTTCGGCCCACCGAGGACGGGTATTTGTTCGTGTCGAATCTCCCCATTGCCTGAGCGCTGCCTCCCCCCGGCAAAGCGGCGGCCTCCCGTCGCGGAGGCCGCCGCCGCCAGAAGTCAGCATAGTTTTAGATACAGTTCAGGGATGTATGTCTGCTCTGTCTGCGGCTACAAAACAAATAAAATTCCCGAAATCAGCCGCATGCCCTAAAAATCCCATACTGCTTGAGCATATGCAGGGAGGTGCCCACTATGCCGGCAAAATTTTTCAGAATACCGTTACTCTCGCTCCTGCTCCTGTGCGCTCTCCTGCTCCCTGGCTGCCAGCGGGATGAGGCGCTGACGGAGGAAGAAATCGCTTCCATTGAGGCCATATTCCATCGGGAAAACAGCAGGGCGTTCACCTGCATGCTCCTGAGCAGCGAGTATGCCGCGCCTCAAGAAATCGACCTGGGCTGGCTCTTCCGGGAGGGCGTTCCCTACGGTGACGACTGGGGTTACTCCGTCTCAGAGGAGGAGCTTGCCGCCCTCCGGCCTATTATTGGGGAGGAGCGTTACCAGTTTTTCCTGGATGCCGACAGCTATAAAACTCCCCGGCACGTGATGGACGAGCTTCTCCGTCAATACCTTGGTATGGGGCTGGAGGAAACCGATCAGGTCGGGCTGGATAGTCTGCCCTATCTGCCGGAATATGATGCTTACTACGGAGCCGCTTATGATACGCAGATGGTTATACCGGATATTACTTCAGGTGTGCGCCGGGATGACGGCACACTGGAGCTGCGCTATTCGCCCGTCTGGTATGAAACGGATGACGCCACCCACGTCATGGTTCTTCGACCCACCGAGGACGGGTATCTGTTCGTGTCGAATCTGCCTATTGATACCAATTCTTAAATAATAAGGGGAACACACATGAAAAAGCGGTTTGTATCTATGGTCCTGCTGCTGGCCTTCGTCTTTGGGATGACTAAAGAGGAGGATCATGAAACGTAAGATTTGCTTTTTGCTGATTGCGTGCGTTCTATGGCTGAGCGGATGCTCCAATGGGGGAAACGGCCCGGTGTCGACGCAGCCCATCAAGAGCGTGGTCGAGTATGACCGCATGTTTCGCATCACATGTCTGTCTAATCAGTACATATATGACTCCAAGCAGATGGAAAAAGAATCTCCTCTGCACTTTACATTACAGCTGGAATATATCGGTGAGGAGCCCAGCGTAACCATCTGGCGCAACGAGGCGATTGGCGGCATTGAAATGATGCACGCCAATGGAGAATCTGTCCTTCCGCTGGTGATCGGAGACACCCTGGGCAGCACCGAATTAAAAAAGGGGGAGGTCTACACGATCACTGTGTGGACGGGTGAGAGTGAGTATGACTATCTGGGGGGCTTCTCCCCGGGGGACTACATTGCGGCGGCACATGTTTCTTTCAGCCTTGACTACGACCTGGAAAAAGACGTTCTCTGCTTTATCGACCTGCCGTTTGTCATTGTATAGGACGTATTATATACTCGCCTATACAGCACTCTGCAGCAGATCGACTGCCTCCGTCAAAGCGGCTGTCTCCGGCCCGGAGGCAGCCGTGCTTGACAGCACGGCAAATTCTGTGATAAAATGCGTTTATTATACAAATTGTAGATGCCACGCCCCGAGGGTCCCCCCTCGCCTTATAACGATATGGATAACAAACTCTCTCAATGGATTGGCCGGGCGCTCCTGCTGCTGTTCCTCCTCTCCCTGACGGCTGTTCTCGCCTTCTCCTGCTGGAAGCACCTCTCCTTCCGCGCCATCCTCTCCGGCCTTCTCCGCCCGGACTGGTCGGAGGTGGTCTCCATTACCAGCTATCGCACCCACGACGGCGTCTATACGGAGTACACGGCGGACAACGGCCGGGAACAGGCGGAGCGGATGCTGGAGAGCGTGGACCTGGGTCTGCTCCCCAGTCTGCGGGGGAACTCCATCGACCGCATCTGCGCCGGCTGCACCGTGGTGGAGCTGACCATGGCGGACGGCGAGCACCGCCGGATCGCGTTCTATGGCGGCGCCTCCGGCTGTGTCCTGGGCCAGGGGGAGTGGCCCGTCTCCTACCGCTGCCCGGCCCTGCCGGAGCTGCTGGCGGCGGACCTGGAACGGGCGGAGCGCTCCATCTTCCTGGTGACGCCCTCGCCGGGGGAGTACGGCGAGCCCCGGTACCGTCCGCCCCTCTTTTCCCCCGCCGGGGAAAAATAATAGTGGAAAACCGCCCTCCTCTGTGGTATACTGTTCCCATACCAACTAAGAGGAGGGTTTTCTATGCAGTACATTCTCATCGCCATCGGCGTCATTGTCCTGATCCTGCTGGTGACCAACATCCATGTGGTCCAGCAGTCCCGCGCCTTCGTGGTGGAGCGCCTGGGCGCGTACCACACCACCTGGGGCGTGGGCCCCCACGTGAAGCTGCCCATTCTCGACCGCGTGGCCAAGCGGGTGAGCCTGAAGGAGCAGGTGGTGGATTTTGCCCCCCAGCCCGTCATCACCAAGGACAACGTCACCATGCAGATCGACACCGTCATCTACTTCCAGATCATCGACCCCAAGCTCTACACCTACGGCGTAGAGCACCCCATGAGCGCCATTGAGAACCTGACCGCCACCACCCTGCGCAACATCATCGGCGATCTGGAGCTGGACCAGTCCCTCACCAGCCGCGACCACATCAACACCCAGATGCGCGCCATCCTGGACGAGGCCACGGACCCCTGGGGCATCAAGGTCAACCGGGTGGAGCTGAAGAACATCATTCCCCCCCGGGACATCCAGGACTCCATGGAGAAGCAGATGCGGGCCGAGCGCGAGCGCCGCGAGGCCATCCTCCAGGCCCAGGGCCAGAAGGAGAGCCAGATTCTGGTCGCCGAGGGCGAAAAGCAGTCCGCCATCCTCCGGGCCGACGCCGCCAAGCAGGCCGCCATCCTGGAGGCCGAGGGACAGGCCGCCGCCATCCTGAAGGTGCAGCAGGCCATGGCCGACTCCATCAAGCTCCTCAACGAGGCCAACCCCAACGACCAGGTGGTGAAGATCAAGGCCCTGGAGGCCTTCCAGGCCGCCGCCGACGGCAAGGCCACCAAGATCATCATCCCCAGCGAGATTCAGGGTCTCGCCGGCCTGGCCTCCAGCGCCAAAGCGCTGCTGGAGCCGGACGGCGGCAAGTAACATATCATGCGGCCCGGCCTTTTAGGCCGGGCCGCATGAGCTGGAGGGAATATCATTCCCTCCTTCTTTTTTTGGGAACAGCACGATTTCCGGCTCCGAGGCATTCAGATACATTTCCTCGCACCCTTGCTGAACGGCAATAAGAATATGGATCGCTTTCTCCGTTTCCCGCATCATCTCAAGATACATCTCTTTGTCATCTGCCATTTTATCACCCCACTCTGCGTATAAATCATCCTTGCAAAAATGCAACAGAATTTTCTAATGTATGATAGACATTTGATTTACATTAGACTATCTTTGCGAGGTGATGCAGCATGCCTTTTGTTCCCAAGAAGACTCGGAAAAAGGTGGAAGCGGGCTATAAAACCATCTACCTGCGGCAGAGTGTCATTGACGCAGTGGAGAAAATTGCCAAGGACAACCAGACCAGCTTCAACAACGTGGTGGTCAGCATGATCGAGCGCTGCCTGGAGGAGGAGCGCGAGAGCTGACATGCCCGCCGCCTCCGCAGATTCGCGGGGGCGGCGATGTTTTGCCGGATTTTCTCTTGCCTTGGAGTAACTCCAAGTGATACAATAGGTAGCAAACACATAAGGAGGACCAAACGATGCAGAAATTAGGCTTTGGCATGATGCGCCTGCCCATGCCGGACCCCAAGGAGCAGAGCCGGGTGGACGAGGAGCAGGTGTGCGCCATGGTGGACCGTTTCCTGGAGCGGGGCTACACCTACTTCGACACCGCCTACATGTACCACGGCGGTGAGAGCGAGAACGTCGTCCGCCGGACCCTGGTGGAGCGCCACCCCCGGGAGCGGTTTCTCCTGGCGGACAAGATGCCCCTGTTCCACTTCAGGCCCGAGGACACGGAGGAGGAGCAGGCGGCCCTCTTCCAGGAGCAGCTGGACAAGTGCGGCGTGACGTACTTCGACTACTACCTGCTCCACTCTGTCACCGCCGCCGGCTATGAGATCGCCAGGCGGCTGCGCACCTTCGAATTTCTGGCGGAGCAGAAGGCCCAGGGCCGCATCCGCCGCCTGGGCTTCTCCTTCCACGACAAGGCGGACGTGCTGGACCGCATTCTGACGGAGCACCCGGAGGTGGAGTTCGTCCAGCTCCAGCTCAACTATCTGGACTGGGAGGACGAGCGCGTCCAGTCCCGCAAGTGCTACGAGACCGTCCGCCGCCACGGCAAGCAGGTGGTGGTGATGGAGCCGGTGAAGGGCGGGAAGCTGGCCAAGCTGCCGGAGGAGGCCGCCGCCATCCTGCGCCAGGCCCACCCGGACTGGTCCCCGGCCTCCTGGGCCATCCGCTTCGCCGCAGGGCTGGAGGGGGTCGTCATGGTGCTCAGCGGCATGTCCGACATGTCCCAGCTGGAGGAGAACACCGCCTTCATGGCCGCTCCCGCCCCCCTGACCGGGGAGGAGCAGGCCCTGCTGGCCCAGGTGGCGGAGCTGCTCAGCGCCCTGCCCGCCGTCCCCTGCACCGCCTGCCGGTACTGCGTGGACGACTGCCCCCAGCGCATCCCCATCCCGGAGTACTTCGCCCTCTACAACGCCGATCAGCCCGCCCTGCGCCAGGGCCGCCCCGCCAACCGGGAGGCCTACGCCGGTCTGGCCGGCAGCGGCGGCAAGGCCTCCGACTGCGTGGTCTGCCGCCGGTGCGAGGAGCTGTGCCCCCAGCACCTGCCTATCACCGACTGGCTCAAGCGGGTGAAGAGCACCTACGAGGGCTCATAAGCCACAAAAAAGGACGGTGTGCAGTGATGTCACTTGCACACCGTCCTTTTTGCGCGACGCCGGGGTCCGCGCCCTCACTCCATGGGAGTGACGATGGGCTTGCCCTCCGCGTCCACCAGGACGCTCATGCCGCAGCCCACCGTCATAGCGGAAGAAGCCAGCACATAATTCACGCCGGTCTCGGTATCCACAATGATTTTCTCCACGTTGGTGAGCCCCTGGGAGTAGACCTCCACAAAGCGGTCCTTTGCCATATGCACGCACCTCCTCTCCGCCAATCTGTGGGAAGAAGCATACCACAACGGCGGTCTTCTGGGGACGACATTTCCTAAACGGTCCTCCCGCTTCCTGAGCGGCAGGGCGGCCCCTACAGGCCGCCCCCCAGCATCCTGCGCAGCGTCTGCTTCCCGGTCCGGGACAGCAGGCACGTCCGGCCCCCCACCTGGACCCTGTTCTCCTTCCAGTCCACCGCCTCGATCTTGTCCGCCGCCGCCAGATAGGCCCGGTGCAGCCGGACGAACCGGTCCCCCAGCTCCCGCTCCAGCTCGTTCAAGCTGCCCACGAAGTCTATCCGGCTGCAGGCGGTGTGGAGGAAGATGTGGTGGCCCTTGGGGGCGGTCTCGAAGAACAGAATGTCGGCCAGGGGCACGTGGCGGGTCTCGTCCCCCGTCCGCAGGGAGAACACCTCCGCCGGGTCCCGGCGCTCCTCCAGCAGCCGCGCGTGGACCGCCTCCAGGCACCGGGCCGCCGCCGCCCCCATCTGGTCCCCCTCCTTCACGATGTAGTCGAAGGCCTCCAGGTGGTACTGGAAGGTCCGCCAGGCCAGGTCCCCGTAGCTGGTGATATACACCAGGGTGGCGTGGGGGTCCCGCCGCCGCAGCTCCCGGCCCAGCCGGAAGCCGTCCCACTCCCCGTCCCGCAGGTCCACGTCCAAAAAGTAGACGCTCCGGCTCCCCTCCCGGGCCGCCTCCAGCAGCTCCCGGGCGCACCGGGCGGCGCAGGATACCTCCATGTCGTAGTCCTCCACGAAGATTTTCCACTCCAGGGCGGTCTTGATCTGGTGGAGGACGGTCTCCTCGTCGTCGCATAGATAGATCTGAATCATGGTCTCCCTCCTATGGTGAGGTCCTGGACAAACACGTCCCCCGCCCAGCTGGCGGCGGAGCCCGCATTCCGGTACTCCTCCAGTATGCGCTGGTAGCCGGGCAGGCCCAGCCCCCGGCCCTCCCCCTTGGTGGACCAGCCCTCCTCCCACATTTTAACGGGGTCGATGCGCCCGGCGTAGGGGTTGGACACCCGCAGGGACAGCGCCTCCCCCTGGGCCAGCAGGACAATCTCCACCCAGGGCGTCTCCGTCTCCAGGGCGGCCTCGGCGGCGTTGTCCAGCAGAATCCCCAGGCAGCGGACAAAGTCCCACACGTCCATCCCCACCCGCTCCACGGGGTAGAGCACCTCCAGCCGGCAGTCCACCCCCCGCTCCCCCATAGCCGTCAGCTTCGACAGCAGCAGGCTCCGCACCTGGGGAATGCGCAGATTGCCGACCTGGGTGGAGACCTGGATCTTCTCCCCGATGCGCCGGTCGAAGCCCGCGTCCAGCTCCGACAGCGCGGCGCACAGGGCCTCGGTCTCCCCCGCCCCCGCCTGCTGGGAGAGGCCCGCCAGCATGTTCTTGTAGTCGTGGCGGAAGGCGCGCACCTCCCGGCGGATGGCCTCCAGCTCCTGCTCGTAGAGCTGCTGCTGGGCGATTACGCCCTGCTGGGCCTCCATCTTCCGGACGGCGTCGAACCACTGGGCCAGGTAAACCACCAGCCCCGCCGCCAGCGCCGCCATCACCAGTACCAGCACGTAGTAGAGGGGAAAATACGCCGGCTGGAGCCCCCGCTGAAGCAGGTAGAACGCCTCCATGACATACAGCAGAACGAACAGGAACAGGGCCATCCTGCGCTGGCCGGGGCCCTCCTCCAGCAGGAGGCGGAACCAGTGGCCGAAGCGCAGCCGGTACAGCAGAACGGCGGAGAGCAGCACCAGCGCCCATGCAATGGCCGACACCGCCGCAAACTGGAGGCCCTCGTTCTCCTGGAGGATGTTCCGGAACAGGAACCGGGTCAGGGCGGCAACGGAGACCTGAAACAGGCCCGCCATGGCCACAGCGGAGAGGGCCCGCCATAGGCTGACCTTCCAGGCCCAGCCCACCCACAGCGTGCAGAGCAGCACGATGAGCAGGTTGCTCCCGCAGAAGTGGATCAGAGTTGCGCCGGGGAGGACATAGTACAGGAATATGTTGACCGAGGCGACGGTCAGCGGGGAGAGGAACAGCATGGGCAGCTTTTTCACCCGCCTCCACCCTCTCTCCTCCAAAACCACGAAGAGATAAACCACCAGCATCGCGTGGCCGAGCGTGGTGTCCGCGTATGTGCGCAGATACTCTACCAGTGTGGGCATACCGCCCACCTCCCTTCCTGCGGCATTATTCGATCTCCGCCCTCTGGCACAGCCGCCAGCGCAGGCCGCTGTACCGCCGCTGCTGGCGGTCGTTCTCCGCCATGCGCCCCAGGGCAGCGTCGTCCCCCACCACCACCAGCAGCTCCCTGGCCCGGGTGATGCCGGTATACAGCACCCCCCGCACCATCAGCGCCGGGGCGGCGGGCAGGGCCACCAGCACCACGGCCCTGTACTCGCTGCCCTGGCTCTTGTGCACCGTGACCGCGTAGGCCAGCTCCAGCTCCCCCAGCATGTCGGAGACATAGGTGGCGGTGCGGTCGTCGAAGCGGACGCTCATCAGCTCCCCGGCGGGGTCGATGTCCTCCACCACCCCCACGTCGCCGTTGAAGATGCCCGCGCCGGTGACGCCGTCGGAGCGGACCCAGAGGACGTCGTAGTTGTTGCGGATCTGCATCACCCGGTCCCCCACCCGGAAGACCAGCTCCCCCCAGGCCTTCTGCCGCTTGTCCGGAGCGGGGGGATTCAGGGCCTCCTGAAGGGCCCGGTTCAGGGCCCTGGTGCCCCACTCCCCCCGCCGGGTGGGGCAGAGAACCTGGATGTCCCGGCCGTCCACCCCCATATTCTGGGGCAGCCGGGTTCTGCACAGCTCCACCACCAGCTCCACCGCCGCCAGGGGGTCCCTGCGGCGCATGAAGAAAAAGTCGCTGCCGGCGCTGTTGCGCAGGGGGGGCAGCTGCCCCTGGTTCACCGCGTGGGCGGAGCGGATGATGGCGGAGGCCTGGGCCTGCCGGAAGATCTCCGTCAGGCGCACCGTCTCCACCCGTCCGGAGCGGATCAGGTCCCCGAACACGTTCCCCGGCCCCACCGAGGGCAGCTGGTCCGGGTCCCCCACCATCACCAGGCGGCAGTCGTCCTTCACGGCGGAGAGGAGGGCGTGCAGCAGGGGCAGATCCACCATGCTCATCTCGTCCACAATCACCGCCTCCGCCTCCAGGGGGTCCTTCTCGTTTTTCTGGAACGTCACCTCCCCGGTCTCCTCCCGCCAGGTCATGCCCAGGGCCCGGTGGATGGTCTGCGCCTCCCTGGCGCACAGCTCCCCCAGCCGCTTGGCCGCCCGCCCCGTAGGGGCCATGAGCAGGATTTTGCACCCGATCCGGTCCAGCATGGCCACGATCCCCCGCACGGAGGTGGTCTTCCCGGTGCCGGGGCCGCCGGTGAGCAGCACCACCCCCTGCCGGGCCGCCAGCTCCACCGCCCGCCGCTGTTCGGGGGCGTAGGTGATCCCCTGCCCGGCCTCGATCTGCTCCAGAATGGCGTCCACCCGGACGTAGTCCGGCCGGTCCGCCTGGCAGGCCAGCATCCGGCCCAGCTTCTCCGTGACGCCGGTCTCCGCCTCGTAGAGCCGCCGCAGATAGCAGGCCTCCACCCTGGCCACCCGCTGGCAGCGGACGGCCCCCCGGCCGATGAGGTCGTCCAGGGAGGCCTCCACCGTCTCCGGCGGGCAGTCGATGAGCTGGGAGGCGGCGGCGATGAGCTTGTCCCTGGGCAGAAAGACGTGGCCGTTGCCCAGATTGTAGGTCAGCTCGAAGAGCACCGAGGCCTCGATCCGCCGTCTGCTGTCCCCGGCCATCCCCATGGACAGGGCGATCTCGTCCATGACGGCGAAGTCCACCCCGTAGAGCTCGTCCACCAGCAGATACGGATTCTCCCGCACCGCCTCCATGGCCTCCCCCCCGTAGCGCCGGTAGAGCCGCAGGGCCAGGCTCAGGGGCAGGTCGTTGAGGGACAAAAACTCCAGCAGCCGCCGCATCCCCGTCTGGTAGCGGTAGCTCTCCCCGATCTCCTTCGCCCTCCGCGGGGTGATCCCCTTGATTTTGGTGAGCAGCTCCGGCTCCTCCTCCAGCACCCGCAGGGTGCTCTCCCCGAAGCGCTGGACCATTCTGTCCGCCGTAGCGGGCCCCACGCCCTTGATGATGCCGGAGGCCAGATAGCTCAGGATCTCATTTTCCGTCGTGGGCATATGCCGCTCCACCTGCCGGGCCTCCACCTGTTCCCCATGGACGGGGTGGCTGACCCAGCGGCCGGTAACCACCAGATCCTCCCCCGGCGCGGCGCAGGGGATGGTCCCCACCACAGTTACCGCCTCCCCGTCGGAGGTGACCAGCCGCAAAACGGTATAGCCGTTTTCTTCGTTTTGGAAGATCACGTGGGAGATGGTGCCGGCGATGGTGCATGATGCGGGCATAGAGGCTCCTTTCTTCGCCGCCCGACCGGCGGCGAGGGGTAAATTCTTCTATACGGAAGCTTGTGGGGGCTGCGCGCCCCCACGCCCCCGGGGCCGTCATTCGGCCTTCGGCCGAACGACCGGCCCGGCGGCCACAGGCCGCCCAGTTACTTTTTGTGC